>NZ_CP053346.1:4540000-4896028 GCF_013113735.1 Sphingomonas sp. AP4-R1
CGCCGGATCCTCGGCCAGGGCCAGCCCCATCCGGCACACCAGATCGCAGCCGATCGCCAGCGCGGTGAGGAACAGGCGGCCATCGATCCCCCCCTGCCCTTCCGCCCAGGCGAGCGCGGCCGGGATCGGCACCGCATTGGGATGGACCGGAGCGCCATCATGCCCGTCCTCGAAATCGATCGCGTGGGCTAGCGCCCCATTGGCCAGCGCGGCCAGCGCCGGCGTCGCGCTCGCGCCGCGCCCGATCAGCGTCGCCGATCCCGCGCCGCCTTCGCGGGCCAGATCGGCGAAGGGTTCGCAGCCGGTGCCGAGCGTGGTCGCGGCCATCATCACGCCGATCGCGTCGAGCAGCGAGCGCTTCGTCGCCCGCACGACGGCGGGCGACAGATCCTCATAGGAGGTCGTGACGATATACTCCGCGATCCGGCGCGACAGCCCCTCCGCGTCCTGGGTCCCGTTCATATCGATCCTCCCCTCCCGGCCTTATCGGTGTGGCCAGCTGGAAACCTTCCGGGGGCGTCACCGCGCCCCGGAACGCCTCCCTCAACGCGGCCGATAGCGATCGAACCATGCCAGGATGGCGGCATTCTCGCCCACGAGCTGGGACGGGCGATCCGCGAGGCCGCCGTGGCTGGCGCCGGGCACGCGGATCAGGGTGGTCGGCACCGATCGGATCTGGAGCGCGGCATAGAATTGCTCGGCCTCGCCCGGCGGGGTGCGATGATCCTCCTCGCCCACCATCACCGCCGTCGGCGTCTTCACATTGCCGACGAGGCTCAGCGGCGAGCGGCGCCAATATTGCTCCTGATCCTCCCACGGCATCTTGCCGAACCAATATTTGGCCATCGTGGTATAGCCGTCGGTGGTCAGCACCTCGCTCGTCCAGTTGATCACCGGCTTCTGCGAGACCGCCGCCTTGAAGCGGTCGGTCTTGCCCACGATCCACGCGGTGAGCAGGCCGCCGCCCGATCCGCCCGTGACGAACAGGGCGTTCGGATCGACATGCCCGCCCGCGATCGCGGCATCGACGACGCTCATCAGGTCGTCATAATCCTCGCTCGGATAATTGTGGTGGATGCGGTTCGCGAATTCCTCGCCATAGGAGGTCGAGCCGCGCGGATTGGCATAGACCACGATATAGCCCGCCGCCGCATACAGCTGATCGTCGGTCGACCAGACCGGGCCGTAGCTGGAGAAGGGCCCGCCGTGGATCTCCAGGATCATCGGATATTTGCGGTTGGGATCGAAATCGGGCGGTGTCACCATCCACGCATCGATCGGCAGCCCGCCAGCCGAGGAGGTCACCGCCATCGGCTTGACCTGCCCCAGCGTCTTGCCCTCGAACAGATCGCGGTTGAGGTTCGTCAGGCGCCGCAATTCGCCCCCTCGCCCGACGATCGCGACATCGCCCGGATGCGTTCCATCCCCCGCCGTAACGGCGACGGCGCCGCTCTTCGAGACGCTGTAATCGCCGCTGGAATACGGCCGGTCGAGTTCGCCGCTGGCGAGGCCCGACGCCACATTCGTCATGTGGCCGTCCAGCGTCACCCGCGCCACCTTCGTCACGCCGTGATCGGCATAGCTGACGAAGATCGACTTGCCGTCGCCCGACCATTGCGGATCGCCGAGATCGCGATCGATCGTGGCCAGCACGCGGGCGTTGCTGCCGTCGGCGTTCATCACCGACAGCCGGTTGCTCTGATTGCCCAGCAATTTGTCGTCATAGCCGACGAACGCGATCAGGCGGCCGTCGGGCGATGTGGCCGGCTGCTCGTCAGGACCGTAGCGCGTGGTCAGCTGGCGCAGCGCGCCGCTCTCGGCATCCACGGAGAAGATGTCGCTATTCTGGGCGTCGCGCTCCGGATCCTTGCCGCGATTGGCCGAAACCAGCAGGCTGCGGCTGTTCCCCGCCCAGGCGATGCTGCGGCCATCGTCATAGGGCCCGAAGGTCAGCTGACGGGCGGCGCCGCCATCCGCCGAAACGGTGAAGACGTGACGATATCCCGGACGCAGATAGCCGGCACCGTCCGCCCGGTAGCGCACCTGCCCGATGATCTTCAGCGGCTCCGCCCATTTCGCCCCCTCGGGCTTGGCGATCGGAGCGCCGAGCTTCTCGCCCTCGCCCGGCACGAACATCGTGAAACCGATCTTCCTGCCGTCCGGCGACCAGGCCATGTCGGACGGCGCCTCGGGCACGGTCGTGATCGCGGCATTGGTGCCCGTGGCCAGCCAGCGGACATAGATTTGCGGCTTCTGCCCGTCGGCCCGCGCGGAAAAGGCGAGACGGGTGCCGTCCGGCGACCAGCGCGGCCGCGAGCTGCCCGCCACGCCCAACGGCGTCTGCTGACCGCTGGCGACATCGACCAGCCAGACCTCATTGCGATCCCCGTCGATCATGATGTCGCCGGTGGCGCGCGTATAGGCGATGCGCTTGCCGTCGGGGCTGATCTGCACGTCGCTCGCCTGCGACAACGAGAAGACGTCGCGCGGCCCGAAGCGATGGGACGGCGTCGTCGCATCCGCCACCGGCTGCCCGGCCTGGGCCACAGCCGCGCTCCCAACGAGCAGAGAGAGCATCATAGCGGGCCGGAACATGGGCAACTCCAATCAGACGACATCATCGAGATGTGGCAGATAGACCGCCTCGGACCGCACAAACAATGGCGGCGTTGCCCCGCGTCCGCCCCGGCCTCCCGCTGCCGCAGTCACCTCATTCCCCGGTGGCGCCCGCCGTTACCGCCTGGACGCGCAGCCGCGGGAAAACCACCTCGATCGGCTTGGTGTCGGGCAGAACGTACACATAGCCGCCTTTCTTCTGGAAGAGCGGGCGCAGGAGCTTGCCGTAGAACAGCTTGGGCACGTTGATGCAGCCGAAGGTGATGCGATTGTCGTCGGCGGTGAGCGACAGCATCCGCTCGCGCCGCCTTTCTCGGGCGCCGACATCCTTGGGAATCGGATGGAGCGCGACGGAGGTCGCATAGTCCACCCACAGCACGCGCTCCCCTGCCACCGGCAATCCGAACTTGGCGAGAAAGCGCCCGGCGGGTGTCGTCTTTTCTGCGGGGCCGAGATCGGCCAGCTTCTTGCTGCCGACACCGGGGCTGGCATCATCGCCCTCGGCAAGGCCGAGCAACACGGGCACCGCGTCCAGCGATCCGCCCTTCGCATCGAACAGGAACAGCGCGGCCCGTTTCTTGTCGACGACAAGCCAGGGCAGGCCATGATTGTCCTTTGACGCGAGCACCCATGCGATCACGCGCGCGGCTTCCGCGGACGGACTGATCTGCGCCTTGGCCTTGTCGGCCGGGGCTTCGATGCCAACGGGTCCGGCCGGCGCGGGCTTGGGCGGGCGAGCGTTCGACCAGGTCGGAATCATCAGCACGATTCCGGCGAGCAGCCGCAGGATCAGGATCATCACTCTCGAACGCTCAAACAGGTTCGGCCGCCTCACGCGGAGACGGCCGAAACAGGAAAAACAGGCAGGTCAGTCCGTCGCGCGGGGCGCGATCAATGGCGCGCTTGCTTCGCGCGCTTCGCTTCCTGCACCGTCAGCCGCTGATCGAGGCCATCGACGCGCCCGTTGATCTGGTCGAGCCGCTGGCCATTATTCTGCGCCTGCCCGGATGCGGCCTGCGCCTCCGCCAACGCCGATTTGGCGGTGCCGTCCGTTTCCTGCAATTTCGCCTCAAGCGTGCCGACGCGCTGGCTCACGGGGGCGATCTGTTCGCGCACATAGGATTTCGTCGCGCAGCCACCGAGACCCATGGCACCCACCAAAGTTACCACAGCCAGCGCAGATTTCGACACAAATGGGGACATCGCATATCTTCCAGTCGTTAAACGATTGGAACAATCAAGCCGAGGAAGGATAGGCCTGCAATCCCGATCTGTTCGAATGTGCATCTTCTCCGGCCAGCGGTTTACCGCAATTTTCACATCGCACGGCTGGGGCGCTTCATCGCATCTTCCGCCGCGCATCTGTGCTATTTCTTCGTGCTTCTCAACTTTCGTTTCGGATCCGCAGCGAACGGATCCGCTGGTATGTCGTCGGATGCCCGTTCGTCGGGACCCGCCTTCACCGGCTTGTCCCGTTGCGCCTCGACACAGGTGCGCAATTCCACCACTGCGGCACCGCTGCCATCGAGGGCCAGCCGCTCGACCGGAACGTCGCCGCGAAAGATCTGGAGGATCTTCGACGTCGCGAAGAAGGTCGGGAATTTCGTCTCGAAACTGGTCACGAACCCCTGTTTTCCCTCGGACACCATGCCGACGGCGAAATGCTTCGTATAGCCGCCATTCGAAAGGCGGAAGTCGAGCTTGAGCCGATCCTGCGGCTTGATCGACCAATGCGTGTTCAGCACCGACAGATGGTTTTTCCCGTCGAGATCGAGGCCGAGGAGCAGGGTCGTCTCGCCGGGCCGATCGAACGTCCGGGTGACGAAGCATCCCGACCCATCCTTGCTGGGCGCGACGGTCCAGCCGCCGATATCGCGCGATGCATAGGGGCCGGCGATCGCGGCGGCACTCGCGAAAAGCCCTGTCGCGCAGGCCAGCAGAAGCGCCGATTGTCTCATGATGGCCATAGTCCTTTCCTCCACGCCGATGCCGGAAACCCATCGAACACGGAGCAACGCACGATCGCCTGCCGCCGGTTCAGAGAAGCGGAGCGAGCGGCGGCCGCAGATCCAGCCGCCGCTCCGCGACTTCGCCGAACCGGCGATCGGGAAACACCGTTTTCCAGATGTCGCAGGTGGCGCCGATCTGGCACAATTCGACGAGCGTGCGATCCTCATCGGGGGTCCATGGCCTGGAGGGCGGCCAGGCCGGTCGGCGTCGGGATCGTCTCATGGCCGCCCGATAGTGCGGGCGGGATTCCCCGGTCCAGCCCCAAAAACAGATCTTCGGGTTCGGTGCCGAAAAGCCGGCCATCCTGCCGCGTCATGGGATGAGCCCGCGCCCATCCCATCGCCTCAGCGCTACATCGCTTCGAACGCGAGCGTCACCGAATAGCTGTAATAAGGCGCCGCCGCCGTCTGCGGTGCCGCGTCCCGATGTCGGACGAGAAGGAGGTAGCGGCCGGCATCGGGTGGCGTGAGGCTGAACCGGCCGTCCGCGCCCGTGATCGCATCCGGCAAGGTCTTCCGGCCGTCATAATAGCCGGCCTCCCGGAAGGCCGAAACGGTCGCGCCCGGCAACGGCTTGCCCTGATACAGGATCTCGAACGCGATCGGCTCCCCCTTCCCCGCCGCCGTCGGATCGCCGAGCGGATGGATTTCCAGCCCCGTGCCCCGCGGCTTCAGCGCGCCGGCCGCTCCCGGATGGCCGCGCAGCACATAGGCATCGGCCAGCGTGGTACTCTGCACCTTGAGGATCGTCGCGCCGGCCGGCGCGGCCGCATCTTCGCCCAAAACCTTCCACGTGGCGCCGTCCCGCACCATCCGGTTCATCCGGCCGAGCCGCTGGCCGGACGAGATGCGCCAGATCCCTTCCGCCGACAGCGGCGCTTCGGCGACGGTGCGATCCCCGAGACGGGTCGGCGCCGCCAATCGGACGGTCGTGCCATTCGGCCCCGTCGCTTCGAACGGAGCATTGTCCATGCCGATTTCGGGCCGGAACGCATCCTCGCTGAAGGCCGCCTCGATGCCGATCGCGCTGCGCGTGCCCACGTCGAATACCGACGGAAGCACGTAAGGCATGTGAGCGGCCGCCGGCGGCGCCAGCATCAACACCCCCAGCGCGCCCCGCAGCGCCATCGCGCCACGTTTCCGCTCCGCCATAACCCGATCCCGCCGCGTCATTCCATCCTCCATCACCCCCTCTTGCTAACGAGAACGATTCGCAATAGCAACAAGATGAGAAGGGGAATGATCCATGAAGTCGAGTTACCTGACCGGCGCCGCCCTCGCGGCGCTGATCCTGTCGTCGCCGGTCCATGCCGCCGACCTGTCCGCCGCCGATGTCGGCGCCGCTGCCGACGGCACGAGCGAAGCCGAACAGATCACCGTGACGGCCACGCGCACCGAAAAGTCCGTGATTGATGTGCCGGCGACCGTGTCCGTCATCGACGCATCCACCATCACCGATCGCTTCGTGAACGATATCAAGGATCTGATCCGTTACGAGCCCGGCGTCGCCGTCCGCCGCGCCCCCGCCCGCTTCACGGCGGCCGGCGCCTCCACCGGGCGTGATCGCAACAGCGGCTTCAACATTCGCGGGCTTGAGGGCAATCGCGTGCTGATCACCGTCGATGGCGTGCGTGTGCCGGACGGGTTCAGCTTCGGCGCGCAGTCCGTGGGCCGGGGCGACTATGTCGACCTTGATCTGGTCAAGTCGGTTGAGATCCTGCGCGGCCCGGCCTCCGCGCTTTACGGCTCCGACGGTGTGGCCGGCGCGGTGAGCTTCATCACCAAGGACCCGGCGGATTTCCTGAAGGACGGCAAGACGATCGCGGGCGGCGCCCGCGTCGGATACGACAGTTCGGACGAAAGCTGGAGCGAGAGCGCCGTCCTCGCCGGCAAGTCGGGCCAGTTCTCGGCGATGGTCGCCTACACCCGCCGCGACGGCAAGGAACTGGACAACAAAGGCACGAACGACAGCGCCAACACCGATCGCACCACGCCCAATCCGCAGGATACGGCGTCCAACGCGGTGCTCGGCCGGGTCGTGTGGCAGCCGTCCGACGCGCATCGCGTGCGCGCCACCTACGAGCATTTCGATTCCGACGTGGATACGAACGTGCTGAGCGCGATCGCCAAGCCGCCGCTCGCCTCCACCTCGGTTCTCGGTCTCACCGCCGCCGACGATACGAAGCGTGATCGTGCGACCCTCGACTATCGTTACATCGGCGAAGGGCTGATCTCGGGCGTCCGCGCCGCCGCCTGGTGGCAGAACAGCCGCACGCTGCAGGATGCGCTGGAGGATCGCAACACGGCCGCCGATCGCCGCCGCATCAATCGCTTCAACAATCGCGTCTATGGCGCGATGCTGCAGCTGGAAAGCAAGGCGTCGATCGCCGGCACCGAGCATCTGTTCGTCTATGGCGCGGATTATAGCCGCACCCGCCAGACCGGCGTGCGCGACGGCACCGTGCCGCCTGCGGGCGAAGTCTATCCGACGCGCGCCTTTCCCACCACGAACTACAGCCTCGTCGGCCTGTTCGCACAGGACGAGATCCGCATCGCGGACGGCCTCGTCACGCTCTATCCGGCGCTGCGCTGGGATCATTACAAGCTGGATCCGAAGGCCGACGCCCTGTTCACCGGCTTCGTACCGAGCAAACAAAGCGGATCGAAGCTCACCCCCCGCATCGGCGCGGTGGTGAAACCGATCGAGCAGATCCGCCTGTTCGCCAATTACACACAGGGTTTCAAGGCGCCCGAGCCCAACCAGATCAACAACAGCTTCGCCAATGTGGTGGCCAATTACCGCTCGGTCCCGAACCCGGACCTGAAGCCCGAAAGCAGCCGCAGCGTCGAGGGCGGCATCCGCTTCGCCGGCAGCGGCGCGACGGCCGAGCTGGTCGCGTTCAGCAGCCGCTTCCGCAACTTCATCGATCAGATCCAGGTGCGCGGCAGCTTCACCGCCGCCGATCCGGCCGTCTATCAGTACGTCAATCTCGGCCGGGTGAAGATCCACGGGATCGAGGCGAAGGGCGATTATCGTCTGCCGCAGGGCTTCGGCGTGCGGACCGCGCTGAGCTGGGCGAAGGGCTCCGTGCGGCAGGCCGGCGTGGCGGGCACGCGCCCGCTCGACAGCGTCGAGCCGTTCAAGTTCGTCGCCGGCGCCTTCTACCAGCCCGAGGGCGGCCCGTTCCGCGCCGAGATCGTCACCACCCATTCGGCCGGCAAGAAAGTCTCGCGCACGAACAACAGCTGCAACACCACCACGACGAGCTGCTTCACGCCGTCGGGCTTCTGGATCGTCGATGCGACCGCCTCGTTCCGGATCCTCGATCATGCGACGATCCGCGCCGGCCTGTTCAACATCTTCGACAAGAAATATTTCTGGTGGAGCGATGTGCGCGGCCTCGCCGCGACCTCGTCGATCCGGGATGCCTACAGCCAGCCGGGCCGCAATTTCGGCCTTTCGCTCGCCGCGACCTTCTGAGGACCAACGATCATGACATATCGCATTTTGCTCTCGATCGCGGTGCTGACGGCGCCGCTGGCGGCCGCGCCGGCCGTCGCCCAGGCGTCGTTCGCGGTCGCCCCGGTCTATGGCGACAAGGCGAAGGACCGCGCCTCGATCCTCGCCATGGCCGGCACCTTCAAGGTGACGTTCGACATGCGCGAGACCGTCCCCCTCGTCGCCGGCTACAAGCTGTTCGAGCCCAAGCTCAGCGGCGGGCACGAGGTCGTCCGCGTCGTGATCGACACGCCCGATGTGATCGGCCTCCAGCATCTGCTGGTGGTCGAGGGCGAGGACAAGAAGCCCATGGTAATCAAGCATTGGCGTCAGGACTGGGCGTGGCAGCCCGCCACCGTCCTGTCCTATGTCGGACGGGGCCGCTGGTCGCTGCTCCCCGTCTCGGCGACGGCCCGCAAGGGCGCCTGGTCGCAGACCGTCTACCAGACCGACGACAGCCCGCGTTACGGCGGCCTCGGTCGCTGGCGCTATGACGACGGCGTCGCCCGCTGGATGAGCGACGAGACCAGCCGCCCCCTCGCCCGCCGCGACGCCACCCGCAAGCCGCCCTACGATCATTATATCGGCACCAATCGCCACGCGCTGACGCCCACCGGCTGGGTGCATGAGCAGGACAATGCCAAGATCGGGACGAAGGACGGCACCCGGCAGACTTTCGCGCACGAGGTGCTGCTCAACTCCTATGTGCCGGCCAGTGATTTCCCGGTGGCCGCCGCCGACGAATATTGGGTGAAGACGAAGGATTATTGGGCGGCCGTCCGCGCAGACTGGGCGCAGGCGGTCGCCCGGAACAAGGGCCTCACGCTCGGCGAGGATGCCGATGCCGGCTCGGTCACGGGCCACCAGCTCATGCTGCTGGCGGACGATATCGCCTCGGGCGAAGCGAAGGCCGACGAGGCCAAGGCGGAGGCCGCCAAGCTGATCCAGGAGGCCAGTTCGCAGCGCCCCTGATCCCGGATCGCATCGGGATGGGCGCCTCCCGCGCCCATCATCGGCGTCATCGGCGGGGCAATCGCACCATCACAACCAGACCTTGCGCATCGGGGGCCGTCCGCAGATCGAGCGTGCCCCCGTACAGCGCGGCGATATCGCGCGAGATGGTGAGGCCGAGCCCGGTTCCGGGCGTGGTTTCGTCGAGGCGGACACCGACTTCGAGGACCCTCACTCTCTCGGAGTGGGGGATTCCGGGGCCGTCATCCGCCACTGAGATTGCGATCCCTTCAGCATGCGCCGCGGCGCCGATCCGCACGGTCGAGCCGGCCCATTTGCAGGCATTGTCGATCAGGTTGGACAGAATCTCGGCAAGATCGCCGGGATCGCAGGCGACCGACAGGCCCGCCGGAATATCGTTGGCGATCGCCACGTCGCGCGCGGCATGGAGCCGCCGCAACGCGTCGGCGATCGGGCCGATGAAGTCGCGCAGATCGGCGACGATCCCGGTCCCGCGCGCGCCGGCGGCGGCGGCCCGCTTCATCTGATAGTCGATCTGGCGCTGCATCCGGTGGCACTGGTCGAGGATGAAGGCCGCGCTGGCATCGTGGCCGGCATCGGCCAGTTGCTCCGCTTCCCCGGTGACCAGGGCCAGCGGAGTGCGCAGATTGTGGCCGAGATTGCCCGCCTCGATGCGCGCACGCGCGACGAGCGCCGCCTGCGCTTTGATCAGTTCGTTCATCTGCTGCACGACGCCCGCAAATTCGCTGGGCACGTCGTCCGGCAACCGATCGCGCCGCCCCCGGCGCAGATCCTCGATCCATTCGGCCAGGCGCTGCGTGGGACGCAGGCCATATTGCACCTGGAGAGCGGCCCCGACCAGCATCAGCGTGGCGAACACGCCGAGCGAGACGGCCAGATCGGTGCGGAAGGCTTGAAGCTCGGCGTCCAGCACCCGGCCGGACGCGGTGATCGAGAAGAGCAGGCCAGCGGGGCCCGGCCGATCGATCCGCAGCAGCCACTCGCCATGATCGCGCGTCCAGATCGGCAGGTCCGTATCGTCGCCACGGGACGGCACGAGGTGATGGCCCGCCAGCGATGCGGAGATGAGCGCCGGCCGCCCGTCGCGTTCGATCTGCCAGTAGAAACCGGAGCGCTTCTCCTGAAAACGGGGATCGGAGAGGGGGCGATCGATCGCCGGGCGCCCGTCCGCACCCTTGACCGTAAGGCTCGCCAGTTCGTCGAGATGGTTGGCGAGATCGCTGACGAAGGTGTGCGTGACGTGGCGGCGATAAAGACCGCTGATGACGAGGCCCGCCACCAACGTTCCGATCCCCACCCAGAGCAGAGACGCGACCGCGAAGCGGAAGCGCAGGCTGTGCGCGCGGGCGCCGCTCACGGGACGAGCCGATAGCCGAAGCCGCGCATCGTGGCGACGCGCGCATGGCCGATCTTGCGACGCAGGCGCCCGACCAGCACCTCCACCGTATTGGGATCGCGCTCCGTCTCCAGCGCATAGAGCCTGTCGAGGATCGCCTCGCGGGACAGCGTGCGGCTCGGCTCCAGCAGGAAGGCGCGCAGCAGGCGGAATTCGTTCTTGGTGAGATCGATCGCCGATCCCTCCAGCCACGCCTCCCGCGTGCTGGTGTCCAGCGCGAGCGCGCCCGCTTCCAGCCGCGAGACGAGATGCCCCGCCGCACGGCGCGCCAGCGCATGAAGGCGCGCGATCAGTTCCTCCGCGCGCACCGGCTTCACGAGGAAATCGTCCGCACCGGCATTCAGGCCTTCCACTTTCTCCTCCCAGCTCCCCCGCGCCGTGAGGATCAGGATCGGCGTCGCCACCCCGCGACGGCGGAGCAGGCGGATCAGGTCCAGCCCGCTGATGCCGGGCAGGCCGAGATCGACGATCAGCGCATTGAAGCCGTCCTCGGCGAATCCCGCCGCATCCTCGGCCTTGGGCAGCCATTCGGCGGTGATCCCCGCCCGCGCCAGGCTGGCGATCGTGCGCCGCGCCAGTTCCGCCTCATCCTCGACCAACAAAATCCGCATGGGCGGTAAACTGACAGCATTTTGGCAGCTTCGCCAGATAGGGACGCGCCGTGGCCCATCGCATCCTCCCCTCCGCCTGCGCGCTTTCGCTGCTTCTCGCCGCCTGTTCGGGTGGGGAGGAGGCCAAGGCGCCGGAGCCCGCCGCCAAGGGCCCGCCGGGCTCGATCGGCCTGACCCCGGCGCAGGTCGCCCGTCTGGACATCGCCTTCGCGGCGGCGACGGCGGCGACCGAGGTGCCCGTGGCGGATGTACCCGCGACGATCGCGCCGCCCCCCAATGCGCGCGTCGCGGTGGCGGCGACGATCCCCGGCTCCGTCACGCGGACGATGGTGGTGGAGGGGCAGCAGGTGCGCGCCGGCCAGCCGCTCGCCGTGATCGCCAGCCGCGAGGTGCTGACGATGCAGGCGGCGATGGAGCAGGCCTCGGCCCGCGCCGCCGTCTCGCGCGCCTCCGCGCATCGGCTCGATCAGCTGGCGCGCGAGGGCGTGATCGCCGGCGCCCGCGCCGACGAGGCGGGCGCCTCCCGGCGCGAGGCGGAGGCCGAACTGGGCGAGCAGAAGCGCGCCCTCGCGCTGATCCACGCCGGACGCAGCGGCGGCACCTATACGCTCACCGCGCCGATCGCGGGCACGGTCACGAAAGCCGCGATCGAGGCGGGCGCGCCCGTCGACGGCACCAGCGCGCCCTACGTGATCGACGCCGCCGGCCGCTACGAGATCACCGCCCAATTGCCCGAGCGCCTGATCGGGCAGATCCGGCCCGGCATGAAGGTCGTTCTGGAAGGCGTGACCGGCACGGTCACCAGCGTCGGCTCGACGGTCGACGCCACCACCCGTTCGGCGCTGCTGCGCGCGACCGTGCCCGCGTCGGCGGGCTTCATCTCCGGCCGGGCGACGACGGTGACGCTGCTGAAGCCCGCCACCTCCGGCGCGATCGCCGTGCCGACCAACGCGGTCGTCATGATCGAGGGCAAGCCCGTGGTGTTCGTGCGGACGCCGGGCGGCATCGTCCGGCGCGCGGTGACGAGCGCGGGGGCTGCAGGCGATCTCACCGTTTTGCTGTCCGGCGTGAAGGCGGGCGAGCAGGTCGCGATCTCGGGCACGAGTGAGCTCAAGGCGCTGGCGGCGAACTGAGATGCTGCGCGCTCTGGTTGCCTGGTCGCTGTCCTATCGGCTGCTCGTGCTGGCGCTCGCGCTGGTCACGGCCGGCCTTGGCGCCTGGGCCTTCTCGACCCTGCCGGTCGATGCCTATCCGGACATCGCCCAGACGCAGGTGAAGATCATCCTCAAGGCGCCCGGCATGACGCCCGAGGAGGTGGAAACCCGGATCATCGCGCCGATCGAGCTGGAGATGCTCGGCCTGCCGCGCCAGGCGGTGCTGCGCTCGACCGCCAAATATGCGGTGGCGGACGTCACGATCGATTTCGACGAGGGCACCGACCTCTACTGGGCACGCCAGCAGGTAACCGAACGGCTGGCGGGCGTGATGAAGGACATGCCGGAGAGCGTGTCCGGCGGCCTCGCCCCCATCTCCACCCCGCTCTCCGAAGTCTTCATGTTCACGATCGAGGGCCCGCTGTCGCTGGCCGAGAAACGCGAGCTGCTCGACTGGACGATCCGCCCGGCCCTTCGCACCGTGCAGGGCGTGGCGGATGTCAATGTCCTGGGCGGCCATGTGCGCACCTATGAAGTGCGCCCCGATCCCGTGCGCCTTGCCGCCGCCGGCCTCACGCTGGACGAAGTGCGCCAGTCGGTGGAGCGCGGCAATCGCAACGATGGCGCGGGGCGCCTCGCCCGGGGCGACGAGGCGCTGATCGTGCGCGCCGTGGGCGCGATCCGCGATGCGGACGATCTGCGGCAGATGGTGGTGGTCGCGAAGAATGACCGGATCGTGCGGCTGGGCGACGTCGCCACCGTCGGCGCGGGCAGCCTCACCCGCTATGGCGGCCTCACGCGCAACGGCAAGGAAGCGGTGGAGGGCCTCGTCCTCGCGCTGCGCGGCGCCGATGCGCGCAAGGTGGTGGAGGGTGTCGAGGCCCGGCTGGAAGAGCTGCGGCCCGGCCTGCCCAAGGGCACCACGCTCGACGTCTTCTACAATCGCTCCGATCTGATCGAACATGCCGTGGGCACCGTGCAGGAAGCGCTGCTGGAGGCGATCGTGCTTGTCGTGATCCTGTTGATCGTGTTCCTCGGGGATTGGCGCGCGGCCGCGATCGTGGCGACGACCTTGCCGATGGCGGCGCTGATCACCTTCCTCGCCATGCGCTACATGGGCATGTCCGCCAATCTGATGAGCCTGGGCGGCCTCGCCATCGCGATCGGCATGCTGGTGGATGGCGCGGTCGTGGTGGTGGAGAATGTGGTCGATCGCCTCGCCCATGCGGGTGAGAGCGGGACGCCCCGCCTGAACATCGTCTTCCGCGCGGCGGCCGAGGTGGTGGTGCCGGTGTCGGCGGGCCTCGTCATCATCGCGCTCGTCTTCCTGCCCTTGCTGTCCCTGCAGGGGCTGGAGGGCAAATTGTTCGCGCCGGTCGCGCTGACGATCATGTTCTCGCTCGCCGCCGCTTTGCTGCTGGCGCTGACCCTGGTGCCGGTGCTGGCATCCTACGGGCTGAAGACCGGGCATCATGGCGAGCCGTGGATCATGCGCGCGCTGGCGCCGCGCTATCACACGCTGCTGGCGGGCGCGTTCGCGCGCAAGCCGATCGTCTATGGCGCCGCCGGTATCGGGCTCGTCATCGCCGTGCTGGCCTATGGCCGCGTCGGCAAGACCTTCATGCCGACGATGGATGAGGGCGCGGTCGTGATGCAGACCGCCAAGCTCCCGTCGATCGGGCTGGACCGCACGCTCGCGCTCGACGGACGGGTGGAGCAGGCGATCCTCGCCGCCGTGCCCGAGGTGGACCGCATCGTCGCGCGCAACGGCGTCGACGAGATCGGGCTCGACGCGATGGGGCTCAACGAGACCGACATGTTCATGGCGCTGAAGCCACGGGCCAAATGGCGCGGCACGAAGGAGGACATCGTCGACGGCATCCGCAAGGCGATGGAAGGCCTGCCGGGCATCGATCCCGTCTTCACCCAGCCGATCGAGATGCGCGTGTCCGAGATGCTGACGGGATCGCGTGGTGATCTCGCGATCAAGATCTTCGGGCCGGATCTCGCGACCCTCTCCACGCTCGCCGGCCGGGTCGAGGCGACGTTGCGCGGCGTGCGCGGCGCATCCGAAGTAGTCACCGCCGCCACCAGCAGCGTCGATTATCTCCAGCTCGACGTGGACCGCGCCGCCGCCGGCCGCTTCGGCCTTCCGGTCGATACGTTCGAGGATATGCTGCGCGCCCAGATCGAGGGCATTCCCGCCGGCACGGTGATCGAGGCGCAGAAGCGCATCCCCGTCGTCATCAAGGGCGGCGACGAGATACGCGGCGATGCCGCGCGCTTCCGCGACATGCAGATGGTGACGCCCACCGGCACGGTCGCCCGCGTGAGCGACATCGCGCGCATCACCGAGACGCAG
The DNA here is from genome assembly GCF_013113735.1 of Sphingomonas sp. AP4-R1. Taxonomy (NCBI): domain Bacteria; kingdom Pseudomonadati; phylum Pseudomonadota; class Alphaproteobacteria; order Sphingomonadales; family Sphingomonadaceae; genus Sphingomonas; species Sphingomonas sp. AP4-R1. The sequence continues at coordinate 4,554,641 of NZ_CP053346.1, forward strand.
GGCCCCGTGATCCTGAGCCACGAAAGCGGCGGACGCTATGCGCTGGTGCAGGCGTTCGTCTCGGGCCGCGATCTGGTGGGCTTCGTCGAGGAGGCCAAGGCGCAGGTGGCGGCGCAGGTGCCGCTGCCGGCCGGCTACCGCCTCGTCTGGGGCGGGCAGTTCGAGAACCAGCAGCGCGCCGCCGCGCGGCTGATGCTCGTGATCCCGATCGCGCTGGTGATGATCTTCTTCGTCCTGTTCGGCACGCTCAAGTCGCTGCGCGGCGCACTGCTGATCCTCGCCAACATTCCGTTCGCGGCCGTCGGCGGGATCGTCTCGCTCTGGATTTCGGGCGATTTCCTGTCGGTGCCGGCCTCGGTCGGCTTCATCGCCCTGCTCGGCATCGCGGTGCTGAACGGCCTCGTCCTCGTCTCTTACTTCCGCCAGCTGCGCGAGGAGGGCGTGTCGCTCGCCGATGCGGTCCGGCTGGGTGCGGAGCGGCGCTTGCGGCCGGTGCTGATGACCGCGTCGATCACCGCCTTCGGCCTCGTGCCCCTGCTGTTCGCGACGGGGCCGGGATCGGAGATTCAGAAGCCGCTCGCGATCGTCGTGATCGGCGGACTCGTCACCTCGACGCTGCTGACGCTCGTGCTGCTCCCCCTGCTCTATGAGCGCTTCGGCGAAAGCGCGGCGGAGCGCGCGCGATGACGGGCCGGGTTCTCCTGACTCTCGCCTGCGCCGCCGCCGACGCGGAGCCGATCGCCGAGGCGCTGCGTGCGGCCTGCACCGCGCCGATCCATCTGCGCGACGAGATCGTGCGTGGCCTCGATTTCGCGGACGCCGGTACGGCCGAGCGCGTGACGGGCGCGCTGCGGCGGGTCGCGATCGAACTCGTCGTCGCGGCCGATCAGGTCCCCGCGCTCGTCTCGGCGGTGGAGCGTTCGCGTCGCCGCCTGCCCGTGCGCTGGATCACCCTTCCGGTGCTGGCGGAGGGGCGCCTGTCATGAAGTCTTCGTCCTTGCTGATCCTCGCCTTGCTCGCCCCCGCCCCGCTGTTCGCGCAGCAGGCCGATCTGCCGCCCGTCGATCAAGTGCGCGAGGCGCTGGAACATTCTCCCGCCGTCGCCGCCGCCGACGCGCGCGTCGATGTGGCGCGCGGCGGCGCGGCGGCGCTGAACGTCGGCCCGCATGAGGTGACGCTGCAGGGCACGGTCTCGCGCCGCCGCGTCGATCTCGAGGGTCGCGACTATCAGGAATTCGATGCCACGCTCAGCCGGGCGATCCGCCTGCCGGGCAAGGCCTCGCTCGATCGCAAGGCGGGCGCGCTGGGTGTCGAGGTGGCGGCCAATCATGCCGAGGATGCGCGCCATCAGGCGGCGCTGTCGCTGGCCGAACTCTGGTATCGCTGGCTGGGCGCCAGCGCGCGGCATCGCAATGCGGAGCAGACGCTCGCCAATCTGACCTCCGCCGCGCGCGGGATCGATCGGCGCGTGGCGCTGCGCGATGCAGCGGCGCTGGACGCGGATCAGGCGGCGGCGGCGGTCGCGGCGGCGGCGGCGCGCCTGAACGATGCCGCCGCGACACGCGATCGCGCGCGGGCCGAGCTGGCGGCGACCTTCCCCGATCTGGCCCTGCCCGCGGAAGCTCCCGACATCACGGTGGCCGAGCTTTCGGCGGCGACGCTGGAGGGGCTGGCGGCCGATGCCGTCGCCAAGAGCCACGACATCACCGCCGCCGACAGCGAGTCCGCGCGACAGGATGCGATGGCGCGCCGGTCGCGGCTGGATCGCATTCCCGATCCCTCGCTCGGCTTCCGCGCCTTTCAGGAGCGTGGCGGGCAGGAGAAGGGGCTCGGCGTCTATGTCGCGATGCCGTTCGGCGGCGGCTACCGCAAGGCGCTGGCCGATCAGGCCGCGGGCGAGGCGCGCGCCGCGTCCGCCGAGGCGGCCGTCGTCCGCCGCGAGGTCGAGGCGCATGCGGCGGGCGATCTCGCCGAGACGCGCGCGCGCCTCAGCGCCTGGCGCAGCGCGCGCGAGGCGCTGAGGCGCTCGGATGCCGCCGCCGCGAAGACGGAACGCGGCCAGCAGGTCGGCGTCATCGATCTCGCCGACCGCCTCTATGCCGATCGCCTCGCTTATGAGGCGCGCGCGGCCGAGATCGACGCGCGCGTGGCGGCGGCGCACGCCGTCACCAGGATGCGGATCGACGCCCACAGCCTCTGGATCGATTGAGCCGCAGCGGATCGAAGGCCGCATGACGCCGCGACGATTTTGCGCGGCGCTTTCCTGATCCCATGCGAGCCATCGGTGGATGCGCATGAGAACCGGTGGTGATCGGATCGGCCCGTCCTACGTTCTGACTCTCGAGCATTCCCGCAGAGAGGCCATCATGACGAATAACCCGACCGGCGCCGTGTCGCGCAATCCGGCGACCGGCACCCTGATCGCAACCTATCCGTTCCAGACCCCGGCGGACGTCGACCGCACGCTCGCCGCCTCCGTCGCCGGGTTCCGGCTGTGGCGCGATACCCCCATGGCGGAGCGGGTGGCGGCCTATCGACGATTGGCGTCGGTGCTGCGGGACCGCGCCGAAACGCTCGCGACGACGATCACGGCCGAGATGGGCAAGCCGATCGGGGCCGCCCGCGCCGAGGTGGAGAAATGCGCCGTGACGATCGAGTGGATCGCCGATCACGGCCCAGCCATTCTCGCCGATGAGCCCGTCGCCGTCGAAGGCGACGATCAGGTGCATGTGTCCTATCTGCCGGTCGGCACGATCCTGGCCGTGATGCCGTGGAACTTCCCGTTATGGCAGGTCATCCGCGCCGCCGCGCCGATCATGCTGTCGGGCAACGGCTTCCTCCTCAAGCATGCGCCCAACGTGATGGGCTCGGCCTATGCGCTGCAGGATGCCTATGAGGCGGCCGGTTTCCCGCCCGGCCTGTTCGCCAATCTCAACGTCGGCAACGATATGGTCGCGCAGGTGATCGAGGATCCGCGCATCGCCGCCGTCACGCTCACCGGCAGCATGCGGGCGGGTGCGGCGGTCGCGGCCATCGCCGGCAAGGCTCTCAAGAAGAGCCTGCTCGAACTCGGCGGCAGCGATCCGTTCATCGTGCTGGCCGACGCCAACATCGATCTCGCGGTGCAGACCGCGATCGAGGCGCGCTTCCAGAATACGGGCCAGGTCTGCCTCGCCGCCAAGCGCTTCATCCTGGAAGCGCCGATCGCAGAGGAATTCACGCGCAAATTCGTGGCGGCGGCCCGGGAGATGGCGATCGGCGATCCCATCGATCCGGCGACGCGCATCGGCCCGATGGCGCGCGCCGATCTGCGTGACGAACTGCACGCGCAGGTCCGCAAGACCATCGATCAAGGCGCCACCCTGCTTCTGGGCGGCGACACGATCGAGGGCGCGGGCAATTTCTACCAGCCGACCGTCCTCGCGAACGTGCAGCCGGGAATGACCGCGTTCGACGAGGAGACGTTCGGCCCGGTCGCGGCGATCACCGTAGCCGAGGACGAGGAGCATGCGATCACGCTCGCCAATGCCAGCGATTATGGCCTGGCTGGCAATCTGTGGACCAGCGACATCGCCCGCGCGCAGCGCATCGCCCGCCGCCTGGAGACGGGTGGCGTGTTCATCAACGGCTTCAGCGCGACCAACGCCCGCATCCCGGTCGGCGGCGTGAAGAAGAGCGGCTACGGACGGGAACTCTCCCATTTCGGGCTGCGCGAATTCACCAATGCCCAGGCCGTATGGGCGAAAACCGTGGGGTGATCCGGGCGGACCGCGTCGGCTGGAGCCTCACAGCGCCACGGCGAGGTCCTGCGTCGCCTGCAATCGCTCGATATCCTGCCGGGGCGGCGCGCCGAACAGGCGGCGATATTCGCGGCTGAATTGCGAGGGGCTGTCATAGCCGACCGCGAAGCCCGCCGATCCCGCGCTCGCGCCCGCGACGAGCATCAGCCGCCGCGCCTCCTGCAGGCGAAGCTGCTTCTGATAATCGAGCGGGCTCATCCGCGTGATCGCCTTGAAATGCGCGTGGAGCGACGACGGGCTCATCCCCGCCGCGCTGGCGATGTCGTCGATCCGCAGCTGGGTGTGGAAGCCGCCGCGTATCGTGGCGATGGCGCGGCTGACCTGGCTCAGGTGGCTGTCGACCGATGCCATGTGCCGCAGCATCGCGCCGTGCGGGCCGGTCAGCAGGCGGTACAGGATTTCGCGCTCGATCAGCGGCGCGAGCGCGGCGATGCTCTCCGGCCGGTCGAGCAGGTTCACGAGCCGACAGGCCGCGTCGATCAGATCGGGGTTGCCCGGATAGACGGCCAGCGCGGGCAGATCATGCCGGGTGCCGACACGGCCCTCGGCGACGATCAGGTCGGCGAGCGCGGCCTGATCGAAATCGATCTTGCAGCACAGATAGGGCGCATCCGCGCTCGCCTCCAGCACATGGCCGACCAGCGGCAGATCCACCGACACGAGCAGATAGCGTGCGGCATCATAGACAACGCTCTGTTCTCCCAGCGAAACCCGCTTGGATCCCTGGGCGATCAGGCAAAGCGATGCCTCATAGACGGCCGGCACGGGCTCGCTCGGCCGATCGGCGCGGATCAGGGTGAGACGCGGCACGGCGGTACCCGCCAAACCGGAAACGGGCGCATGACGCGCGATCGCGCCGGCCAGATCGGCGATATCCCTCATGCGAGCCTGATCCACGATGCGGCGATGATCCGCAAGGGCGCGCCGCACCGATTTGGAGGATCGTGCAAAGTGTTCGGGCGATCGCTCTACCTCTCGCCGGTACGCGGCGGCATCTTGCCCCCATCACCTGAAGCGAAAGGAAAGATCATGTCGGGAGTGAGCGAGAAGGTTGTGCTGGTCACCGGTGCATCGAGCGGCATCGGCGAGGCGACGGTGCGCGAACTGGCCGCCGCCGGGGCCAGGCTCTTCATCGGCGCGCGCCGGGGCGAGCGGCTCAAGGCGCTGGCCGAGGAACTGGGCGATGCGGTCGCGTGGAGCGAACTGGATGTGACCGACGCGGCCAGCTTCGATGCGTTCGCCGCCGCCGCCGAAGCGCGGTTCGGACGCATCGACGTGCTGGTCAACAATGCCGGCGTCATGCCGCTCTCGCCGCTCGCCGCGCTGAAGCGCGACGAATGGAAGCGGATGATCGACGTGAACATCCACGGCGTGCTCAACGGCATCGCCGCCGTGCTGCCGCGCTTCCTGGCGCAGAAGAGCGGTCATGTCGTCAACGTCGCCTCGGTCGGCGCGCATCTCGTCCTGCCCACGGCGGCCGTCTATTGCGGCACCAAATATGCGGTGTGGGCGATCACCGAAGGGCTGCGGCAGGAGCATGATGACATCCGCTCCACGATCATCTCGCCGGGCGTGACGGCGACCGAGCTGGGCGACGATATCAGCGATCCCCAGGTGGCGTCCGCGCTCAAGGAATGGCGCCAGAAGTCGCTCACGCCGGACGCGATCGCGCGGGCGATCCGTTACGCGCTGGAGCAGCCCGAGGGCGTCGATATCAACGAAGTGATCGTGCGCCCCACGGCAGCCAATATGTGAGCGCCCGGATCAGGCTTTCGGGCAACCCGAAAGCCTGATCTCTGAAAGGACCGCGCGGGGCGCCGTCATTTTCCCGGATCAGAGGGGTTCGTCACCGGCCCCGCTATGTCGGCCTCCACGATGCTGAGCCGCCATCCGGCTGGCACCGTATCCGCCCCCACGCTGGCCGCGACCTTGTCGTTCTTGACCTCGACGATGTTGCCGAACGCATCGCGATCGGCGGTCGGGCCGGTCAGCGCGATCCGCAGGCGGCTGCCCATCCCCGCCTTGAGCGGCAGCGTCACATATCCCAGCGACTTGGGCGTCACCCCTTCATAGACGACCCGATCGTCCAGCGTGACGCGGATCGGATAGGAGCGGATGCGCCAGCCGGTCAGCCGCAATTGCAGGGTGGAAACCGTCGCAGGGCGCGCGAAGCGATATTCGATCCAGGCGGTGTCCGGCTTGCCGTCGCTGCTCCAGGTCGAGGCCTCGTCATCATCGTGGCTCTTCGTGGCATCGGCCATGTTGGACCCGGCGATGATCTCCGCGACCGGCACCGTCCGCAGGCGCGGCACCACCGTCGAGACGGAGGGCGTCGGCCCGCGCGAAAGATCGGAGGGCTGGGCGTCCTCGGGAAAGTCGCGCGACAGCCCATCCTTCTCCGCCACCGCCCGCGTCGTCACGGACAAGGTCGCCGGTTTCAGCCCGGCCGCCTGTGCGGTCAGCCGGATCGTGCCGGCCTTGGTCGCCGAGCGGACCAGCACGCGATTGATCCCCAGTTCCACCGGCAGATACCGCGCGAGGATATGATTGTCCTCGTCGCGCGCCGTGCCGGCGGTCGAGGTGGTGCCGGCCGTGGTCGGCAGCATCACCGCCCTGTCCGATCGGGGCTTGCCCGAGCTATCCCCCTGGGCGATGCCCCCGCGCCATTCGGCGGGGCCATCGAGCGTGAAATCGATCGGATCGAATGCGGTCGGCACGCGCCGGCCCTTGGCGTCGACCACCTCCACATCGACCAGCATCAGATCGGCCCCGTCGGCGACGAAACCGCGCGGGCCGGTGTGCGAGGTCAGCCGGAGCGCGGCGGGCGCGCCCGCTGTCGTCAGGACATCGTCGGCGGTCTTGCCATCCTTGAAGGTCGCGACGGCCTTCAGCGTGCCCGCCGCGAAATGCACGTCCTTGAACGTGAACAGGAAGCCCTCCCGCTCCCCCTTCCCCAGCGACGCGCCGTTCAGGAACAGCTCCACGCTCTCGCCATTCGAGACGACATAGACCGACTTCACCGTACCCGCCGGATAGGTCCAGTGGCCGATCGTGTGGACATGATGGCCGCCGCTTTCGACCCAGCCGTCCCACATCGCCTGATGGACGTACCAGGGATCCTTCTTCAGCCGCACCGCATCCACCACGCCCGAACGGCGATAATTGTTGTCGCCCCGGAAATGCGAATTGCTGTCGGTGAAGCCGATCTTCACGCCGCCGGCATTGGCGCGATCGCCGCCGCCGGGCCGCTGCTCGTAATAATCCCACCAGCGGCGGGCATCCTCCACCGCCATCGTCTCGACATTGCGATTATAGTCGGGCGAATCCTTGTGGAAGGGCGGCGTCCAGTCGTCCTGATAGGCGCGGGCCGCCTCGTCGCGCGAATATTCCATCTGCCACAAGGGCTTGCCGGCGCTCTTGTTGATATAGAGCATCTCGCCGCCATAGTCGGCCGTCTTCGATCCCAGCATCTCGCGCGATCCGATCGCGCGGCCGCCATGCGGATCCCACCGGTTCCGCACCGCCAGCATGTCCGCCATGTGCGCTTCGGTGATGCCCTTGTTCCCGCTTTCGTAAAACAGGATGGAGGGGTTGTTGCGATTGTAGATGACCGCATCCTGCATCAGCGCGACCCGTTGCTCCCAGCGGCGGCCGGTGGGATCGCCCTCGCTGTCGCCGGCCGGCATCGCCTGGATCAGGCCGAGGCGATCGGCGGATTCCACATCCTGCTTCGGCGGGGCCACATGCATCCAGCGCACCAGATTGCCGTTGCTGCCGGTGATCAACCCGTTCGAGAAATCGCTCACCCACGGCGGCACGTCCGGCCCCACGCCCGCCCACTCGTTGGTGGAGCGCTGGGCATAGCCCTTCAGATGCAGCACCTGCCCGTTGAGCGTCAGCACGCCCTGATCGAAGCGCGTCTCGCGAAAGCCGGTGCGCGTATCGACCGCGTCGATCACCTTGCCGGCACCGTCCTTCAACTCGCCCGTCACGGTATAGAGATAGCCATAGCCCCAGCTCCAGAAATGGAGGCCGGTGAGGCGCTGTTGTGCCGAGAGCGTCGCCTGCGCGCCGGGCGCGAGCGTCTGCCGGTCGCCCGCGAAGCTGGCGACGACCTTGCCGGCAAGGTCGCGGACGATCACATCATAGGAGATGGTCGCGGGTGCCGCCCCATCGTTGCGCACCTGCGTTTCGGCATGGACCACGGCCGAGGCCGCCGGAATGTCGAACCCGTCCGCCCACACATACGGCCCGCTCGTCCCGAGGCTGCTCCACAGCGGCAGCGTCTGATAGACCGGCCCGGTCAGATGGAGGCGGACCGGCTTGTTGATGCCGCCGAAATTGGCGTAGAAATTCCGGTCTTCCCATTGATATTTGGAGCCGGTCGCGCGCTCCTTATAATCCCAGTGATTGTCGATGCGGACGGCGACGACATTGTCGCCCGGCTTCAGCGCCTTCGTGATGTCGAAGCCGAACGCCATCACCCCATTTTCGCTGAAGCCGACCTTCTCGCCATTCACCCAGACATCGGCCGCCTGCCGCACGCCCTGAAATTCGAGGAAGGCCCGCCCCTTCGGCGCCTCGGACGGCAGGCGGAAATGCTTGCGATACCAGATGATCCCCTCGGCATGATTGTGCCCGTCGACCGCGAAGGCCTGATCCTCGTTGAACGCGTGCGGCAGGGTCACCGGCTGCCATCCCGCATCCCCGGCGGAGGGCGCGGAGAAGGTCGCGTCGTCGCCCACATGCATGCGCCAGCCCCGGCTGAACTCGAAGCTCTGCCGCGGCGAGGCCACCCCGACGGACGCCCGCTGTGCCAAGGCAGCGACGGCGGCCGTGCCGGCCAGAAGCAGGCATCCCAGAAGGCCGTGCCATTTCATCGCGATCATCTCCCGTCAGCCCTCGCTCCCCGTATCGCCAAAAAAAGCCCCCGCCAGCAAAACCGGCGGAGGCGAGGAGGCAACGGGAAGAGTATAAAGATTACAGCTTGTACTGGACGCCCGCGAAGAAGCGGCGGCCAGGATAATAGATTTCCACCGGCGCCAGATTCTTGATGAACGATTCCGATTTCTCTTTCAGGATGTTCTGCGCCTCCACGAACGCGCTGAACTTCTGATGGAAGAAGCGGAACGTGATCTTTCCGTCAAGATATCCCTCGCCCTTGCGGTAGATGGGATTGTTGCCGTTGTTCGCATCGAGGACGGATACCAGCCAGTCTGACCGGAAATTGTAGTTCAGGCGCGCGTTGAGGAAGCCCTTGTCGTAGAAAATGCTGGCATTGTAGGTCCACTTCGACAGGCCGGGATATTCCTTCAGCTCGGCGCCCGTCGCCGAATTGGTGAGGTTGGTCTTGATCGCGCGGGCGAACGTGATGTTGCCGCTCGCACCAAAGCCATCGAACGGCGCCGGCAGGAACGAGAAGACGGTCTGCGCGCTCGCCTCGACCCCGTCCAGCACCGCGCCGAAACCGTTGATCGGCTGACGCACGGTGTAAAGCGTCCCGTCGCCGAACAGATCGACACCGGCGATCGTCTGCGCGGCGATCACGAAGCTCTTCTCGTTCTTCCGGTAATAACCGAGGCTCACCATCGTGTCCCGGTTGGGATACCAGGCGGCGTTGAACTCCCACTGATTGGCACGATACGGCTGGAGATTGGGATTGCCGGCCGTGCAGACATCCTCGGTCGGCAGCAGGATCGTGGTGTCGTCCGTGCAATTGATGTTGGGAACCAGATCGGTCGGCTTCGGCCGGGCGAGATTCTTCGCCCAATTGGCGCGCACCACCAGGTTCGGCGTGATCTCCAGCGCCATGTTGAAGGCGGGCAGCCAGTCCGTATAGCTGTTCTTCAGCGTGCGGGATTCCGCGCTGACCGGGACGGTTTCGGTTCCGCCCGTCGCCGTGAAGCGCGTGATGTTCACGCGGTTCGTGCCCGTCCCGTTATCCTTGGTGTGGATGTAGCGGACGCCGGCATTGCCGGTGACGCGCATGCCCCACACGCGGAATTCGTAATCGCCCTTCAGATAGGCGGCGGTGATGTCTTCGCTGATCTTGTAGGCCGGGATCTGCGGCTTGCCGTCCGCGAACTTCACGATGTCCTGATCGAAGCCCGACAGGTCATAATATTTGGACAGCGCGTCCGTATTGAACAGCGGAATGGCGAGGCGCGTGGGAATGCCGGACGGCAGGCCGGAAAGTCCGCTGAATAGCGGCGCCCCGCCCGTCACACCGCTATTGGCGCTGACGAAGGACGCATATTCGGCCGGCGTCATGAAGTAGGTCGAGCCATTGTTGCGCTGGGTGACCGTCGGCACGATGTTCGTCGTGTAGGAAACGTTGGCGCTGCTCTGGAAGACGGCGGCCGTCGTGCCGGTGGCCGGCGTCAGGATCTGCGTGCCGCCGCCATTATACTGCTGATAATATTGCGAGCGGATCTGCGTGCCGGCTTCGATCATCTTCAGGAAGGGCAGATTGACCTTCCAGTCGGCGTCCAGCTTCAGCTGGTTTTCCCGGTTGCTGTTGTCGATCGGGCGGTACTGGACGGTCGGACCGGAGACGGGCAGCAGATTGCCGGCCGGATCGCGCCGCGTGGCATCCGAATAGACGCTCGGATCGGACGCATCGAACGTGCTGGGGAAGATGAAGCCCGGCACGCCGGCATCGTTGCGGCGGTCGACGGTGATGCCGCTGACGCTGGTGCCATAGGATACCAGATTGGTATTGTTGATATTGCGCCCTTCGGCATGGGACAGCAGCGCCTTCACCTGCAGCCGATCGAGATTCCACTCCGCCCCGCCGGTATAATATTGCGAGCGGCTTTCATTCTTGAAGTTGCGGCGCTGCACGCCGACGATGTTCGCCGCACCGCTGTAGACGGGTGCCGCCGCGGTGCCGATATTCACCACGTTGCGGGCCGTAAGATAGCTCGTCACGACATGGTTGGCATCGACGGTCGAGGTCCCGGTCTGCACTTGCGGACGCGACGTGCCGCCATTCAGGCCCGCCGGCAGCGTCGGATCGAGATTGTACCGCTGGAAGCGGCCCATATCGAGCGAGTAGTTGACGTCGCTCAGCCGGTTGTTGCGGTTGTTGACCTGCGCCTCACCATAGACGCGCAGATTGGAGGCGATCTCATACTGGAGAGAGACGTCGGCGGAGATGCGCTTGTCGTAGCGATTGAGCGTCCGATAGCGCGGCACGCGCGGCGCCCAGTCGAAGAACTGGGTTTCGCAGGCCAGTCGCCGCGATGTCGCATTCGCCGTGCTGGTGCCGCCGACGTTCGCGCAGCTCGCATAGGTGCCGAAATTGGCATAGAGCGGATCGGCCACCGTCTTCTGATCCGAATGATCGAAGTCGGCGTCGCGATTCCAGTTGGTGTTGCTGATATAATCCTGACGGGTCAGCACGTCGCTGTAGGTGACGGTGCCGAGAATACCGAGGCCGTCGAGCAGGAAATGCGGCGTGCCGGCCACCAGCGTCGCACGCGGACGCCATTTCTGCTGCAGCTCCGCATATTGGCCGGAGGCGACGACGGACGCGAGCGGCTTCGCCAACTCCAGCGGCTTGCGCGTCTCGATCTGCACCGTACCACCCAGGCCGCCTTCGGTGAGATCCGCCGAATAGCCCTTGTAGACGTCGATCGACTTGACGAGCTCGGTCGCGAGCTCGCGGAAGTCGCCGCCACGCGTGCCTTCCGAACTCTGCTGGGACACGCCGTTGATCTCGATGCGGTTCAGGTCGGGCTCGACACCGCGGATCGAGACCTGCGTGCCTTCGCCAAAGTCACGGCTCAGCTGAACGCCGGTGATGCGCGCCAGCGACTCGCCGACATTCTTGTCCGGGAAGCTCGCAATATCGTCCGCGACGATCGAGTCGACCACCGTATCGGCATTGCGCTTGCGATTGATAGCGGAGCGCAGCGACGCGCGCGTGCCGACGACGAGAATATCTTCGGCCTTCCTGGCCTCTTCCGCCGAAAGATGCGTCTTTTCCGGACGGTCCTCGGTGTTTGACTGGGTCGCGACATCCGGCGACGCGGAGACCGGCTGATCGGAAGTCGAGGTCTGCTCTCCGCCCGACTGCGGCTGCGCCGTGATCAAAGGCGTGGAAGTCGTTTCCGGTGCAACGGCCTGCGCCACGGCACCCGTCGCCGCGCACAGCCCCACGAGCGTAATCACCAGATGCGAACTGGTGGTGAACTGGCCGCTCAGGCGGCGCCCTTTCTTCAACATACCCCTCTCCCCCTGGCACGAAGCCTTGCTGGGCGCCGCCTGTTCAGTCGGCGACGACCCTTCTTCATCGATGGTGCGGGCTAGGCCGGCATCCTCTTCTCATCATCGGCCCATTTGCAGGCCGTAAGTCCGATTGATCTTATTAATGTGGGAGCAAGGTACTTGACCAATATGCGGTCTGCAATACCATATTTTGAATTCAGAAAACGAAGACCGCAAATGAGGGGATGGCAATGGGTTGGCGCACTTCGGTATTTCTGCTCGGCCTGCTGACGGGCACGTCGCCCCCCGCGATCGCGGCGCGTCAGGTCGAGCGACTCGATCGCGGCGCCGTCGCCGCCCCTGCCCTCGACGGCGGGATCCTGCTGAATTGGCGGTTATTGGCCGAGGACGGGGCTGCCGCACGCTTCGATCTGTTCCGCAACGGCACCCGCATCGCCACGACCGGCGCGAACGATCCGACCAGCTATGTCGACAGGGCCGGCAAGGCGGAGGATCGTTATGCCGTGAAGCGGATCGGTGCGAGGCAGGAGGCCTCGCCGGCGCTGGCCATCACGGGCCCCTATCTCCCCATCCCGCTCGACCTGCCGCCCGGCGGCACCTGCCCGGACGGGACCAGCTATAGCTACACCGCCAACGACGCGAGCGTCGGCGATCTGGACGGGGACGGCCGCTACGAGATCATCCTCAAATGGGATCCCACCAACAGCCACGACAACAGCCAGGCCGGCTTCACCGGGCCCGTGCTGCTCGATGCCTATACGCTGGAGGGCAAGAGGCTGTGGCGGATCGATCTGGGTCAGAACATCCGCGCCGGCGCGCATTACACGCAGTTCCTCGTCTATGATTTCGACGGCGACGGCCGCGCCGAAATCGCGATGAAGACCGCCGACGGCACGATCGACGGCACCGGCCATGTGATCGGCGACGCGAAGGCCGACTGGCGCGAACATGGCGGCGAGGTGCCCCAACCCGACCGGACGGGCGCGAAGGTGCTGGCGGACGGCACGAAGGTCGCCCCCCTGATCGGCCGCATCCTGAGGGGCCCCGAATATCTCACGGTGTTCGACGGCCGCACCGGCCGCGCGCTGGCCACCGTCCCCTATGATCCGCCGCGCTATCCGGGCGGCAATCCCACGTTCGAGCAGCTCCGCGACACGTGGGGCGATGGGTACGTCAACCGCGCCGATCGCTTCCTCGCCGGCGTCGCCTATCTCGATGGCCAGCGCCCCAGCATGGTGTTCGGGCGTGGTTATTATGCGCGCACCGCGATCGCCGCATGGGACTATCGCGACGGCAAGCTGACCGAGCGCTGGCTGTTCGACAGCGCCAAACCCGGCAACGCCGATTATGCCGGGCGCGGCAATCACCAGCTCAGCATCGCCGATGTCGATCAGGATGGCCGCGACGAGGTGATCTACGGATCGATGGCGATCGACGATGACGGCAAGGGCCTCTGGACCGTGCCGCTGTTCCACGGCGACACGATGCACGTCTCGGATCTCGACCCCGCCCGCCCCGGCCTCGAAAAATGGGGCGTCCACGAGGATATGGCGCGCAACGGCCATATCGGCTCGGCGCTGCTCGATGCGCGCACCGGCGAAATCCTCTGGAAGAAGCCCGCCGAGAAGGACACGGGTCGCGGCCTCGCCGCCGACATCGATCCGCGCCATGTCGGCGCCGAGATGTGGGGCTCCAACTCCCCCAGCCTGTTCGATGTCCACGGCACCGACATCGGCCCCGCTCCGCGCCAGACCAATTTCGCGATCTGGTGGGATGGCGATCGGCTGCGCGAGCTGCTCGACGGCGCGACGATCAGCAAATGGGACTGGAAAGCGGGCCGCGCGGTGCCGCTGTTGAAGGCGGAGGGCGCCGCGTCGAACAACGGCACGAAGGCCACGCCCGCGCTGCAGGCCGATCTCCTCGGCGATTGGCGCGAGGAGGTGATCCTGCGCTCCGCCGACAATCGCGAGCTGCGGATCTACGCGACGCCCTATCCGACCACGCACCGCTTCGTCACGTTGATGCAGGATCCGGTCTATCGGCTCGGGGTGGCATGGCAGAATACGGCGTACAACCAGCCGCCCCACACCAGCTTCTATCTCGGCGAGCCCACGCCGACCGAGGATCCCCGGTGACGCGGGCGGACACGATGCGAAGAGTAGGGATGAAGCGGATGGCCGCCGCCTGGCTGCTGGGCGCCGCGATCGGGGCGCCCTCGCACGCGGCGGCCCAGCGCCTCCTGATGGGCAAAGACGATGCCGACACGGCCTCGGCGCGCGCGGCCCCCGGAAGCGCGCCCGTGACGTTCGACATCGCCGGTGACACGCACGCCGATCGCCAGGGCGTCCAGAGCGAACATTCCTTTTACGTCTCGCTCGACGAGCCACCCGGCAATTACCGGGTGACGCTCCTTCTCGGCGGAGCGCTGGCGAGCGACACCACCGTAAAGGCCGAACTGCGCCGTCTGGAGCTTTCCGGCCTGTCCGTCCCGGCCGGCGGCACGAAGCGCGCATCCTTTCTGGTGAATGTGCGCACCCCGGACATCGTCGGCGGCGGAACCGTGCGCCTGAAAGCTCCTCGCGAGACCACGCAGGAGGCGGTGGCATGGGACCGGCGCCTCACGCTCGAATTCAACGGCCTCCGCCCCTCCGTCCGCGAGATCCGGATCGAGCCCGTCACGGTCCCGACCCTCTATCTGCTCGGCGATTCCACCGTCTGCGATCAGTCCGGTGAGCCTTATGCGAGCTGGGGCCAGATGCTGACCGCGATGGTCGGGCCCGGCGCCGTCGTCTCCAATCAGGGCGAATCCGGCGAGTCCGTCAGCGCCTCCAACGATCGCGGCCGGTTCGCGAAGATCCTCGGCGACATCCGCGCCGGCGACCTCTTCATCGTCCAGTTCGGGCACAATGACATGAAGGAGAAATTGCGCGATCCGGAGGCGTCGCTGAAATATCGGGACGGCCTGATCGCCTGGGTCCAGGCCGTCCACGCGAAGGGCGCTCGCGCGATCATCGTCACGCCGATGGAGCGGCACAATTTCGTGAACGGCCGCATCGCATCGTCCCTCGACGACTATCCCCAGATGGCGCGCGAGGCGGCACGGCTGAGTTCGGCCGGCCTGATCGATCTCACTGCGCTGTCGACCACCCTCTATGAGTCGTTCGGGGAGGCGCCGTCCTGGGCTTTGTTCAAGCATGATGCGGACGGCACCAACCGCGACATGACCCACCACAGCCCGTTCGGGGCGTGGGAGCTGGCGCGGCTGGTGGCAGCCGGGATCGCGCGGAGCGACAGCCCCCTGTCCGCCGCGATCAAGCCCGAATTCCGGCATTTCGATCCCGCGAAACCGGATCGTCTCGTCGATTTCCGCGTCCCCGCCAGCCCGGTCAGGCTCACGATACGGCCCCTCGGCGACGACGCCAACCCCGCAAAACCGCGCTGAATTGCGCGACTCGATATGGTGGCACGACGCGCCCGCCGCGCAGCGCTGACCCGCGCGCCCATTCCGCTTCACCACAAGGCGTGCCGCGAAGACGGGAGGCACGCCTTCAAGCGCAGGGTTGAAAGATTGTACATCCACGCTTAATGATCGCTCACAAGCCGGGATCCAGTTCCAAAATATGGGACGATTCCAAGAACAAAAAGTGTGAGGGAGAGGATGGCATGATCAGCAATTCGCGCGCGTGGACCCGTCAGTCGTCATGTCTGGCGATGGCGATCGCTTCGTTGGCGGCGATCGAGCCGGGCCTCGCCCAGAGCGCCTCTGCCCCACCCGCCCCCGCCAAGCCTGCCGCCACGCCCATCTCGCCGGAAGCCGCCGAAGAGATCGTGGTCAGCGGCATCCGCCAGAGCCTCGCCAATGCGCTCAACGTGAAGCGCGAGTCCGCCCAGGTCCTGGATGCGATCTCGGCCGAGGATATCGGCAAGTTCCCCGACAAGAATGTCGGCGAAGCGCTCCAGCGCGTGACCGGCGTCCAGATCACCCGACAGGGCGGCGAAGGATCGGGCGTCGCTATCCGTGGCGCGGATCCCTCGCTGAACCGCGTCGAGGTCAACGGCCAGACCCAGCTTTCCACCGGCGCTGGCGTGTCGAACCGTCAGGTCGAATTCCGCGACATCCCCGCCGAATTCGTCTCGCGCCTCGAAGTCGTGAAATCGGCCACCGCCGACATGACCGAAGGCGGCCTCGGCGGCACCGTCCGCATCATCACGCGCCGCCCGTTCGACAATAACGGCAAGCCCTTCCTCGCCGGCTCCGCGCAGACCGTTTATTCCGATCTCGGCAAGCGCTGGGATCCGAAGTTCGCGCTGATCGGCAGCAAGACCTTCTTCGACGACAAGCTCGGCATCCTGCTCTCGGGCACCTATGAGCGCCGCAGCCTGTGGTATGATCAGGCGCGCACCACCGGCTGGCGCCAGGTCGAGCGCAACTCGCCCGCCACCGCGCCGAACTGCCTCGCCGGTCGCAATCAGGGCGCCTGCGTTGATACCGACAATAATGGCTTCGGCGATTTCGCGCCGGATATCCCGCGCTATGTGATCAACCGCGAGCTGACCACGCGCTACGCTTTCAACGGCATCGTCGAATACCGTCCGACCGACACGCTCAAGCTGTTCGTCGAAGGCACCTATACGCGCGGCAAGCAGAAGCTGAACTCGCAGTTCCTGCAGCTCGGCACCGTCCAGAATGCGCCCAATGGCGGCATCGATCTCGCCAATTCCACGCTGGGCGACGATCAGACGTTCGACAAGATCACGTTCGTCGATCGCACCACCACCCGCAACGGGGCGGGCCAGGTGATCAATCCCGGCGCGCTGAGCGCCACCTATCGCAACATCCTCGGCACGATCGACCGCCAGAACATCAACAGCCAGATCGGCGGCGACTGGAACGTCACGGACCGCTTCACCGTCTCGGCGCGCGGCAGCTACGCCAAGGCGAAGGCCGTCAACAACGAGATCAACGCGACGGCAGCGGCGCAGGGCCTGTCGTCGATCGTCGTCGACTATACCGGCAGCGAGCATGCGCCGAACATCACGCTGCCGATCGATCCCACCACCACGCAGGGCCTGACCCAACTGATCGTGCTGCGCCGCCCGCGCTACAACAACCAGATCGAAAAGGCCGGCAAGCTCGATTTCGAGTATAAGCCCGAAAGCTGGCTCACCTCGATCAAGTTCGGCGTGCAGAAGCGCGACGTGGACGTGACGAGCCGCCTCTATGACGGCACCAAGACCTATAATGGCTATGTCGCGGGAACGCCGGGCATGGGCAACATCACGCTCGCCAATTACGCGAGCGGTGTGTCCGTTGCGCAGGTCCAGTCCACCGGCACCAATGCCGCTATCCTGCAGCAGATCCAGAGCATCGTGCAACCGAACTTCGATCTCGGCGACCATGATTTCTTCAACACGGGCTCGCTGGGCTTCAACGGCTACAGCCGCTTCCTCAATCTCGGCATGGACGTCGCCAATGCCGCCGGCATCCCCGATCCGTTCGGCAACCTGAATCCCACCGACACGTGGGGCGTCTACGAGAAGAATATCGCGGGCTATGTCTCCACCGCCTTCGCCTTCGAGCCCGCCGGCATCAAGGTGAGCGGCGTGATCGGCGCGCGCGTGATCAACACGAAGACGGAATCACGCGGTTCGGTCGTCACCGGCACGGGCGCTGCCGCCCGCGTCACGCCCTTCTCGTCGAAGGGTGAATATACCGAGTTCCTGCCCAGCCTGAACCTGAAAGCCGAACTGATCCCGAACAAGCTGCTGGCACGTGCGACAGCGACGGAAGTGATCGCACGTCCGAACCCGTCCGATCTGGCTCCGCGTTTCACGCTGGATACGGTCGGCTTCACCGGATCGCGCGGCAATCCGAACCTGCAGCCCTATCGCGCCAAGCAGTATGACATCGGGCTGGAATGGTACATCAGCAAGGTCAACTTCCTGTCGGCCACTTTCTTCCGCAAGGATATCAGCTCCTTCGTCGATCGCACGACGCAGCAGGAAGTGATCGGCGGGGTCAATTACACGATCTCGCTGCCGATCAACGGCACGTCGAAGGTACAGATCAACGGCGTCGAGGTCGGCAGCCAGATCGCGTTCGATTTCCTGCCGAGCCTCCTCAAGAATACCGGCATGACCGCGAATTACACCTATTCGAAGGACAAGGGCTACAATCAGAAGGACTATTTCACGAATAGCGCCCTCACCTTCCCCGGCCTGTCACGCCACAGCGTGAACGTATCCGGTTATTATGAGGACGATAAATTCTCGGTCCGCCTGTCGTACAACTGGCGCTCCAAATATCTGATCGCGGCGCTGGATCGCGGCAACAATCCGGCCGTGGGTGCCGCCTTCGGCCAGTGGGACGGATCCGCCAGCTACAATATCAACGATCATTTCTCGATCTTCCTCGAAGGCGTGAACCTGTTCCACGCGCAGCGGACCGAGAATGCGAACAGCATTTATCGGCAGAATATCGTCGAAACTTACGGTCGCCGCATCTACGGCGGCATCCGGGCGAAACTGTAAGAACGGAATTGGGCGATGCGGGTTTTGACGGGGCGACAGAGGCGGCTCGTCATGCTCGCCGCTCTGGCCGGAGCTGCGGCTCCGGCCGCCCTTTCCGCAGAGCGCGTGCCACTCGCATTGTCGCACTGGCGGATCGAGGCCGAGGACAGGAATGCCAAGGTCAGCCAGCACGGCCCACTGATCGACATCGACAGCGCCAAGGGCCTCACTTTGTGGTTCGATCGCCCGCTGACAGCGCCCGTCACGATCCGCTTCGAGGCCCGCGCCGTGTCCGGCTCCGGCCCGAACGATAAGGTGAGCGATCTCAACGCCTTCTGGATGGCGACCGAGAATGACGGTGGCTCCCCGCTCGATCATCCCCGCAACGGCGCGTTCGAGGCTTATGATACGCTGCGGACCTATTATGTCGGCATCGGCGGCAACCGGAACAGCACCACGCGCATGCGCCGCTATGTCGGCCGCCCCGGCGACCGCCCGCTCCTTCCCGAGCATGACCGGCAGGACAAGGCCGCGATGCTCGTGCCCGATCGCTGGACGGCGATCACCCTGATCGCGGATGGCGCCCGCATCGCGGTGGAGCGCGACGGCCAGCCCCTCTTCTCGCTCACCGATGCGGCGCCCTACCGCCATGGCTGGTTCGGCCTGCGGACCACGTGGAGCCACATCCAGGTGCGCCGCGTCACTCTCTCCCCTCGCTGAGGATCCCCCGATGCAGATCAGCCGCCGCGACACGATGAAATTGCTGGGCGCCACCGCCCTGCTGCCGACCGCCGCCATCGCCCGGCCCGGCACGGCGACGGCATCGCCCGCGCCGCTCCACTGGCTGGAAGGTGACACCCCGCCACTTCAGCTCGGCCAGACGGTCGGGGTGGCCTGGCCGCGCGGCGCGCTGCCCAAACGGTCGAGCTTCCGCGTCGATGGTGGCGGCAAGGAACTGCCCGCACAAAGCTGGGTGACGGCCACCTGGCCGGACGGCTCGGTCAAGTGGACCGCCCACGCTCTGGAGGCGGGCGTCGGCGCCCCCGACATCATGATCCGTCCAGGCCGTTCCGCCGTCACCTCCGCCACTCCCGTCCGCGTCGAGGAGACACCCGACGCCATCCTGATCCGCATCGGCAGCCTGAGCTGGACGATCCCGCGCAGCGGCGACGTGCCGATCCGCTCCGCCACCCGCGCCGGCCGGCCGCTGATGGGCGCGCTCACGCTCGTCGGCAGCGTGCGCCCTGCGCTCGACGGTGCGCCCGTGCCGTTCACCGGCCATGTCGACAAAGCCGTGGTCGAGCAGAGCGGCCCCATCCGCGCGGTCGTGAAGCTCACCGGGATGCACGTGGCCGAAGGCGGCCGGCGCTGGCTGCCCTTCACCGTGCGCCTCTATGCCTATGCGGGCGCGAACCATCTGCGGATCGTCCACAGCTTCGTCTTCGACGGGGAGCCTGCGAAGGACTTCCTCTCCTCGCTGGGTCTGCGCGCGGCGGTGCCGATGCGCGGCGCCCCGCATGACCGCCACGTCCGCTTCGCCAGCGACGGACCGATCTTCGCCGAGGCGGTGCGCCCGATCACCGGCCTGCGCCGCGATCCGGGCGCCGCCTATCGCGAGGCGCAGATCGCCGGCCGCGCGATCCCCGATCTGGCCGGCATGAGCAAGCCGGTGCGCGAAGGCCTCGACATGATCCCGACGTGGGGCGACTTCACGCTGGAGCAGGCCAATGCCGACGGCTTCCGCATCGAGAAGCGCACGGCGGACGGCTTTGCGTGGATCGCGGCCCGATCGGGCAAGCGCGCGCCGGGCCTCGCTTATGTCGGCAGCCCCACCGGCGGCGTTGCGATCGCGCAGCGCTGGTTCTGGCAGCGCCACCCGAGCGCGCTGGCGATCCGGAATGCCGCGAGCGACGAAGCCAGCCTCACCGCCTGGCTCTGGTCACCCGAAGCGCCGCCGATGGATCTGCGCACCTATCGCGGCGTGCTGGGCATGGAAGGCTATGCCGCGCAGAACCATGCGCTCGACGTCACCTACGAGGATTACGAGCCCGGCTGGGACAGCGCGATCGGCATCGGCCGCACCAACGAACTGACTCTCTGGGCGCTCGATGCGACGCCCGCCAGCGACGACATCACCGCCATGGCGCACGCCAATGCGCTGCCGCCCCAGTTGATGGCCGATCCCGCGCATCTGCACGCCGCGCAGATCTTCGGCGACTGGGCGCTCCCCGATCGATCGACCCCGAACCGGAAAATCGTCGAGGATCAGCTCGCCAACCTCGTCGACTTCTACGCGAACGAGGTCGAGCAGCGATCCTGGTACGGCTTCTGGGATCATGGCGACGTGATGCACACCTATGATGGGGATCGCCATGTCTGGCGCTACGACATAGGCGGCTTCGCGTGGGACAATAGCGAGCTGTCGCCCGATCTGTGGCTCTGGCTGCAGGCGCTCCGCACCGGCAAGGCGCAGGTCTGGCGGCTGGCCGAGGCGATGACGCGCCACACGTCGGAGGTGGACACCTATCATCTCGGCCGCTTCACCGGGCTCGGCACGCGCCACGGCGTCCAGCACTGGAGCGACAGTTCCAAGCAGCCGCGCGTCAGCAACGCCAATTATCGCCGCATCTATTATTACCTCACCGCCGACGATCGCATGGGCGATATCCTGCGCGATCTGCTGACCTCGGATCAGACGCTGGAGCATGTCGAGATCGGCCGGAAGATCCCGAACGCCAAGCCTTATGCCGGCCCGCCCGGCACGATCGACATGGGCTTCGGCCCGAGCTGGACCGCTTATGCCGCGGCCTGGCTCACCGAATGGGAGCGGACCGGCGATACGCGCTGGCGCGACCGGCTGCTGGCCGGCATGACGACCATCCCCAAGCTGCCCCACGGCTGGATGACGGGGTCGGGCGTCTATGATCTCAAGACGGGCCGTTTCCTTTCCGGCGACGGCAAGGTCCACTTCCAGCATCTGACGGCGGTGTTCGGCGCGGTCGAGGTCAATTCCGAGCTGATCCAGCTGATCGATCTGCCCGCCTACAAGGCGACGTGGCTCGATTATTGCCGCTGGTTCAATGCGCCCAAGGCCGATTACATCGCCAAGTTCGGCGAGCCGTTCGGTGCGCGCAATCTACGGGAAAGCTATGCCCGGCTCACCGCCTATGCCGCGCATGCGACGCACGACCGCGCCCTCGAAGACCGCTCCACGCAGGAATTCTTCTCCGGCGATCAGGGCCTCGGCACCTGGACCGGCGATCCCCGCCACACGGTAGCTGGCGTGATCGAATGGCCGTCCGTCTCCACCAACGCCGCCTCCCAATGGGGATTGGCCGCGATCCAGATGCTGGCGCTGGTGCCTGAAGCGATCGACCGCGCCACCATTCCACCGCACCACAGCTCCGCGCAGGAACCGCGCGGCGCCTGACGACCGGGCGAAGGCCCACGAAACCGGATCGCGGCGTCACGGCGCATGCCGTGGCGCCACTCCCTTCGCCCACGGTTCGCACAGAGCCCCGACGCCCACATTCGGCGGCGGGGTCGAGTTGACAACCCGCCGCGCACCCCATACCGCGCTAATGAGAATTGATATCAACGCGCCGGCTTAATTTCCCATGAAGAGTTCTTCGATCCGCGCGTGGTACGTCGTGCACAAATGGACCAGTCTGGTCTGCACCCTGTTCCTGCTGATGCTGTGCATCACCGGCCTGCCCCTGATCTTCAAGGACGAGATCGATCGTCTGGGCGGCAAGAGCCTGCAGTTCGGAATGCCGGGGGTCGGCTCGTCCGGCACCGCTCATGGGCTCCTGCCGCTCGATACCATGATGGCCAAGGCGCTTGCCGCGCGGCCCGGCGAAGTGCCGCTGTTCATGGCATTCGACAACGATCAGCCTTCGATGACGATCACCACCGGCCCGCGACCCAACTCTCCGGGTTCGGAGATGACGATCCAGGTGTTCGACCGATCGACCGGCAGATTGCTGGGCAAGGAGGATGGCAGCGGCGTGATGGCCTTCCTGCTCAAACTGCACACCGACATGTTCCTGGGCCTGCCGGGCATGCTGTTCCTTGGCGCGATGGGCGTGCTGTTCACCGCCGCGCTCGTGTCCGGCGTGGTGCTGTATGCGCCGTTCATGCGGAAGCTTGCGTTCGGCACGCTCCGGACGTCGCGCAGCGCGCGGCTGAAGTGGCTCGATTATCATAACCTGCTCGGCATCGTCGCGCTGGCATGGATGACGGTGGTGGGTGTCACCGGCGTGATCAACACGCTGGAAAAGCCGATCAACGCCTTGTGGCAGCGGAACGAACTGGCGGAGATGACCCGCCAATATGCCGACAAGGGTGCGCTGCCGCCCGCGCGTTACGGCTCGCTGGACAAGGCGATGGCGGAAGCGCGCAAGGTGCTGCCCGGCAACAATCCGCAGTTCATCGGCTTTCCCGGCGGTCGCTTCAGCTCCAAACATCATTATGCCGTGTTCTTCCAGGGCGACACGCCGCTGACCGAGCGCCTGCTGACCCCCGCTTTGATCGACGCCGAAACCGGCGCCTTCACCGCGGCGCGGACGATGCCGTGGTACAACAAGTCGCTCTCGCTCTCGCGTCCGCTGCATTTCGGCGATTATGGCGGCCTGCCGCTCAAATTGCTGTGGGCCGTGCTGGACCTGTTCACGATCGTGATCCTGATCACCGGGCTCTACCTGTGGCTCGGCAAGCGCCGCGCCTCCTCGGCCGCGCATGTCCGCGAAGTCGAGACGGGCGGGATCGCGGTGCCGGCCGAATGACGCGGCGCACGCCCTCCGGACAGAGCCTTCGGACGATCTTCGCGGCCCCGCTGGCCATCGCCTTGCTGAGCGTGGTGGCGCTGGTCGCGGCGCTCACCGGCGACGGGTGGCGCGATGCGCTTTCGTGGGTCGGGCTGGCCGTACCGATCCTGACGGTCGCGTGGGCGATGAAGGCCCGCCGGACCTGAACGATATCGCGCGCGGCCACCGCGTGCCCAAAAAAGGGACTTATCTGTGATCCATAGCCGTCGCCGCATCGCCCTGGGCCTTACGATCGGCACCTCCGCTCTGGCCCTGGCCTTTCCGGCTTACGCGCAGGCCGCGAACTCCGAAGGACGCGAGGAGGAAATCCTCGTGACCGCGCAGAAAGCGAACCAGACCGGCGTGACGCACGCGGGCAAGATCGGCGTCCTCGGCGACAAGCCGGCCGAGGACGTGCCGTTCGCGGTCAAGAGCTACAATTCCGCGCTGATCCTGAACCAGCAGCCCCAGACGCTCGGCCAGGTGCTCGATAACGATCCGTCGATCCGCACCAGCTACGGCTTCGGCAATGCCGCCGAGCAGTTCGTGATCCGTGGCTTCGCGCTGGCGGGCGACGATATCGGGTTCGATGGCCTCTATGGTATCACCCCTCGCCAGCTGATCGCGCCCGAACTCTATGATTCTGTCCAGGTGCTCAACGGATCGAGCGCCTTCCTCAACGGCGCCGCTCCGGGCGGCACCGGCATCGGCGGCAGCGTCAACCTCCTTCCCAAACGCGCGGGCAAAACGCCGCTGACCCGGCTGACCGCGAACTACACCTCCAGCGCGCACTTCGGCGGCAGCTTCGATGTCAGCCGCCGCTTCGGCGCCGGCGGCGAATGGGGGGTGCGCGTCAATGGCGCGGCCCGGCGCGGCGACGTGGGCATCGATGACGAATTCCGCAGCGCCTATCTGCTCGGCGGCGCGATCGACTACAATAACGGCCCGCTGCGCCTCTCGCTGGATCTCGCCTACCAGAAGGTGCGCGTGAACCAGCTCCGCCCCAAGCTGACGCTGCCGGCCGCGATCACCGTGATCCCGCGCGTGCCGAAGGCGAGCACCAATTACGGCCAGCCTTATTACTTCACCAACCTGCGCGACATTTACGGCCAGTTCCGCGCCGAATATGATCTGTCGGACAATGCGATGGTCTATGCCGCCTTCGGCGCGCGCGACGGTTCCGAAAACGGCTTCTACAGCACGCTCTCCCTGCTCAACGCGACGACGGGCGCGGCGTCCGTCTCGGGATCGCTCATCCCCCGCACCGACAATAACGAAGCCGCGCAAGCCGGCCTGCGCGTGAAGCTCGCCGCCGGCGGGGTGACTCACGAATTCAACATCGGCGGGTCGATGAACTGGCTCGTGAACCGCAACGCCTTCGAATTCTATGCGGTCTCCCCGGTCACCAATAACATCTACAATCCTGTCGTGGTCCCGAAGCCGAGCGCGGTCTCCTCGCGCGGCGGCAACATGGCCGATCCCTTCCCGATCTCGCGCACGCGCCTGACGAGCGCCTTCGCGTCGGACACGATCGGCGTCTGGGACGATCGCATCCTGCTGACCGGCGGCCTTCGCCTCCAGCAGATCGACGTGAAGACCTACGCCTCAAGCGCCATCCCTTTGCGCAACATTGCCGCAGGGCAACTCTCCGCCGAATATCGCAAGGACGCGATCACCCCGGTCGTCGGCCTCGTGGTGAAGCCGGTCGAGCATGTATCGCTCTATGCGAACCGCATCGAGGCGCTGGTGCAGGGCGCGGCAGCCCCGGCGATGAGCGGCGGCTTCAACATCGTCAACGTCGGCGAGGTGCTGCCGCCCTACAAGTCGAAGCAATATGAGGTCGGCGGCAAGCTGACGTTCGACAAGGTCACCGCCAGCCTGGCCTTCTTTACCACCGAGCGGGCGACCCAGATCCTGGAGCCCGTCGCGACCCCCGCCAACTCGGCCCGCTTCGTGGCGTCCGGCCGCCAGCGCAACAAGGGCATCGAACTCAGCGTCCAGGCGGAGCCGGTGAAGGGCGTGCGCATCATCACCGGCGGCTCCGTCATCGACGCTCGCCTGCGCCGCCAGACGAACGGCCTCAACGAGGGCAACAAGGTGGCCGGCGTGCCCGACTATCTGATCAACGGAAACGTTGAATGGGATGTGCCGTTCATCCCGGCTCTCACGCTGACCAGCCGTGTGGTCCACACCGGCGAGCAGCCGGCCAACAATAGCAACACGCTGTCGCTGCCGAGCTGGACCCGGTTCGATCTCGGGGCACGCTATGTCCTGCTGGTGAAGGACATGCCACTTACGCTGCGCGCGGGCGTCGATAACGTGGCGAACAAACGCTATTGGGCCTCCGCGTTCGACAATTCGCGGCCCGATCTGCTCCAGGGCGCTCCCCGCACCTACAAGCTGTCGGCCTCGATCGACCTGTAGCCTGATTGTCGGTGGTGGAGCGGGTGGCGGGCAGCCCCGCCCGTCAACGGGTAGCCCCCGACGGCGGATGCGCGGAAATCAGGCGGCAATCGGAGAGCGCGACGGGATCGGTTCAGGTCGCGCCGCGTATCACTCCGATGATGCGCCGTCTTTTCCTGTCCGCCGCCCTGCTCGCCAGCCTCCCGTCCAGCGTGGGAGCGGCCGAAGTCGCGCCTTTCGATCTGGCCGGGCCCGTCCTGCGCGTGATGGTGACGCATGACGGGCAGACGCTGCCGATCGATCAGGTGCCGCAGCTGGCGGCGGGCGACACGATCGCGGTTCGCGCCGATCTCCCGAAGGATCAGTCCGCGCATTACCTGCTCGTCACGGCATTCCTGCGCGGCTCCACCAATCCGCCGCCGGACAAATGGTTCTCGCAGTCCGAAACCTGGTCGAAGAAGGGGCGCAAGGGCGTATCGCTGGTCGTTCCCGAAGGCGCGCAACAGGTCATGCTGTTTCTCGCACCGGAGACGGGCGGCGACTTCCCGACGCTCCGCAACGCCGTGCAGGGCAAACCCGGCGCCTTCGTGCGGGCCGCGCAGGATCTGGCCCAGGCCTCGCTGGATCGTCGGCGACTGGACACGTTTCTGGTGGCGGTGCGCAAGCCGATCGCAGGGGATCCGGATCGGCTGGAACGGATCACGCCGCTTCTCGCGCGCAGCCTGCAGATCAAGGTCAATGCCGATTGCCTGACGAAATCGCCCGAGCTTCAGGCCTCCTGCCTGCTGCAGAATCAGGACTCGCTCGTCCTCAATGACGGCCACACCAATGCGATCACCGATGCGCTCTCCGGGCCCGGCGTCGATCTCGCGCTGCAGCTGAGCGCGACGCCGCAGGGCGGTCTAGGCTATTACAGTCCCTACATTGCCGCCGTGCGCGACATCATCGGCCTGTTCGGCTCGATCCACACCGCCAAATATCAATATATCCCCGCGCTCGCGACGCTCGACGGCGATGCGATGAGGATGGTGCTCAACGCCGCCCCGTCCTTCCACAATCCCAAGTCGGTGCTGGTGGCGGCGCTCCCGATCGTCGCGCCCGTCCGGATACCGCCGCTCGAAATCGCGGAGCCCGATCTGTCGGTCTGCGCGCAGGCGGACGAAATTCTGCTGCCGATCGCCGGCGCCCCGCTCGTCTATGCGACCCACTACGCGCACGATCTGAGCCTGCGCGTCGCAATGCCGGACGGAGGCGCTCTCGATCTGCCCGCCGTTCCGGACGTCGAGCGCGGCGGCCTGGTCGTGAAGACGGGCGGCAAGATACCGATGGACCTAAAGGCCCCGATCAAGGCGACGATCCACGGCCTCTGGGGCTTCCAGCCGTTCGACGGCCCCGGCATCCGCCTCCAGCCCGCCCGTGCCGGCACATGGCGCTTGGCATCCGGCGCGGATCCGGCGCGGCGGGACGGCAATGTCGAGCTGGTCGGCGGGGCCGCCGCCTGCGTCACGCGGGTCGAAATCGGGGACGACAATGGCCGGGTCGTCAACTGGAAGCGGCTCGCGCCGGATCGGATCACGGTCGCGCTGGGGGATGATCGACGCGCGGGCGCTGCGATCGTCGTCCGCGGCCCTGCGGGTTTCGATCCCGACAAGATCGTGATGGCCGGCGCCCCGCAACCGGCCCGTTTCTCCGCCACTGTCATCGCCCGCCATCTCGAACGCCCGCCGCAGACCACGCCGGTCCCGATCCTGCTGGACGGGAACGATCAGGTGCCCGCAGACGCCACGCTCCGCATCTCGCTTCGCGCGGCGGACGGAATGCGGTTCACCAGCCACGAAACCGTGGAGATCTCGGCCGGCGGCAGCGATGCCTCCGCCCTGCTCACCGTCGCCAAGGGTCTGACGATCGCCGACCCGCGGGTCGCGATCGCCACGATCCAGCCGGCGGCCATGCTCGGCTCGTCCGCGTTCGGGCCGCTGCGCGCACGGGTGGTGCATGATGGCGTGCCGGGCGACTGGCTCCCCATCGGCACGCTGGTACGCCTTCCCACGATCCAGCAATTGCGGTGCCCGGAGGATCAGGCCGCGCCGGCCTGCGAGCTTTCGGGGGAGAATCTCTTCCTGATCGGATCGGTTTCGGCGACGCCGGGCTTCGAAAATGCCGCCAGCGTTCCGGATGGCTATCCCGGCAATGCGATCCAGGTGCCGAGGCCCGCCGGCAAGAGCCTCTACGTCCGCTGGCACGACGATCCCGCCAGTACCGGGCGCCTGGGCCAATGAGCCCGGCGCCTCATGGCCTGATCCCGAGCGCACTGTTTGACGGCTCGGCGTACTGAAAGGGGCGGTTATCGATCGATAACGAAGATCGACAACCGCTTCCCAGGCCTTACCGACCGCGCCGTCCGAGGCGGCAGCGGCCTCCGCCCATTCCGCAGCCGCTCTAGCGAGTGTAGAGAGACCGCAGCTTCGTCAGGTCCGCCTTGGTCAGCCCCATCTCGTCGCGGAAATAGCCTTCGGTGCCGCCGGCATGGCTCTCCACCACCTTGAGCGCGGCCTCGATATAGGCGCGATCCGCAGTCATATAGGCGCGCAGCACGTCGGGCGGCAGTTTCAGCCATTCGGTCGAGGTCGTCGCCGGACTGCGGATCACCTTCTGCGGATCGAAGTAGCGATTGGTGAGCAGATAATCCTCCACCACCGTATCATGCGGCACGCCGAGCGCGCTCAGGATCAGCGCGGCGGCGACGCCCGTCCGGTCTTTGCCGGCCGAGCAGTTGAACGCGAGCGGCACGCGCCCGGCGAGCAATTCACCGAACATCCGCCGATACTGGCTGTTGAAGCGCACCAGCATCTGGGGATAGGTCGCGGCCATCGTCGCCTTGGCATTTTCGGCCGTGGGCATCGCGCCCGGCTTGAAGCCGATGCCGCCGGTCAGATCGGCCATCGCATAATCGTCGGCCAGGACATGCGGCGCGCCCTTGGCCGGCCAGTTCGAAGGCTCGCTCTGCCGTTCGTCGGTCGAGCGGAAATCGCAGACGGTGCGAATGCCGAGCTTCTGGAGATAGGCGTAATCGGCCGGCGTCAGGAAATGCATCGATCCGGAGCGGTACAGCACGCCCCAGCGGACGGTGCGGCCATCGGCGGTGCGATAACCGCCAAGATCGCGGAAATTCTGGCCGCCCTGCAGCGGCAACGCCCGCTCGTGCGAGCCTTCCGCCGACGCGGCCGGCGCCGGCTGGAGGGCTGCGGCCGTGAAGGCCGCCGAAGAGAGCCCGATCGCCGCCAGCGGCAGCGCGAGAAGAGAGGTGAAGCGCATGGATGATATCCCGATCAGAAGGTCAGACGGCCCTCAAGCCCATAGGTGCGCGCCTCGTTGTAGATGGCGTAGGTGCCCAGAGCCGAGCTGAAGTTCTTGAGAAACATGAAGTCGTTGTTGAACAGGTTGCGCGCCCAGACCGAAACCTGGAGCTTCGCGCCGCCATCGTTCATCCGGATATCGGCCAGCGACAGGCGCCCGTTGACGGTGAACGATTTGTCGCTCTTCGTCGGATCCGATGACGTCGTATATTGGCGCCCTGCGGCATTGGCATCGAGATGCGCGACGATGCGGGTGCCGGCACCGCCCACCGGCAGGCTATAATCGATCGCGCCGCTGAGCGCGTTCTTCGGCGTATAGACGGGATAGACCGGCACCAGAGGATTGCCCGTCACGAACGGATTGGGCGCCTCGGGCAGGCGGACCGAGGTGTAGGCATAGCTGCCGTTCAGCGTGAGACCGGGCAGCGGCGCCACCGTGATGTCGGCCTCGAAGCCCTTGATCCGGCCATTGCCATTGGCGTTGGTCGTCTCCAGCGTGGTGCGATTGGCGCCCGGGATCAGCGCGTTGAAGTCGATCTGAACATTCTTGTACTGGCCGGTATAGGCGGCGACGTTCAGGCGGACGCGACGATCGAGGAACTCGGTCTTGGCGCCGATCTCGAATTCGGACACCGATTCCGGGCCGAAAGCGCGATAGGTGAGCGAGCGCGAATTGGCGCCGGCCGCGCGATAGCCGGTGCTCCACTTGCCATAGACATGGACGGTCCGCGTCAGATCCAGCGCGATATTGACGAGCGGATCGACCCGGTTCGACTTCACGTGCATCGGCAAGGCGCCGGTCACGCCATTCACCACCGGCGTGAAGCCGTTGATCAGATACAGTTCGCCATCCTTCTTGTCGTGCGAATAGCGTCCGCCCGCCGTCAGGTGGAGGCGCTCGTCCCACACGGGCGGCGTCCAGGTCGCCTGACCGAAGACGGCGGCGCTGTCGGTCTTGGCGATGCTGGCGCGATCCGGGAAGGGCGACTGGGCGATGCCCGGCGTGGACAACACGGTATAGCCGGTGCCATCCGCATTGAACTTCAGCGTGTTCGGCGACCACGCATTGTCGCGAACGCGCTCGTGATAATAGAACAGGCCGCTGACGAAATTGACATTGCCGAGATCGCCGAGGAACTGCAGCTCCTCGCTATATTGATGCTGGTAGAAATTGGCGAGGCTGTTGCGGGCGAAATTGGCATTCGGCGCATAGACCGACAGCACCGAGGCGCCATTGTCATATTGCGACTGATCGAGCTTGCGATAGGAGCTGATCGACTTCAGCTGGAAGCGATCGTCCAGATGCCATTCCAGGTTGAGCATATGGCCGTGCGTGTGGCCAACGCTCTGCTGCAGCGGCACGCCGACCTGCGCGGTATCCAGCCGATAGGGCGTCGGCTGCATGATCGGTGCCGGCGTCAGCGATCCGCGCGAAACCAGCTCGACCAGATAGGGCGTGGTCCCGTCGCGCGAGATATCGAATTCATAGGTCGCGCTGAAATCGGCCGACGGCTGCCAGCGCGCGGCGATGTGGCCGCCCCGGCGATCATAGCCGTTGAAATCCTCCTGCCCCGCCATCGGGTTCTTGATCGTGCCGCTTCGCTTCTGGACGAGGCCGTCCACCTTCACCGCGATATTGCCGACGGCGGGCAGATCGACGTGCATGGCGCCTTCATAGCCGCCGAAATTGCTGACGCCGGCCGTGCCGTCGAAGTGGAATTCGCCGCTCGGCTTCTTGGTGACGATGCTGATCGCGCCGCCTTCGGTGTTGCGACCGAACAGGGTGCCCTGCGGCCCCTTCAGAACCTCGATCCGCTCGACATCATAGAGCGCCGCGCCCAGGCCCTGCGCGCGGCCGAGATAGACGCCGTTGAGATAGACGCCCGCGCCCTGCTCACGCGCGGGCTGGTTGGCATCGCCCAGCGCGCCGACGCCGCGGATGTTGACGACCAGCGCGGACTTGCGCGCGAAGAAGGGCGCCACGCGCAGCGACGGGATCGAGCCGTCACCGAGATCGGTGAGCGACAGAACATGGCGGTTGGCCAGATCGTCACCGCCGAGAACGGCGATGGCGATCGGCGTGCGCTGCAGATTGGTTTCGCGCTTCTGCGCGGTCACGACGATGTCGTTGAGGCCATCGGAATCGGCCGCCGCCGCCGCGTCCGGTGCAGGTGCGGCATCCGCG
The DNA here is from genome assembly GCF_013113735.1 of Sphingomonas sp. AP4-R1. Taxonomy (NCBI): domain Bacteria; kingdom Pseudomonadati; phylum Pseudomonadota; class Alphaproteobacteria; order Sphingomonadales; family Sphingomonadaceae; genus Sphingomonas; species Sphingomonas sp. AP4-R1. The sequence continues at coordinate 4,585,932 of NZ_CP053346.1, forward strand.
GCGGCTGCCGCGAGCGCGGGCGTCGACGCTGCAAACAAGAGCGCGGCAGCGAGCGCGGGCAAGCCCGTGCCCCGGCGGAAATCGATCATCATGGTAGCCCCCTGAGGTGAGTCGCGGAATGTTTCGAGGGCCGATTAGAACGTTTGTATGGCACTCCTGTTACGTTCGTCTTGTTTACTTTTTATCGTCATGGAATGTTTGTATGAGCCATCATCGAAAGGTTTCGGCCACCAAGCCGACAGAGATCGGATCAGGGAAACCATATGCTCGGGCAGGGCAGTGAAGGCAGAAAAGAGAGCGAAGGCTCGGCACAAAAGCTGATCGAAGCCGTGCTTACGCAGTGGGAGTATCGCGGATCCAGCGCGATCTCCGCCCGCTCGTTGACGACGGAGGCCGGCGTCCCCGTCTCCAGCCTCTATCACCACTTCGGAAATCTGGAACACTTGTATCTGAGTGCGCAGGCCCATGCGCGATTGGAAGCCGAACGCTGGTGCGCCAAGCATCTGGACTCGTTGGCCGTCGCCGGCTGGCTGCCGCCGAGCGCCTTTCCCGCCCTCCTCGCCGTGCTGATCGACGACTGGACCGAGCGGCAACGCCGCCTCGCCTTCGCCTGGCGGGAATGCGCGCTGGCGGCCGCGCGCGAACCCAGTTTCATGGCCGAGATGGAGGCCTGGCGCGCGCTCTGGTCCTCTTTCTGGCAGACCGTCTGCGACCGGTGCGGCCGATCCCGCTTCGGGGAACTGACCGCCTTCTTCTTCTACAATGAGAGCCTGTTCCACCTGATCCGCTGGCATCGCGCGATCGATTGCGCGGCGCTGCACGATCTCTGCGCCGGATGGAGCCGCTGGCTCGAAGGAGAACTCGCCGAGGAAGGCCCCTGGCGCCGCGCCGCGCGCGAGGAAGCGGCGCGGACGATGCCGAGCCTGCCGGTGCAGGGCGAGCTTTCGGGGCGCATCGCCGAGGCCGCCGCGACCATCCTTCTGCGCGAAGGCCTGTCCGCCCTGACGCATCGGGCGGTCGCGGCCGAGGCGGGGCTGACGCTGGGAGTCGTGTCACACAATGTCCGGACCAGTGCCGATCTGGTCCGCGCCGCGTTCGAGATGGTCTATCGGCGGGTGTCGGGCAGCGACACGCTGACGCCGCAGCCGCTGGACGTCAGCGATGACGAACTGATCGGCCTGCTGCTGGGCTTCCAGCGCGACGAAAAGCCCCTGCCCTCGCTCGACGAACTCCTGCTGGCCGTCGCGCGCGATCCTTCGCTCGCCAGTTTCATCCCCCAGCTTCGCTACATGCGCGGCCGGACGAGCGGCGTGTTGCTTCCCGCGATCGCCGGCGGCGGGCGCACCGGATCGCCACTCGATCACGCTTTGCTCTCGGCTGTCGCTTCGGGCATGCGCCAGGCCTGCCTCGGCACGTCGGAGGATGAGGCCCGTCGGCGCGTCGAGCAAACCGTGGCGACGCTCATCGGAATGCTGCGCCGAAACGCCTGAAAGGCGCCTGTCACAGAAAATTGCGAAAAGGCTGCCGGGCCGCAACACTGCGGCCGGCGGGAACCGGGCCTGTGGCAGCGAGCGAGACAGAAAGACGACTCGGCTGGGGCCGGTTGGCGATCTTTTCGCTGCCTATTCTGCTGATTCAGGCGATCGAGATTCCGTGGCGCACCTATCTGCCCGCCTTCCTCACCGGACCGCTCGGCTTCGGACTGGCGGCGGCGGGCACATTGCTGGCGGCGATCCGCTTGTTCGATGTCGGCTTCGATCTGTTCGTCGGCTGGGCGAGCGATCGCTGGCCAACCCGCTTCGGCCGCCGCAAACCGTGGATGGCGGCGGGCGTGCCGCTGATCATGGCGGGATCGGCAGGCGTTTTTCTGGCGCCGCCGGGCGCCTCACTGGGCGTTCTGGCCATCTGGGCGGTGCTGCTGCACGCCGGCTATACGATGGTGGTGACGCCACATGGCGGCTGGGGGCTGGAAGTCGGCCGCACGCCCCGGGAGCGATTGCGCGTGATCGCGGTCAAGACATGGTTCGGTGCGCTGGCCACGCCGCTGGTGGTCTTTCTCCCGAGTCTGCTCGAGCGCACGATCGCCGCCGACCGGACGATGCAGATGCGCGCGATGGGCGCCGCGATCCTGCTGCTCGCGCCGATCATCATCGCGTGGGTGCTCCGCGTGATCCCCGAACCGGAGACGGTATCGCAGCAAGATGCCCCCCAGCGGAGCATGCTGGACGGAATAAGAGAGCTGCTCCGCCATCCCAGCTTCGCGCGGATCGCATCGCTCTACGCGTTGGCGGGGCTGACCGAGGCGACCGGTTCGGGCTCCTTCATATTCTTCGTCGAAGGACCGCTCGGCCTGCGCGGCTGGGCCAGCACATTGCTGTTGATCCAGGCCCTGATCGCGTTGATGTCGTTGCCGGCCTGGGCCTGGACCGGTGCCCGGATCGGCAAGCGGCGCGCGCTGGCGATCGCGCTCGTCGTGCAGGCCGGCGCGATGGCGCTGGTGCTGATCGTGCCGCCCGGCGCGGCGACGATCGGCCTCGCGTTGCTCGCCGTCCGCTATGCCTGCTGGGGCGTGGACTTCCTGTTCCTCCGCGCGATGGTGGCCGATCTGGCGGGAGCGCGATGGACTCCGGCCACAACAGTTCGGCCACCCATTATTCGGCCTTCAACGTCACGCTTCGCATCTCGTTCAGCCTGGGCGCGGGGCTGGTTTTGTGGATACCGGCGCTGCTCGGTGCCGCCCCCGGCAGCGGCGCTCCGTTCGACGATGCGATGCGCCTGGTCTTCACCGTCCCGGCCTGCCTCGGCGCCATCTGCAGCCTGCTTCTTCTGGCGCACGAAAACAGATCGCTTGCAAAGCTGGCCGGTCACAGGCGGCCGGCCTGACCAAGGCACCGCGGCCGGCGCATCCGTTGCCCGTTCGTCGCTTTCCAGGTTTGCTGAGAGCTCGGAAAAGTCGGGATCAGGCGCACAGCGCCTCAACAGGCGATGGTCAGAACGGCTAGGCCGCTTTCGGCAACCGCCCGGTACCGACATGAAGCACGGTCTGCTCGCCGCCCTCGATGCGGAAGATCGTGCCCTGGGGCGCGTCGTCGGCCAGATCGACGCCCTCGAACGGAGCACCCCCGGCCAGCAGCCCGCGCAGCACACGCAGCGTCACGCCGTGGCTGATCACCAGCACGTCCCGGTCCGGCGCGAGGTCCGCGACCCACGAGCGGAGCCGCGCGGCGATCTCTGGATACCATTCGCCTTCGGGCGGGCGCACCGAGAAGATATGCCGGTCGGGACAATGGATCGGCCCGATCTCGGCCACGACATCCTTGTAGAGCCGTCCCTGCCAGGCACCGACATCGATCTCCAGCAGGCGCGGATCGGTGCGGATGTCGAAGAAGTCGCGGCCGAGATGCTCGGCGATGATCGCGGCGGTCTGCAGCGTCCTGCCCGAGGGCGACGCCCAGATGTCGCAATCCGGACTCAGCCCTTCGTCGGCCGCCAGCGCCACCCCCATCGCCTCGGCTTGCGCAATGCCGGCGCGGGTCAGCGGCGTGTGCCCCATATGACCCTGCATGCGGCCGCCCGCATTGTAGACCGTCTCGGCATGGCGGGCGATCGTGATCCGCATCGAACCGGCTTTTCCTGTCAGAGCGCCATCGAGGCGCGGGCGAAGAATTCGCGACCGTTCGTGCCGATACCCCCGACCTCCGGATATTGATAGCTGCCCCCCTGGCTGAGCGCGCGATCCACGATCCGGTCGGGTGCGACATTGCCGAGATTGAGTACGCCTACCCCGAACGTGAAGCGGCGGCCCACCTTCACGTCCGCCACCAGATCCACCGTCGTCACAGCCGAGAAGACCTGCTCCTGCACGAGCGAGATCGCCTTGAAGCGGCCGAAGCGGACGACATCGGCATTCAGCGCGAGCGGCCCCAGATCGAGCCGCGCCGATCCCGTCACCTTGTCGCGCGGCTGGGCGGTGGTCAGCAGATCGAGCGCCATCGTGCCCAGCAGCGGCAGCGCCGGCACGACGGTGTTGGCGGCGAGCCGGTCGACATCCGTCTTCGCCCGCGCATAGCCCGCATTCAGCGACAGGCGCGCGCCTTGCGCGATCCGCCCGCGCCAGCCCGCGACGATCTCATAGCCGTCGGTGGTGGTATCCAGCGCATTGGTGAAGAAGCGGACCTGGCTGGCATTGGTGATGCCCGCGGTTCGCAGCACGGCGGTGACGGCCGCGCCGCTGAGCGTGTCGCTGAGCGCGATGCGATCGTCGATCTTGATATGGAAGACGTCGGCGGTCAGCGTGAAGCCATGTCCGGGCGTCAGCACGACGCCACCGCTGATGCTGCGCGATTTCTCCCGCTTCAGCGATTGCGCGCCGAGGGCGCGAGCGACCGGATCGTCCACCGCGAACGTGCCCACGTTGACGAGGACGCCACCGCTCGACTGGCTGGTGACGGTGCTGAAGCCGCTCTGCTGAAGCGAGGGTGCGCGGAAGCCGGTCGATCCCGTCGCGCGCAAGGCGATGAACGACGCAGGCTTCACCAGCGCGCTGACCTTTCCGGTCACGGCGCTGCCGAAATCGCTATAATGTTCGTAGCGCACCGCGCCGCCCAGGGTGACGATGGTGACGGGCTTCAGCTCAGCATCGAGAAAGGCGCTGACGGCGTTGCGCGAGAGGCTGACCGGGCTCGGCGGGTTGAAGCCCGGAAAGCCTTGAGCCCCTGCTCCCGTGAACGACGCCGCCTCGCCCGACCGGATCGAATAATGTTCGTGGCGATGTTCGACGCCCACCGCGACATTCGCGCCGGCCAGCAGCGCGAACGGACGGCTCAGCGTGAGGTTGGCGACATTCTGGAAATAGCGCGCGCCGCCCGCGTCGAACCGCGTCGGGCTGGCCGCGCCGAGCGAGGTGTTCGCCGTATCCTTCGCGAGGAACTGCGCGTCGTTATAGCCGATCGTGTCGCTCAGATCCCACTTCCAGCCACCGATCGCACCGCGCAGGCCGAACGTGCCGCCCGCATCGTCCTGATTGAGGCGGATGTGGGGGATGAAGCCGTTCGGATAGAGGACCGAGATGCCCGGCGCGCGGAACTGGGCCGGGCTGGTCGAGCGGCGATGGGAATAGGTCGCATCGCCATACAGTTCGACGCCGCCGAGATCGTAGCGGGCGTTCAGCGCTGTGTTGATGTCCATCGCGTCTGGATCGCCCTGCTCGCCGGTGATCCGGCCATAGCGGCTGTCGACCGCGACGCGGTTGGTGGGCGATTGCGAGCGCAGCTCGGCCGTCAAATTGAGGCTGCCGTGGGCGCCGAGTTTCAGCCCCTTGTTGACGGTCGCCACATAGAGCGCGCCGTCGCCCGCGCCCGTCCTCCCGGCCTGCGCCGTGGCGCTGCCGCCGCTCGCATCGGACTTGAGGACGATGTTGATCACGCCCGCAATCGCATCCGAGCCATATTGGGCGGCGGCGCCATCGCGCAGCACCTCGATCCGGGCGATGGCCGCGAGCGGGATCGTGGCCAGATCGATCGGCGCCGATCCGCGCCCGATCACGTTGTTGAAGTTGATGACGGAAGAGGCATGCCAGCGTTTGCCGTTGACCAGCACCAGCACCTCGTCGGGCGAGAGGCCCCGCAGCGTGGCGGCGCGGGTGTTCGCGGCGGACGGCGCCGTCGCCGAACGCGGATAGTTGAACGACGGCGCGATGAATTGCAGCGCGCGCGGCAGATCGGTCATCCCCCGCGCCATCAGATCCTCGCCGCTATAGACGTCGACGGGCGCCGGGGAGTCTGTCGCCGGACGGCCTGCCGTGCGGGTGCCGAGGACGACGATCGAATCGTCCGATGCCGGCGCATCCTGAGCGAAAGCGGGCGAAGCGAGAGTGGCGCCGGCGAGAGCGATCGCGCGCAGAGAGAAGGTCATGATGGATCCCGATTCTGAGGCTGTCGCCACCGTGTAGAGGGGCTGGGGCACGAGCCGGTATCGCGGAGGTTCGCAGCCTTGTTGTGCGTCACGCAACGTCGGCGACGGCGCGGCGATAGGGCGCCCGCGCGGCGAGCCCGCACAGGCACGAGACGGCCAGCGCGACCGGCAATGCGATGGCCAGCGCTTCGCCCAGCCGCGCCTCGTCGTGCAGCAGCCGATCGGTCAGCAACGCCACCGCCGTAGGGCCGAGGCCGAGACCGATCAGGTTCACCGCCAGCACGGCCAGCGCATGCTGCATTCCCCGCATCCGCGACGGCGTGATCTGCTGGAGCGTGGCCGGTCCGGAGCCGATCGCCAGCGTCAGGAACAGGAAGGTCGGCACGAGCAGGGCGAACGAGAGAGGCGCGCTGCCGGCGAGCGGCGCCGCCACCGCGAACGGCATCGCCAGCATCGCCCCCGCAATCATCACGCGCAGCCGCCCGTCGGATCTCCCCGCAGCGGTCAGGCGATCGCCGAGCAGACCGGCCGCGAGCGTCCCCGTACCGCCCGCCGCCATCACGATGAAGCCGAGCGTCCGCCCGGCATCGGCCGCCGTCATCCCGTAGCGGCGCAGGAAGAAGGTCGCCGCCCAGGCGGACAGGCCGTACATCGCCATCGCCGCGAAGGCGACGCCGAGGTTGACGAGGATCAGCGGCCGACTGCGCACGCGGAACCAGGCCAGAGCCTCGCGCAGGGATACGTGCGGCTGAGCCCCGCTGCGGACGGGTTCGCGCAGGCTCGCCACCCAGAGGGCCACCAGCAGGCCCGGCGCGCCGACGAGCAGGAAGACGAGCTGCCAGCCGTGCATCGTCCCCACCAGTGGCACCACCGCCTCCGCCGGAACGCGCGACGCGACCGCCGCGCCGATGACCAGCGCCAACCCCGCCCCGACATAGGCGCCGACGCTGTAGAGCCCCATCGCCAGCCCCTGCCGTCGTACCGGGAAATAATCCCCGATCAGCGAATAAGCGGAGGGCGTCATCGTCGCCTCCCCCACTCCCACGCCGATCCGGCACAGCAGCAATTGTCCATAGCCGCGCGCCAGCCCGCACCCCGCGCTCGCCAGGCTCCAGACGGCGACCCCCACGCCCAGCAGCCGCGTGCGCGGGCGCGTGTCGATCAGCCGCCCGATCGGCAGGCCGCCGACCGAGAGGAAGAGCGCGAAGGACAGGCCCTGCAGCAGGCTGATCTCGATATCGCTGAGCCCGAGATCACGCTTGATCGGCTGCACCAGCAGATTGAGGATCTGCCGATCGACGAAGGCCAGCACATAAGCGAGGATCAGGACGCCCAGCGCATACCAGCGATAAGCGTTGCTGTTCGACGATGCGGTCCGCTCAGTCATGCCGGCGGCCCGCCATCGCCCGCAATTGATCCGCATAGTCGGGATAGACATCGGCATGATCGGCCAGATCGTGACGAACCATGCCCTCCGGCTGCACCAGTTCGAAACGGTGCGCCCCCTGTTCCAGCGTCACTACGGCCATTCCCACGTCCTTGACCCCCACCGTATCCTGCATCGCATCCGGCAGGATGAAGGCAGTCGAGGGCACCCAGAGATGCTCTATCCCGCCTATGTGAAGCTGCCGCGTCTGATGCGTGTGGCCGGAGACGACGAAGCGCAGCCCTTCGCCGAGCCGCCGCAGCAGGGCGACGCCCGCGTCCGGCGGCACATAGCGGTGGTGCAGGCTCCGGTCGGCGGTGCCGTCGCGGAAGAGCGGCTTGTGCAGAAAGAGGCCGATCGGCCCGGATGCCTTCGCGACGATGCCCTCCAGCCAGGCATCCTGCGCCCGCTCCTCGTCCGCCCCTTGGCCGAACAATTGCGCATCGAGGCCGATCAGCGTCCAGCCTGCGGCGGCCATCGCCCAGCGATCCGGCCCGAATGCGGCGGCATGACGATCCAGCCGTTCGCGGGTGACGGGCGGGTGATCGTGCGGGCCGGGATTGTCGCCGATGTCGTGATTGCCGGGCAGCACGCGGAGGTCGCCCGGCCAATCGGTCAGCATCGCGCGGGCGTGATCGACCTGCGCCGGATCGACCGCGCCATCGGCGGTGATATCGCCGAGATGCACGGTCAGGCCGATGCCGCGTTCGGCAATCCAACGTCGGGCGGCGGCGAGATTGGCGTCGAAGGCCGGCGCGACGGGGGTGAGATGGGTGTCGGAGATAAGGGCGATCTGCATCGGCCCGACCTGCACCGCGCCGACGACACCTCCAATCCCAAGACCCGCAACGCGCCTTGCGTGGCGAGCAACAGGCGCAGACCTGTCCCGAAAGTGTGACAATCCCTGTCTAGAGTATCGTCTTTCGACAGGAGGGAATGTTGCGCCGCCAGACACCGCCGCTGGAAGCGACCGAAGCCTTTCTGCTCGCCGCGCGCGCCGTGTCCTTCCGGGCGGCCGCCGACGAGCTGGCGCTGAGCCCCTCCGCTTTCTCGCGTCGTATCCAGCTGCTGGAAAGCTTCGTCGGCGTGGCCTTGTTCGATCGATCGGGCGCGGTGGTGCAGCTGACGGATGCGGGCGCGCGCTATTTCGCGGAGATCGCGCCGGCGATGGACACGATCCGCCGGGCGACGGTGGGCCTGCGCGATCAGGCCGGCAGCCGCACGTTGCGGCTGATGACCTCGCACAGCTTCGCGGTCGGCTGGCTGGTGCCGCGCCTGCCGGATCTGTTTCGCGCGCACGGCATCGAGATCGACCTGTCGATCGGCCGCGACGCGCAGGCGCTTCGCTCCGGTCAGGCAGACCTCGCCATCTGGGGTGGTCGCCCGCACGAGGAAGACTTGCCACGCGAACGGCTGATCGATCTGTCCGCCGTGCTGGCCTCCGCCCCCCGGCTGGCCGACGGCCGCACCCCGCCCGCATCGGTCCGCGAGCTTGGCGAGCATCGCATCCTCGCCACCAAGGTGCCCGAACATTTCTGGCAAGGCTGGCTGACGGGAATGGGGCTCGACGGTCGGCTTCCGCAACCGGCGACGCGGTTCGAAACGACGCAACTCACCTATGAAGCGGCGGCGAGTGGCCTCGGCCTCACCCTGGCCGTGCCGTTGATTTCCGAACGGTTCGTGGCCGACCGGCGCCTGCTTCCCGCTTTCGGGCCGGCCGTCCCGATCGGCTTCGACTATAGCGTCTTCTATGCGACGGCAGAGATCGAGCGGCGCGCGCCCGTGAAAATATTCGTCCGCTGGCTCCGGGATCAGATCGCGATGTCGCTGTCGCAATTCGAAATGTGGGTTGGATCATCCGATCGAGCCGGCGATCCCGACGCCGCAAACGGCAGACCGGATCCTCTGCAACGCGACGGGCAAATCGCATACGACAGGCCCCTGCCCGGGCATATGGAAGGCGGGAGAGCAGCCCGCATCCCGGCGTAGCTGTCGAACAGATAGTGGGGAGTTGTCGTAACGAACCGCGTTGCGACACGCTGAGCCGATCACACGGCGGCAGCACTGGACGAGGTGCCCCCGCCAGTCTGCCGCACGCCGCAACAAGCTATGGCGGTTTTCCGATCGCCAAACATCGGGACGGGCAGGGGCAGATTTTCAGGCCCCCTTGCTTGGGGATGGGCGATAATGATCCGACGTTTGACGCTGCTGCTCCTGTCGAGCGGCGCCTCTCTTTCCATGCCGGCGATGGCCGCTCCGGTCGCGCCAGCGGCTGAATCCGCCGCGATCGATTTCAACATCCCGGCCTCCGATCTCGGCACCGCGCTCAATGAGGCGGGTCAGCAGGCAAGTCTGCAAATCTCCTTTCCCTACGAGCCGATCGCCGGGCGGCGGGCACCTGCCGTCAAAGGCCGGATGCCGGCTTCTGCTGCGATCCGCCAGCTGATCACGGGCAGCGGCCTCGTCATCTCCGAGATCGGCGACGATCATATCCGCCTCGTCCAGGGGGCGACCGCCAGCGGCGACGAAACCGTCGTCACGGGGTATCGGCTATCGAACCGGCGCGCGCTCGCGTCCAAGCGCGACAGCACGCAGATCCTCGACGCGGTCAGCCAGGACGAAGTGAGCCAGTTGCCCGACGTCAACATCGTCGAAGCCTCGCGCCGCATCCCCGGCATCTCGGTGATCCCGGAGCGGGATTCCAGCCGCTCGCGTGACAATTACCAATATGTCACGATCCGCGGCCTCGACGCGCGCTACAATCTCGTCACCGTCGACGGCGCGCAGATCGCCAGCGCCGACAGCAGCTATCGTGGTGCCCAACTCGCGATGCTGCCCGCCTCACTGGTCAGCGAGATCCAGGCGATCAAGACCGTCACCTCGCAATATGATCCCCACGCGCTGGGCGGCCAGATCAACCTGACCACCAAGAGCGCGTTCGACACCGGCAATTTCGTGACCGCGCAGGCATTGGGCGGGTGGACCTCGCGCGACGGCAAGGTCGCCCCCGCTGATCGCGCCAACATCCGCGCGAGCGGCACCGCGGCGTATCTGTTCGGGGCCGAGAAGCAGTTCGGCCTCGTCGTCTCGGGCGAATATCAGCGCATCCAGACATCGGCGCTGGCGAGCCTGCCGGGCGACACGGGCGGCGGGGGCTGGACCTACTACACAGCCGCCGGCGCCCAGACCGGCGACATCTCCAACTCCACCGGCCGCGCCGTGCCCGTCCGCGTCCAGGACTATGCGTTCACGGACAAGCGCGAGCGCTACAGTGTGAACGCCAAGCTGGAATATCGGGCGGGCGACCGTTTCGGTGCGTCGCTGTTCGGCGGCTATTATCACGAGCTGACCACCGAAAATCGCTACGAGGCGCTGGCTTTGCCCGCCGCCGCCTATACGCCCGGCCCCACGATCGACAGCGGCACGCTTCGCACCGGCAATTATCAGCTGGGCGTGGTCACCCAGCCGGTCACGCGAAGCACCTGGTTCATCAACGGTGACGCCCATTACGACGTCACCGACAATCTGAAGCTGACGGCGGCGGTCTCCGATTCCCAGGCGCGCCGCGTCGAAGACCGATGGATGTACAAGTGGAACACCGGGATGAACGAGGTGACCGGTAGCACCACCAATCTTGCCGATTATGGCTATGGCTATGTGAACACGAACGGCACCCCGTCCATCACGCTCAACAACGCTCCCGCGGCCGCATTGGCGAGCAACTATCAACCCCGTTACTGGCGCAATCTGGATTCCGAGATCAAGAACACGGTCCGATCCGCGCGGGGTGACATCGCATGGAATTTCGACGCGAACTCGCGCGGGCTAGGCCTCAATGCCGGCATCAACCAGACGCTGACGCACGTCGACAGCACGCTGATCTCCCGCGAATGGCTGGCCAAGGATCCAGCATCGGCGTTGCTGATCGGTAATCTCGACCAATATTCGCAACCGACGGTGCTGACGCCGCTGCTCGCCCCCGGCATCAAATTCTATCTGATCGACCCGGCGAAAGCGCGGGCCGTGCTCTATGACCATCTCGATTATTTCCGGCAGGTCGATCACACGTCGGACAACAATGCCGCTTTCTATCAGCTGCGGGAATCGATTACGGCGGGCTATGGTCAGATCGGCTGGCGCAGCGACGCTGTCGCGGTCCAGGCGGGTGTCCGCTACGACGATACGCGCGTGAAGATCGGCTATCTGAACAAGACCGTTACCGGCGGTACGACCAGTTATCCGTTCCAAGAGCGTAATCGCGGTTACAGCTATTGGCTCCCCTCGGGCATGGCGACCTGGAACACGACGGGGCGGCTGAAGCTGCGCGCCGGGATCAGCGAGACCATCGGCCGCCCCGATTACGGCCAATATGGCGCGGCGACCACGACCAGCTATGACGGTGCCACGCTCAACATCAGCCAGGGCAATCCCGATCTGAAGCCGCGTCGCGCGTGGAATTACGACGTGTCGGGCGAATATTATCTCGGCGCCGGCGGGCTGATCTCGGCCGCCTTGTTCTACAAGGACATCAAGGACGAGATCTTCACCCGCACCACGACCACGACGACCGCTTCCTATATGGGGCAGACGAACGTGCCGACCACCATCTCGCAGCCGCTCAACGCGTCGTCGGCGATGGTGAAGGGCGCCGAGGTGCAGATCATCAAGGATCGGCTGGACTTCCTCCCCGGCCGGCTCGCCAATCTGGGCGTGGCGGTGAACGCCACCTGGCTCGATGGCCATTTCGATTTCCAGATGTCGAACGGCGCCACCCGCCGGATCGGCGCGCTCTTCAACCAGCCCGATCATATCTACAACGCGCAGATCTTCTACACCGAAGGGCCGGTGAACCTGCGCCTCGCCTTCAATCGGATCGGCGCCTCGCCATTGTCCGTCGACAGCAGCTTTACATGGCGCGACATCTGGACGGACTCGCGCGACCAGCTCGATCTGCAGGCCAGCTATTATGTCACCCGCTGGCTGCAGGTGACGGCGCAGGTGCAGAACCTCACCAACACCGCGTTCGAGGCGCATCTGGGCCAGAAACGCGAGCTGCTGCAGACCCGATATCCGGTCGGCCGCACGGTCTGGTTCGGTCTCGTCCTGAAGCCGGAAGTTTCCAAGCGCTAACGCTCTACTCCTCCCGGCAACTCTTTGTCGGGAGGAGCTTTTTTCGCAGGCCGATTGTCACAATCATGTATCAGAATCGTCCTAGCCAGACGTGACATTCTCTCCGGCAAGGCGCTTCATTCCGATGTCCTGGCTGCGTCCCATCGACGCATGGTTCGCGGAGGCGATCCTCCCGCACGAACCCGTTCTTCTGCAGCAGGCGCGCCGCTGGACCGGCGTGGACGAGGACGCGCGCGATCTCGTCCACGAAGTCTACACCCAGATCCTGCAGTTGGACGCGTGGGAGCAGATCGCGAACCCCGCCGCTTATGCCGCCCGAATGATGCGGAACAACGCGCTCCAGCGCCTCCGCCGTGCGCGCATCGTCCCGTTTCGCCAATTGACCGCGCTGGAAAATGAGCGGGCCGACCCTGCCCCCGGCAGTTTCCAGATCTGCGCCGGGCGCGAGGAACTGGCGCGGCTGCGGGCCGCGATCGATCGATTGCCGCCCGCCTGCCGCCGCGTGATCCTGCTCCGCAAGTTCGAGGACTGCCCTCCGCGCATGATCGCCGAGCGGCTCGGCATCAGCCTCTCGACTGTCGAGAAGCATCTCGCGCGCGGCCTGATGCTGCTGGCACAGGCGCGGGACATCGACGCGATCGCCACGCCGGCCGAAATGGACGAGGCCGCGACGCCCGAAAGCGCGCCGCGCCAGAGCCTGTCGCACATTTGAAATTTTTTGGACCGGCCATGGCGGTTTTGCCGCTGCCAATCATCGTTTGAATCGTGCCCGGAATCAGGCAGGGTTCCGACACGTGAAGGATGTGATGACGCCAGCCCCAAAGATCGAGACGGAGGCAGCCGCGTGGCTGGCGGCCCTGGATGCGGGCACCGCCGATCGGGCTGCGTTCGAGGCATGGCGCAGCAAACCGGCCCATGCCCTCGCTTTCATCCGCCTTGAGCACACGTGGCGCACGCTCGATCGGCTGCGCGACCCTGCAATGAGCGAGCCGTCTCCACAGGATGCCCAAGCCGCCTCGTCTCCTGCGCCGGAGACGCACGCATCGAGGGTCGACCGGCGCGCTCTGTTGCGCGCGGCCACCTTTGTTGCGGCGGCAGCCGTGGGCGGCGGCGTGCTGTTGACCAAGCGCACCGAGGCCCATGTCGTGGAAACGGCAATCGGTGAGCGGCGCCGCTTCTATATCGGCTCACGCGCGTCGGTAGATCTCAATACGGATAGCCGCCTGCGCTGGTGGCAAACCGGCGGCGGCTTTGAAATCGCGCTCGATCGTGGGGAATGCTCCATAGCGCTGGAGGGCGAAACAACCCCGTGCATACTGCAGGCCGACGGCAATAAAATCCATCTTGCTGCTGGGCATTTCAACGTGCGCCGCCACGCGGAAGACCGGATCCGGTTGGTCCCCCTGTCGGGCGAGGCCCGGCTCGAACGCTTCGGCAAGTCACTGACGGTCGCCCGTGGCCGGCAGCTAGTCCTGACGGATCGAGAGGAAAAAATCGCGCCGATCGCATTCGCCGATCTTCACGCCTTGGCCGCCTGGCAGCGCGACGAACTCCTGTTCAACGGGCAATCGCTGGCCGAGGCTATCGCCGAATATAATCGCTACCTGCCCGTTCCGATCCAGCTGGCTGACGCCAGCCTAGCGTCCGTCCATCTCGGCGGTCGGTATCGATCGAGCAGCACCGACGAGTTTCTCGCAGCGCTCAAGGCCAATTATAATATTCACGCTGTACGCACCCCAACTGCGGTATTGCTGCACCACTGAACCGCCTGCTGCCAATGATACGGCGAGGCTGCGCAGCAGATTGCGCCAAGTTTCGTGCCTCGTTGCCGTGATGCACGATAGATGCCTGCATGACGTTCAGGCGGCGTTTTTGAACAATATGTCGTTGTTCACTTGAGAAGACCCATAATCCGATATTCACAGACTCAAACGCACTCGCCGGGGGCCGGACGTTCGTTCATTCCTTCGCTCGGGTAGCCGGCATTTTACCGTTTCGGCAGGCGCGCTGGACCAGATCCATGCGACTTCACCCGGCCATGGCACGCATCTGCAGCCAAAAAGTTCCGCTCCGCAGCATTTTTCCGAAGATGCCAAAGCAGATCGCGTGAACGCTCTGTACCGACGTTGCAAAAGAGAAACAGTAGCGGGCGGGATTTGCCCGGCAAATTCTCATCAGTTTGCTTCCACGCCAATCGCAGCATTATTCATAAATCAGAAATAAATGGGATCTTGCGGATCCCTTGATGGGGTTTTTGATAATGTCTGATGTTCCGTTCGCTCGGCGTATCCGATTGCTCTTGATCAGCCTGCCGCTCGCGACAGGGCTTACGACAGCCCTTTCCGCTCAGAATGCCGCACCGCAGGACGAGCCGTCGATCGTGGTTACAGGTTCGCGCATCGCTCGGCCGACGCTCGATTCACCGATCCCCGTCACCACGCTGTCGGCAGCGGATCTCTCGAAGACCGGGCAGATCAATATCGGCGATACGCTCACGAGGCTGCCTGCGTTGAGCACCAGCTTCAATCAGGCGGGATCGACCGGCTTCATCGGAACCTCCGGCCTCAACATTCTCGACCTCCGCTCGCTTGGCCAGTCGCGCACACTGGTGCTTGTCGATGGACGCCGTCACATCACGTCGCAGGAAGGCGAGTTTCTCGTCGATACCAACACGATCCCGAACGACCTGATCGATCGGGTCGATATCGTCACCGGGGGCAGTTCTGCCGTTTACGGTTCGGACGCCATGGCCGGGGTCGTCAATTTCGTCCTCAAAAAGGACTTTGACGGACTGCGCCTGAACGCGCAGGGCGGGATCACGTCCCATGGCGACAAAGGCACCTACAAATTGTCCGGTGTCTTCGGCAAGAACTTTGCCGAAGGCCGTGGTAATATCGCTGTCGCGCTCGAATATGATCAGGCGCACTTGGTAACCTACGCCGATCGCGACGATATCACCGGTGCATTTTCCGGGCGCAATCAATTCCAGCAGATCGAGAATCCGACGCTGGACAATACGACGCCAGACCGCACGTTCCTGAACCACGTGCACAGCTACGGCTATTCGCCCGGAGGCAACTTCATCGCTTATTCCGGCAGCAGCATCCGCACCTGCGCAGAGGGCGTGGCGGCGGCATGTCTGCCGAACGGTTTTCCGCGCATCTTCCAGTTCGGACAGAACGGCAACCTCAGCGAGATCAATTACGGCACCGACTTCCGCCCCGCCGGCTCAAGCAACAACCAGGGCGGCGACGGCTCCACGCTGAACGAGAAGGGCACGTTGCAGCCGGCGTACAAGCGCTACGTCGCCAATATCATCGGCCACTATGATGTGTCGGATGCCTTCCGCCCGTATTTCGAGGCGAAGTTCGTTCGCGTGAACTCGTTCAACCAGGCCAGTGGCACCTTCTCCCAGGGCGGCGGCCAGGGCCCTGACGAAGAAGCGTATAACGACTATACGGTTATACCTATCCAGTTCGACAATGCGTTTCTGACGCCGCAGGCGCGCGGGATCGTCCAGTCGCTGCTGCCCGCGGGCTCCAGCTTCTTCACGCTCAACCGCAACAGCAATGATTTGGGGACACGCGACGAACGCGATCGCCGCGATACCTGGCGTATCGTGGGCGGCGTGCAAGGCACCTTCAACGACGACTGGAAATATGACGTCGCCGTCAATTACGGCCGCCTGAAAAAGCACAGCACCTTCTATAACAACCGCGTCGAGCAGAATTTCTACAATGCGATCGATGCCGTCCGGAACGGGGCCGGTCAGGTCGTCTGCCGGATCAACCAGACGAGCGTCACCGATCCCAATTGCGTACCGCTGGATATTCTCGGCGAGAATGCGACTGGACAATCAGCTGCGCAGCGTTCCGCAGCGCTTGCTTATGCCTTCACCAATTCGCACCGGACGGGCCGCGCTTCCGAACTCGACGTCACGGCCAACGTGACCGGCGACAGTTCGCAATTGTTCGAGCTGCCGGGCGGGCCGGTTCGCTTCTCGATCGGGGGCGAATATCGCCGCGAGACCGCGTCTTATGCCTATGACGAACTGGTGAGTTCGGGTGCGACCTTCCTGAACGCCATTCCGGATTTCAATCCTCCGTCATTCGCGGTGAAGGAGGCGTTCGGCGAGATCGAATTCCCGATCCTGCGCAACCGCCCCTTCTTTGAAGAGCTGTCGTTGAACGGAGCGGGCCGCGTTTCCGATTATAAGGGCACTGCAGGGACGGTCTGGGCCTATAATGGTGGCGTGGTTTATGCGCCGATCCGCGACATAAGGTTCCGCGTGAACTACTCGAGATCCGTCCGGGCGCCGACGCTGGGGGACCTCTATTCCTCGAATTCGATCGACTATGCGGGCGTGGACGATCCCTGCGATGTGAATTTCATCAACAAGGGTTCGGCGACCCGGGTCCAGAATTGCCGCACCGCAGGCGTGCCCGTGGGGTATGAGAATTCGACGACCCGTTCCAGCACGCTCCAGATCCTGTCCGGCGGCAATTCGAATCTGGGAATCGAAAAATCGCGCAGCTGGACATATGGCGTCGTTCTTCAGCCGCGTTTCATTCCCGGGCTTTCGCTGACCGTCGATTATTACGACATCAAGATCCGCTCGGTGATTTCGGCGGTCGACGCGCAGAGCATATTGAACGGCTGCTACGATGCCGCCGATCTCAACAACTCCTTCTGCGGCCTGATCTTCCCTCGCTCGACCAGCGGTGATTTCCAGACGCCCGCACTGCTGCAATCGTCGCTGAACTTCTCGGCCGAGCGCGCCAAAGGCATCGATGCCGATCTTGCCTACAATCATGCATTCAATGCGGACAACAAACTCGCCTTGCGCGTGATCGGTACGTACAATCGCTATCGGACCGACTTCCCTTATGTTGACGATCCCTCACGGCCGCAGCGTCTGAAGGGCGGTCTGGGCCAGCCGCGCGTCCAATTCAACGCGAGCGCCGATTATACGTTCAAGGGCCTGACGGTCGGATACACGTTCCGCTTCATCGGCAAGCAGTCGATAACCGATTACGAAACCCAGCATGCCGTCCCTGGCCTGGATGGCACGCCATATGATCCTTATTATGCGGATCGCGTGAACTATCCGAGCGTTATGTACCATGATGTGCGTGCGACCGTTCAGGTCAACAGACAGCTGAGCGTCTATGGGGGCGTTGACAACCTTACGGACCGCAAGCCGCCTTATGGTCTGTTCGGCAATGGCAATGGCTACAACACCTACGACACCATCTACGACAATATCGGCCGCTTCATGTATTTGGGCGTGCGTGTAGCCATATAACCCGCAGCAATGCGGCCGAGCGCTATAGCTCGAATGACGCTGGATGGGGGCGCTGCTGTCGATCCGACCGCTCGCCCCCGGACGGCCACCGGCTTACTGGCCAATATACGCATCGTGTACAATCAACGGTCACATCGCCTCCCGCCCGCCAGTCTTTCGCATCGCGATGCCACTCCTAATTCGTTCGATCATTCGGGCTTTGGTCGAGGAAAGCCGAGATAGGCTTCGGCGCAATTCGATACTTTACCGGCAATCTCGCTCCTGAAGGCGGATATGCCACGGGCTCGACAGGCAAGCGGGACCAGAAGTGTCATTTGCCCTGCATTGCCGCGTGGCCGCCTGAGCCGGTCCGGCGGAGGACGTAGAAAACACCAAGAAAGCCGTTGAAAAAACGATCTTCATATTCATCGTCTGGCCGATCCTGTCCTCGGAGCAACGTCGCTCGAGACTATTCGAAGGCCGAAACCGGCGCTTCTGTATTCAGCCACAACGAGGTTTGGCGGCGGGGCGTAGTTGCGGCTCGCCGATCGGATCAGGGCCGGAGTGTCCCCCCATGTTCCGCCCCGTGCCACCCGGAACGTGCACTCCGCGCTGTCGACCGCCGACGCGTCCTTGGGACGTCCGGCAAGCGAGGCCGTGTAGCAATCCTGGGTCCACTGCCACGCATTCCCGATCATGTCGTAAAGGCCGAAGGCGTTGGGCGCGAACGACTTCACCGGCGAAGTGTTCACCCAGACATCGCGCCCACCCGTCGCGCCGGTGCAGCAGACATCCGCACCATAGTTCGCGAAATTATGCGACGGCTCGTCACCCCACGGGTAAGCGGTGACGGAGCCCGCTCTGGCCGCATATTCCCATTCGGCCTCGGTGGGGAGCCGGTAGGGACGCCCCGTCTTGCGACTGAGCCAATCGGCATAGGCCTGCGCCTCCGACCAGCTGACGCAGACGACGGGCTCGTCATCCCCTTGGGCGAAGCCGAGGTGACGCCAGGACGCTGTTCCTGCCTCTCCCTTCGGCAGGCCGCTATAGGCGCAGCCGATGCCGTCCGGGCGGTGAGTGTCGGCGACGAAGGCTGCCCATTGCCGGCGCGTCACATCGGTCTGCCCCATCGCGAAGGACCGGACCTCGATCTGCGTCGGGGGGCTCTCGTCGTCTTTGCGGCCTTGCTCGGTCGCGGGCGACCCCATGACGAACCGGCCGGCCGGAAGCACGATCATGTCCGAACAGTCCGGACAGTCCCGGAACATCGGAAGGCTCTTGGAGGCCGGTTCGGCCGCAAGGGCTGTCCAAGACATTGCCAGTAACAACGTCGTCAGCGTCGCGGCATACGGCTTCATGCTCGACCTCGGCTATTTGTGGTTCGAAGCGTGTCAGATCGCCCGGGTTCGCGCCAGCCGTTGTCGACGCATCCCCGTGCCAACCAAGCCGAAGCCGCCGATGAACATCGCCCATGTCGCGGGTTCCGGCGCATTCGTTGCCTCGGCAGTCGTATAGGTGATGGCGCCGATGTTGAGCGTCGGGTCCGTTGTAGTGAACAGGATCGAACGGATCGAGCCGGTGGCCGAAAACACGTCGGTTACGCGATAGGCCAACGACGTCGAATCCTGCACGAAGCTCCGCCCATCGGACAGCAAGAACGTCACCGGATTGTGGAGAAGCGTACCGTAGGAGAGCGTCACGCTGACGGCCATCTCGGGCAGCGTCATCAGGATATTCGGGATGCCGGTATAGGATTGCTGGGCCGAGATGATGGGCGGCACCGCGTCAGCATCCGAGCCCACCGTGAACAGGGCGGCGCCACCCAAAGCCGAACTGGTCGAGAAGATCACACCATCATAGGTGACCGACGCATCACCCTTCCCGTGAAAAGTGGTCGCGTCCGGGATCGTAACCGTGAAGGTCGCCGCCTGTCCCGCAGACGCGGCCAGCGAAGCCAGGGCGACCAGAGCTGTCGTCAGAGCGAGCTTCATGACTGGATCTCCGATCAAACGGATACACTGGCGGCGGCCCGGCCACTGCGGCGCATCGCGCAGCCGATGACGCCAAAACCGCAGATCATCATGAGCCAGCTTGCGGGCTCAGGGACGGCTGACGGCGTGCCGCGGATCGCGGAATCGGGCAGTCCTTCAAAGTGATAGGAGGCGGCATTGTCGCCAAGGATGGTGAAGTGTGGATCGACCTTGGCGCTGAACGTGGCATATTTCCCGTTCGGCAGCGAAAATTCATCAAGGCTCTCATCCGTCTGGCCCGTGACGTATGCGTACAGGCTCAGGCCATAGGTCGCTCCTGCCTGAAGGTAGACGATGGTGTCGGTGGTAAAGCCAATACTGCCGGTGGGATCGTCGTATGTATCGGCGACATAATTCAATATTTCTCCCAATGGGCCACCCATCTGGAAGCTGGCAATGGCATGCCCCCTTTCGCCGCCGAGACGGGGATCGGAGATGGATGCAAGACCTGCTGCTTCCACGAGCACGGGAATGATCGTGCCAGGATCGGCGCCGAGGAGGGAGAAGCGGTACGTCAAACCTGCCGACGCGGTGAGTTGTTGCAGATAGCTGTTCGTGCCGTAGCTGAAGTTCGGCGGAGCGCCGACGTCAGCCGTCACCGTGCCGCCATCATCGTCATTGGCGCTAGCCGAGGCGCTCCAGCCGTTGCCGCCAATCAGGCTCGCCTCCTGGGGAAGGGTCGGCGTGGCGTTGGTGAACTGGGTGTAGAATTGCCCGTCGATCTGGGCGACGGCGCTCACATTGTAAAAGCTCGTCGCGCCTGCGGGCGACGCGGCTGCCAGACCCATGCCAGTTGCCAGCAGCGCAATGCGTATCGGTTGTTTCACCACCCGCATCCCGGCGCCGGCACGTTCACCAAGCGATTTCAGGTAGAAGCCAAGCATATCACCACCCCGCTAAAGCCGGCCGCCGCGAGGGTATTCGGACCTTGCCTTCGGTGAGAACGGATCGCGATCACGCCATCCTCACCTGCCCCCCAGCGTCATGCCAATTCGATGAGGCTACGGACCGCATTGGGACCGCGCGTCCGCCAAAAGGGGGATGTGTCACCTTTTTCCGGAAAGCGGCTCTTTATTTCATCGGAAGTCGGCGAAGCCAAAGGCCAGGAGTGGATGAAGCGATCGCGCCCGAACGATTATCCGAGATAATCCGCCTGATTTACGACTGTGCGACAGATCCCGCACAGTGGCCGGTCGCGATGGAGGCGATCCGACCCGCGCTCAATTTTCATAATGCGTCGCTCGATCTGCTCCTTCTTCCATCCTGCGGCCGCATTATGGATCAAGCGAAGCATGGCGAAGACACATCTGTCCTGTCTCTACAAACAAATGGCATTCGTCGCCGAGTCGATCTCATGCAGGTTGCCACGAGATGGCTGTCGGCGAACGGTCATAAACCAAGCGGCTGCACGGACCCCATAAGCGACATTCAGGCTGCCCTACCCACTCACCAACTCCAGCCACTGATTCATGTCGATATCACGGCGCTTGCGGGACACCGGATCCATAGCCTGGACGTCTCCGAGGGGTGGTGAACTGCCGGCCCCGACTTCAGGCGAAGCGTACCGTCCGCCGCATCCGTCGGCGCATCGTGCCGCCAAGCATGCCGAAGCCCGCAAGGAACATGCCCCAGGTCGCCGGTTCCGGCACCGAGGCAAGCGGTGCGAAGGTGGAATAGACACCGGAAATGTCCGGGCTGCCCGACCCGACAAAATCATAGATGCCGGTGAAGCCGTAAGACGTCGCGGTCGTGTCGAGGAAGAAGAAGTAACTGTCCTGTCCCGCACTGAGATTGCTACCGAACAGGAAGTTCACGTAATTCTGCCGGGGCTCGGCCAAGACCCGGGCGGCGTCCGGGCCGACTTCGCCGAGGCCGTCAGTCAGATAGTTGGCGTTGAGGCCGACGACCGAGGCCCCGAACAGGCCGATGCGGAATGCCCGAATATCGAACGGCTGGACGCCCGAGAAACTGGTATCATGGATCCGCCACAGGAAGTCGTAGGTGCCATCCACCGCCAGAACCACCCGGTTCTGCACGAAGCCCGAATACGTGCCGCCACCGGCGACGAAGGTGAACGCCTGATCCACGTCTTCGACGACCATGCCGGCGAGATTCGGCTCCGTTGCAGACGTCGTGCCGTTCAGCGTGTTGAGGCCGGTCGCGAGCGTGGTGGCGTCGGCCGTGCCGCAGACGAGCAAGGCGGCGGCAAGCGTAAGATACGTCTTCATGTGTGTCCCCCCAGACCAGCCGGCCGGGCCTGAAGGGCACGACGACTCGGCATTAAGAATTAGTTTACCTCATTTCGGGGGCGTTGCAGTAACCATCGGAGCCGCCGAAGAGGCTCAGATGACGGCACGCGGAGGCACGCATTGGCTCATGCCGGGGTTGAACTTCAGCGTCGCTGCGCTCGTTGGTCGCAGATGACCATGGGACCCAAGCACAGGATCAGCAGCTGGTGCATGCTCGCCGCGATCTGCCTCGCCATCATGGCGCTTGTCGCGATCGGCATCTACGCAGCGACAGAACCGGACTCTGGTCCGAAGTCCTTGGCACGCCAGCCAGGATCTGAGCCGACACGAGCGCCAGCCCGTATTCAGTGACATCCCATGGATCGAGGTGCGGCGTCCCATTGACCGCCGCGCTTCGATGCCCCGCATGGGATCCTTGTGATCGCCATACGACAATGGATGGCAAGTCCCCGCCCGCACGGCATCTCCAAACGCGGGGAGCGCCTGTCGCCTAGTCGATCCGATTAGGCATGATAGTCGGATCGATCAGCGTATCGGCGGATGACGGCGCCTAAAGTCGGTCGCGTTGATCGATCGGGAGCGACCTCATGGTTTCGCAAGTCGGCGTGAACGGCGCTGCAACGGCACGGAGTGGGCAAGCGGGCGACGACATCGCCGGCTCTCTGCTGACGAGCCATCGCCAGAACGGCCGGCTCGATACGGATGGCCTCGCCGAAGCCGTGAAGGCACAGGCCGCGCAGCACCCGGAGCAGGCGAAGACGCTCACCGCCGCGCTGGAACTCCGGATGACGCCGGTCGAGCGCGGCGCGTTCGAAAGCGCCCTCTCCGGCTCCGAGGAGGGCATCGGCGCTTTCTTCGACGGCGCGATCCGGGGTGATTTCTCCGACAACAACAGTTGGTCGAAGCTCGGCGGACAGACCGCGATGGGGTTCGTGCCGATCGCCGGCCAGATCGCCGACGCTCGCGACACCGCCGCCGCCGTTGGCCAGGTCTGGCGCGGCGAGGACGGCGGTTGGCTCAATCTCGGCGCCGCGGCGATCGGCTGGATTCCCGGCATCGGCGATGCCGCCAAGGGCCTGATCCGGGGTGGCGGTCATGCGGCGGAAGGGGTCGAACGCGCCGCCGTGAAGGGCCTGAAGGCGGCCGACGACGCTGGCGAGGCCGGCCACGCCGCCACCCGCACCGAGACGCGCGTCGCGAAGGAAAGCGAAGAAACCACGGCGCGCGCATCCGCGAAGGTCCGCAAGTTCGACGACGCCGATGCGTTCAACGCGGCCGCCAACGATGCCGCGCCGAACACACGCTATGAATATGGCCGCTATTCCTACACGACCGACGACAAGGGCCGGGTCAGCACCGCCGAGGGGCAGGTCGGCCTCGACGCCACCGGGCGCAACGATCCCAAGCTGCAGGCCGAGATCGGGCATGAGGGAAAATCGACCGACATCGGCTTCCACATCATCGGCGATCGCTTCGGGGCGCAGACGAACCGTCTGAACGTGGTGCCGGGCAACGGCAAGCCGATCGGCGATGGGCTCCCCAACCTCAATCAGGGCGCCTACAAAAAATTCGAGAATACGGTCGCCACGCTCGCCGAAAACCCGAAGAACAAGGTCGAGGTGCGGATCGAGGCACGCTATGGCGCGGACAATGCGACGACGCGGCCCGACGGCTTCCAGGCATCCTATCGCGTCAACGGCGGCGCGTGGCGTACCCAGACCTTCGTGAACAAATAAGCGCGAAGCGTCTGGCACCGGACGCCCGACATCGGCATGAACCCGATGCCCGCATGGACGTTTGATCGGGCGCCGAACCGGAGACGGAGCAGATGATGGATTTCACCGAGGCGCAGGCGCAGGTCGTCCGCACGGTCGCGGCGTCGGCCGATGTCGGCCCGTGGCGGCGGCTGCTCGCCAATGTCGAGATCCTCGAACATGCCGACGATTTCCAGGTCGATTATATCTGCCTCGCCGTGGTGGCGGGCGGGGACGATCTGGAAACGCGCCAGTTCCAGCTTTCCGACGATGCGCAAAAAGCGGTGACCGCTTTCTATCGCCAGCGCAGGGACGATGCGGACGAGACGATCGGCGGCTTCGAGCTTGCGATCGACCCTGACGGTCGCTTCCGCTTCGACATCGATCATGGTGAGCCCAAGCGCATCAACGGCGTATGGGACGAGGCGCGGGAAGGCCGGCTCGACAATTATCTCGAGCATTACAAGGCCGAACTCGCCGCGCACCGCTGACCGGCGGACACGCGCGCGATCGTCTTTTCATGGCCACGGCGTCTCCGTGGCGATAACGATGCTCGTCCTCAAGCCAGGCTGATGCCGTTCTAATCGCTTCGACTAGCCCCCCTAATCGTTATGCGGAGCGCGGGGCGATCGCGATCATGGTCTTATCCTTCGGCAACTCTTCAGGGGACCGATGATGACCACGATCAGCGCCAATGCCTTCGTTTCCACGTCTTCCTCGCTCGCGACGGCCTCGGCGGGCGCGCAATTGTCGCTCGCCGCCGGCATCCTCGGCCGCGCGCTGAACCCGCTGAACGCGGGCCCGCTCGCGGTCGGCACCCTGCCCTCGCTCTGGGCGATCGCCGCCTTCAGCCGGGGCGCGCCGGAGCCGGCCGCGCAATGGACCGCCACGACCGGCGCCGAAGGCCGCGCCTCGATCGATCTCGGCGACGGCTACACGATGGAACTGAACGAGAATAATTCGGAGATCGTGATCAACAACGCCAATACCGGCGAAACCACGCAGATCTGGGGCGACCCCCACGTCAATGTCGACGGCAAGCATGCCTTCGATTTCTGGGGCACGACGACGTTCACGCTGGAAAACGGCACGAAGATCACGATCGGCACGGAGGCGGGCAAGACCAACCCGGATGTCTTCTACGCCAGCAACGTCACCATTACGAAGGGCGATCAGGCGATCGTGGTCGACGGGATCAGCCAGCAGGAGAAAGGCGACCTTTCGATCAGCATGGGGGGCAATGGCCGCGCGATCGACGCCGCCACGCGCGACGGCTTCGTGCTCAACGAGAATGCGAACGGCGCCGGCTGGACCTCGATGCTCACGGGCGACGTCGCGACGCAGGCCGACCTCAACGCCACCAAACCGGGTGCCGCCTACGGCCCCGGCAGCGGCATGCCGAGCGTGGACGAACTCAGCAGCACGCTGTCGAGCTTTCTGGTATTCGGCCTCTTCGCCGCTGCGGTGGCGGATCTGGGATCGGCCTCCTCCGCCTCGCAGAGCCACAACACGGCCGCTTTGTTCGCGCGCGCCTTCCTCGCCGTCTGAAATCCCAGCCGGACGACGAACCCACGCCCCCGGAGACGTACGGAACGTCTCCGGGGGCGTCTCGTTTGCGAAGCAGGGCTCCGGGGAGCGATCCGATGGCAGTTTGGGAGGCGGCGATGATGGTGGCGGCGGCGGCGAGTCCCGACGTGCAGGATCATGCGGTGCGCACGGCGCTCCTCGATGCGGCCCGCGCGCCCGTCGCGCAGGCCTTGGGCAAGCCCGTACTTTTCAAGGTCCGCCAGCTCCGCGCCGCCGGCCGCTGGGCCTTCCTTCTCGCCGACATGGAGGAGCGCGACGGCAAGCCGCTCTCCTATGCGGGCACGTCGCGCGCCGAGGCCGCCACACACGGCATGGTTTCCCGCGCCTATGCGGCGCTGCTCCGACGCGATGGCGAAAGCTGGCGGGTGATCGACAGCGCGATCGGGCCGACCGACGTCGCCTGGGCCACGTGGCCGGCCGACCATGGCGCTCCGGACGCGCTGTTCGTCCCCTGACCCGGCGCGCCGGTCTTATGCCTCAATAGGTGCCGTGTTCGTCGGCCGGATACCACCAGCTGAAGCGCCGCTGGAGATCGCGCGTCGAAAAGTCCGTATAGCCGCGATTGCGTTCGCGCCCCATGGCGGGCCGTCCATCGAGCGTGCCGCTCCACCAGCCATTGGCCCCCTTCCCCTCGAAGACCACGCGCGCCCCACGGCCGGAGAATGTGAGCCGGTGCCGCCCGTCGGGGAATATGCGATCCTCCATCCGGCACCGGGCGATCGGCCGCTCGTCGAGCAGACAAATGACCGGTTCGCCCGCACCGGCGACGGCTGCGATGAGGACGGCGATCATCATCGGAAAATGCCGGAACGGGCGAACCCGTTCCGGCCCAGGCGGGGGTTGGAGGATCGATTCGACCCTCCCGGAGGATGGATGTCAGCGATCGAAGACGCCGACCGCGCGTTCGCCGCGCCGCGTCGCCTCGCCGGCGGCGTCGGCCGGCCGTTCGTAGAGACGGCTCACGATCGATCCGGCCGTCCGCGCATCGTCCGTCCCGCGCAGCGCTCGTGCGGCACCGCTTTCGGTCGTCGAAAGCTCGTGCTGCACGAAGCGCAGCTGCTCCGCGAAGGAGGAGCCGTGAATGTCATGCCCGGCCCAGCGCGCGAAATCGCGCTGGCGCGGCCCTTCCCATTGGGCGAGGCCATAGCCCGGTCCGCCACCGATCTGGCGGATGCCCGCGTCCATCCCGCTTTCGGCATCCAGATTGGCGACGATCCCCGCCGCCTGCGCCTGCGTCCAGCCCTGGCTCCGGAAATAGGCCATCGCCTGGTCGATCCGCTGCGCCCGCGTGCCATCGCCGCTGGGCGCGGCCGCACCGGGCGCGGCCTGCGGACCACCGGGCGCCTCGCTGCCGGCCGGCGCGCGCAGGATCTTGCCGCCATGGCTCAGCGCATAATCCAGGCTGTTGTGCGTGATGCGCTGGCTGCCGTCGGCATTGGCGTTGTTCGATCCGATCATCTGGTTGGGGCCGGAGACGATCTCGGTGTGCGAGATGCCGCCGCCCTGCATGATCACCACATCGCCGGGCCGCGCCTGCGAGGCCGGCACCTCCGTCCAGCCGCGTGCGCGGAGCGTGCTGTTGAGCTGCGCGACGGAATCGGTGTGGAGGTTGGCCGGCAACTGCCCCGCCTCGGTCAGCACCGCCGACACGAAGTTGGCGCAACAGACGTCGGACGGCACGTTGGCGTTCATCGGCAGAGCGTCGCGCGTGTTCGTCTTCAGCGACGATGCGTTCTGCCCGAGATACGTGTCCGCGATCTCCGCGACGTTGCCGGTGCCAGTGCCGGGCGTGGCACCGCCGACCCCGCTCACGCCGCCAGAGCCGGCCCGCACCCCACCCGGCAGGTTGATCTGCTGGTTGGGGAAGATCAGGTTCGGGTTCGCGATCTGTGGGTTGGCCGCCTCCAGCGCCGCGAGCGAGACGCCGTGCGCGCGGGCAATATCCCACAAGGTATCGCCGGATTTGACGGTGTAGCTGCTCGGGCCGCTGCTGCCCGATGCGGAAAACGGGCTGCCCTGGGCTGCACTGACGGCGGTCATGCCTTTGCTCCATGCTCCTGGTCGGATGAGGGAAGGCTAATGGAAGCGCCCGCCGGGGTCGCTAGTCGGAACGCTTAGCGCCTTTGTTCAAAGCGGCTCGCGCTTGCCCACGAAATAGCGCATCTGTGCCGAAAGCGTCCGCGCCGAGGCACGCAGCGCCGCCTCGGAATTCGTCGCCCCGGCGATCCGGTCGAGCGTCGCGAACGAGGCCGTACCGTATCGCTTGCTGGCGAACAGCGGCGTCGCCGCCTTGAACACCGCATTGCCCGCACCCGGCCACGCCGCGAGACAGGCGAGCCCGGCGACCATCTCGTGCAGCGCGGCCGGAGCGATTTCGGCGCGGCGGACGGCGCGATCGGTGCGATAGGCGGTGGGCAACGTCTCGCCCAGTTGCGCGTCGAACGCATCGCCGTCGAGCCCCGCCATGTCGCCGGGGTTGCGGCACCGGAGCGTCTGCGGCGGCGCGATCCGGTCGGCCACCTCGGCGCGCGCATCGAGCGGCCGGACCGCGCCGTTCGCGTAAGCGTAGAGCGTTGGCTCGGTGCCCGTTCCGGGGATCAGTTGCATCTCGAGCCCGTGCAATCCCTGTCGCACGCTGATCCCCTTCGCGCACGTGCCGAACGGCGCGGAGAGGACCGGCGGCTGCCCAGCCCTGGCCGCGACGACGACATAGCGCGCGGCGCAGGTCGCGCCCGCCGTGCCCTCCACTACGTAGAGCGGTTCGGCGGCGGTGCCGTAGCGGCCGATCACGGTCATGCTATCGATCAGATCGGCACCGAACGGGCGCGACAGGAGCGTCTCGCCCAGTTTCAGCGCCTGTTCGCTGCCGGACGTGACCACCGTGAGCGCCGGTGCGGCAGGGCGCTTCGCCCGCATCCGCACCGCAGGAGCCGGAGAGGCGACGAGCGCCGCCGTCGCGAGACCGAGAAATATTATGCGCATATTACCCCCACCCGGACGATCCTGTCGCCTTACGCGCCGGGATCACGGCGGTTCCCGCGATCGATCGACCCAGCCTGATTATCGGCACCGCTGCGCTCGATCGGCGGCGTGGCGGCGGTCGAGACGCCGTAATCGGTGCGCGCCTGCCTCTCTCCCGCCGGTAGCTCCGTCGGCGGCGATGGCGCCTGTCCGGCGCGCAGGACGGGATTGCCGCTCAGGATCCGCTCGCCCGGCAGGCCGAGCCGAGCCGCCAGCCGGTTGAGCGCGTCGCTGGCCCTCAGCGTCAGCGCGGCGGTGCCGGAAGGCATGCGATCGGGATCGTCGGTGCGGAACTTGCCGAGCGGCCCCGCATCGCCGACGAGCCGGTCGAGCGTCGAGGGCTGGTTGAGGAGCCGGTGAAGCGCGCCCGCGCCGGTCGGCGCCGCATCGGCAAGCGCATCGAGCGCACCCGGCGCAAGCGCGATCTCGCGCGCTGATGGCGCATCGTTGCGCGGGGCACCGATCGCCGTCACGATCAGTTCCCGTTAGCGGCCGTCAGGATCGCGGACGCACGTTCGATCCGTTCGATCACGCCATCCGCGCCGCCGGGGGACGCGCCGCTCACGGCTTCGTCCAGCGCCGACTGGATACCGGCCATCTGCCGTTCGCCCGTGGCGCCGGCGAGGCCCGCGACCTGCACGACCGCCGCACGCGTGAAATCCGCGAAGGCGCGGCGCAGTTCACCCTCCTGGATCGGCGTCGCGCCGACCCGGCCTGCGACGTCGCGCGCCAGTCCGTCGAGATCATAGATGTCGCCACCGCGCGCGAGTTCGCCGACATCCGGCCGAAAGCCGCTGCCCTCCCCCGTCGCCAGAGCCCACGCCGCGCTGCCGCCTGCCGCCGAAAGAGCGCCGCCGCTCGCGCCGACCCAGGCCAGCACGCGATGGCCGATCTCGCCGATCGTCTGCCCGGCGATCGCGCGCGCATCCTGCTCCCGCGATGCGGCAGCCAAGCCCAGAGGGGTTGCGGAGGAAAGGCGATCCAGCCCGGTCATCATTCACGTCCTTGGTTCGGCCGGTGTAGGCCGGCCCATCCGATATGGCGGCGCGACCGCCCGACCACCATAATCGCTTCGACTAGCGATACGGGCGGAACGCCGAGCGGATCAGCGAAAAGCGGATGACCGGCCGGTCGAGGAGCCTATCTTCCCCGTCCTCCGTGAAACCCAGCCGGCGGAGCGCAGCCGCCGCCGATCGCTGCGCGGGATCGATCGCGCTCACCAGTCGATCGCGCCCCAGCGCGTCGAACGCATGGTCGATCATCGCGGCGCCCGCTTCGATCGCGATCCGTCCGCCCCAGGCGGAGGGGGTCAGCTTGCCGCCCAGTTCGAGCAGGGCAACGTCGTTTTTGTAGGGCGTCAGCGAGAAGAGACCGATCAGCGCCGGCTCGCCTCGCCGGCGCACCGCGAATGTGCCGAAACCGGCGGCGGCGAACGGCGCGTTCCAGGCGACCACGAGATGCGCCTTCACGATGTCGTCGGGTATGTCGTCGACCAGCATCGCGGTGATACGCGGTTCGCGGTGGAGCGCCACGATTTCGGGGATGTCCCAGAGGCCGATGGGCCGAAAATCGAGCCTCCGGCTGACCGGTCCGGCCGGCGGCCCCACGGTGGCGCGGAGCGCGGCCCGCGGCATCAGCCGACGAAGCCCCGATCGCTCATGCGCAGGCGGCGGAAATCGACATCGCTCTGCCGAAACTGCGCGGCGACACCGTCGCTGAACTGCTGCAAATTGCCTTCGCGCCGCGCCGATTCCCAGCCGCCTTTGAGGATGAGGAACAGAAGCTTCATCTCCTCGCCCAGCTTCGCGCGGCTGCGCGGATCGGCGAAGGTCGGGTTGGTCGACGCGCGCTGCGCAATCTGCGCGCGAACGCCGGCGATCTGCCGGGGGCTGGGATCGGCGGCTCCGGTGGCGATCATCCAGCCGAGCACGGTATAGGCGGTCAGCGCATCGACCGCGTCGTCCGGCCTGATGCCGAACGGCCTGACGAAATCCGCATAGATCTTGCCGAAATCCTTGCGGGCCATCTCGTCGGCGATCGACTTGGCCAGAGCCGGATCCTTCTTGGCGGCACGATCGAGGAATTCGCGACTGGTTTCCTGCCAGAGGGCCGGGCTCTGCTGATAGCGGAACGAGACGGTCGCCATGCCCGGCCGCGCTGGTGCCGCGAAAACATTGCCCTGGGGAACCGCCCGGCCGGGCGCGGGCCGGCGCGCTCCGGCGCCGCCTGTCCCCAGCGAACGGTTCAGCACCTCGTTCTGGAGGCCGAGCATGGCGAAATCGCCGCCGACAGTGTTGGTGGAGCTGATGTCCTGCGCGGCGGCGGCACCTCCCAGCGACAGGGCCAAAGCGATCGCGGCAACTCGTCCCAACATGCACATGCTCCATGAATCGAAAAGAGGCGGGGCGGCGGTCCTGAAACCGCCGCCCCGCGACTTTGGTTCATCAGCTCTTGCGGGCGAGCGTGGTCGCAGCCTCGCCGAGCGACTTGATCGAGTTGTTCAGCGCGTTGCTGAGCATCGACACTTCCTGACCCAGAGCCTGGATCTTCGCGCTCATCTCGGAGATGTGCGACTTGTCGCCGCTCTGGTTGGCCTGATCCAGGTCCTGCGCGGCCTGCATCTGCTGGTCCATCTTGTCGTCGATGACCTGGCCCATGATGCGGGCCAGCGCCATCAGGAAGCTCTCGCCGGGGCGACGGCCACGCGCGCCGCTGACGCCGCCGCCTTCCTGATTCTCGCCATCGACCATCTTCTTGTTGGTCGTCTCAACCAGCTGGTCCAGCACGTCCGACACCTGCCGCTGCAGATCCCCGATCTCGGCGGGCGAGCCGCCCAGGCTGGCGCCGATGTTGCCGGCCAGCGCGACCGAACCGCCGGCCGCCTGGCTATATTCAGCCGCGGCATCGGCATAGTTGCCGCTGGCGGCGGAGAAGGCACCCTGCGCCGCGTCGATCGCGGGCTGCGGCAGGCCCAGCTGGCTGCCGACCTGCTGGATCACGTCCTTGGCGATCTGCGACACGATCTGCATGCCGATCTGCGCGAACAGGCTGGTGCCGCCAGTGCCGAAAGCGAGCGCGGCCTGCGAGACGATGTTGAGGTTGATTCCACCGGACATGTCTATCTCCTTCAGATCATTCGGTTCGGGTGACCGGTCGCTCCGGCCGATGTCGAACCGAATGCTTGGTTCGACGAAGAAAGAGATGCCCGTTTCGACAGAGTCGCGCGCTGCGCGTTTCGATTAGAAAGCCTAGTCGATCCGATTAGCATCCCGCCCCCACACGTCATTCGGCCGGGTAGAAGAGCAGGCCGGCCAGCGCCGCCAGTTCCCGCATCCCGTCCAGTTCCAGTTTGCGGCACACGTTCGACAAGTGAACGCGCACCGTATTCTCCGCGATCAGCAGCAGGGTCGCGATGTCGCCATTGGATCGCCCCCAGCCGAGGAAGCGGATCACGGTCAGCTCCATCGGCGTCAGCTTCAGCAGCGCCTCGCGATGCCGTTTCGGCACGCGCGCGGCCTCGATCATATGCTCACCGATCGCCACGGGAGCGGGTGCCCCGGGCAGCGCATCGGCCTTGCGCAGGAGTTCGGCGATCGCGGCCAGCCGCTCCTCCTCGGGCGTCTGGGCGGGCGGCGGGAGCGCTTCGGCCGCCATCATCGCCCAAACCTTTCGAGCAGCCCGTGCAGCACCTGCGGCCGGCTGGTGATGTCGCGGGTCAACGCCAGCGTGTAGCCGGAAAGCAGCATCAGGATGATCAGCGTCGCGGCGAACGCCTTGATCGACATGGAGAGCGTGAAGACGTTCAGCTGTTGCGCGAAGCGGTTCATCAGCCCCAGCGCCAGATCGATCAGGAACAGCACCGTGAGCACCGGCGCCGCGAACAGGACGGACAGCACCATCATCCGCCCGAACTCGGCCTCGAACAGCTGCAATCCGCGCGGATCAAGCGCCGGCGCGGGCGCCGCGATCGGCCACACCGCATAGCTTTCGATCAGGACGCGCACGATCAGCGAGAGGCCGCCCGAGAAGATGAAGACGATGTTCGCCAGCCGGCCGAGGAACGCGCCGTTGAGCGAGGTCTGGTGGCCGGAAAGCGGATCCACGATCTGCGCCATCGTCGCGCCCACCTTCGTATCGATGATCTGCCCCGCCGCCTCCAGCGCCCACAGCACCGATCCGAAGAAGAAGCCGATGATCAGGCCGACGAACGCCTCCTTGGCGAAGATCCCCACCCAGCGCGTCGCGCCGATCGCGGCCATGTCGAACGGCGGCTGGAGGACGAGGCTGATCAGCCCCATGCCCACGAAGATCGAGTTGCGCACCAGCGCGGGCACCGTCTCGTTGGCGAACAGGGGAAGCATCGCGAACGCGCAGGCGACGCGCGCCGTGCCGACGCCGAGCAGCAGCACCTGATCGGCCCAGCCGCTCACTGCGCCGCTCCGTGCCCCACCATCGACGGGAAATCCGTGAACACACGGTCACCGAAGCGGTAGAGCGAGGATCCCAGCAGAGATGCAGTGACGAACAAGGTCAGCACGATCGCGAAGAACTTGATCGTATATTGCAGCGTCTGTTCCTGGATCTGCGTCGCTGCCTGCACGATCGCGACGGCGAGGCCCGCGATCGACGCGACCAGGATCGGCGGCGCCGACAGGATCAGCACCAGCCACAAGGCGTCGTTCGTGAGGCTCACGAAATCCGCGTTCATCCCGCTCCTCCCCGGCGGACGGGATCACACATAGGACAGCACCAGGCCGTGGCTGAGCTTCACCCAGCCGTCGACGAGCACGAACAACAGCAGCTTGAACGGCAACGAGATCGTCGTCGGCGAGAGCATCATCATGCCCATGGCGAGAAGGATGTTCGAGATGACGAGATCGATGACGAGAAAGGGCAGGAAGATCAGGAAGCCGATCTGGAAGGCGAGGCTCAGCTCCTTCACGACGAAGGAGGGAATCACGATCACGAAATCGCGATCGCTCATCTCGGCGGCATGCGCCTGATCACCCACGCGCTGCGCGGTCTTCAGAAAGAAGACGCGCTCGCGCGGATCGCTATGCTTGAGCAGGAAATCGCGCAGCGGCTCCTTGCCCGCGCCGACGGCGGCCATCATCGTCGATTCCGTGCTCGCGGCCGGCGCCGGATTGGCGACGATCGCGTCCTGCATCCGCTGCGCGACCGGATACATCACATAGAGCGACAGGATCAGCGCCAGCCCGTTGAGCACAATATTGGGCGGCACCTGCTGCAGCCCCAGCGCATTGCGCAGCAGGCTGAGCGTGACGACGATCTTCGTGAACGACGTCACCATCACCGCGAAGAAGGGCGCGAGCGCCAGCGCGATGACGACGACGAGCGCCGAGCCCGGCGTGAAGGTGGAAAGGTCCATGCGCGTCAGTCCGCGGCATCGGTCGCGCGGATCGCCGTGACGAGCACGCCATAGCCCTCGCCCACCGCGACCAGCTCGCCCTCCGCGATCGGCGCGCCACCGGCGATGATGCGCACGGCGAGCGTTCCGCCCGTTGCCGGCAAAGGCAGCACGCTGCCTTCGCCCAGCGTCGCGAGTTGCGCGGCGGTCAGGCGTCCTCCGTCGAATTCGATCGTCGCGGCCACTTTCAATTCGGCCCATTCCGGCATCTCGCTCGTCGGCGCGAGCGGCAATTCCTCAACGCGAGAGACACGATCAGGCACGGCAGTGTCCTCTTCCTGTAGGTCGCGGCCGAGCATCGCGGTCCGCCCCCTGAGATCGATGGTGATCGGCATGCGCCGCGTACGGCCGGGAAGCGTGAGCGCCCCGGTGAGCGGTGCGATGCCGAACAGGATGCAGTCCCCCTGTTCCAGCGCGGCCAACCGCCGCGCCGGGATCGGCGGCAGCGCCACCTCGCCCGACCAGCGGAGCGAGAGCGCGCCGATCCGGGCGGGCAGGTCGCGCGGCAATGGCAGCGGCACGACCTCGACATCGGCCTGCGCCGCGATCAGCAGGCGATGGCACAGCGTTCCGCCGCGCTCATGCGCGTCCAGCCGGATCAGCGCCGGATCGTCCTCCAGTTCCGCCAGCAGCCCGGCCGGATGCAGTTCGACCCCGAGGATCGTCTCCAGCGCGGCGACGAGCGGCTCGATCCTGCCGAGCGTCGCCGCCGCCGCCGCACCGTCCGGAAGCCCCGGCCCGCTCGTCATCCGGGCAAGCTGGTTATCGACCAGCAGCGGCGCGATCATGATCGGTCCGCGGTTCGTGTCGAACCGGATCCAGGCGGGCGCGCCCCGGCGATCGCGCGTCGTCGCCCCACGCGCGATCGTCCGCAGCGTCTCGACGTGACGATGGTTGAGCGCGGCGATCAGCGCGGTCTGCGCCTTCGCCTGCTCGCGTTCGATCGTGGGCAGCCGGCTGTGAGCCGCGAACGGCGCGCTCATGACAGATCCTCCCCTTCATGGCGTTCGGCGGTGCCGCCCGAAGGGCCTTCGCCCGCATCGCCCCAGTTTTTCAGCAGGGTGACCGCGCCGCCGGACACGCCGATCAGCATCACCTCACCCTTCGCCTCGATCAGCATCACCCGCTCGCGCTGGCCGACGGGCAACGCACGGATGAAACGCAGCGGATGCTCGGGCATCGTGCCGCCGGAGCGGAACGTCCCGTCCTGCCATCGCCGCATCGCCTTCAGGCCAAAAAAGGCGAGCCCGAGCACCACCGCCAGCGCGATGATCGTGCCGAACAGGCCGGACAGCGCCATGCCGATCGCGGAATCCATCACGCCGTCCTCAGCATGGGATCGCGGGTCATCTCGGTCGTCCGATCGCCGCCATCCTCGCGGACCTTCTTCGCCCACAGGATGATCTGCGCGATCGCGTCGAACATGTCGCGCGGGATCACCTCATTGATCTCGCCATGCTCGAACAGCCCGCGCGCCACCTCCACGTAGCGGACGATCGGCACATCGGCCTCCGCCGCCGCTTCGCGCATCGCCTGGGCCAGCGGGCCCTCGCCCTTGGCGGTCATCACCGGCACGGGACAGGTTTCCGGATCATAGTCGATCGCGATCGCGATATGGGTGGGGTTGGTGACAAGGACGTTGGCACCGCGCGCCGCGCTCACCGCATTCTGGTTCGCCCATTCCTCGTGCATCTGCCGCCGGTTGGACTTGATCAGCGGATCGCCCTCATTCTCCTTATACTCCTGCTTGATGTCGCGGAGGCTCATCTTCATCTTCTTGGTATAGCTGTGCTTCTGCCAGGCCATGTCGAGCACGGCGACCAGCAGGAACACGCCGAACGTCCACAGCAGCGCGGATCGCAGCAGGTCTCCCGTTTCGGACAGCACGGTGGCGATGGCCGCGCGGCCGTCCGTCTCGGCGGTCGGCTGGAGGACGGGGCCGGTCTTGTCGATGATCTCGGCGAGTGATCCGCGCAGCACCAGCCAGCAGATGAAGACGATCAGCACCGCCTTGATCATCGTCTTGGCCAGCTCGACCAGATTGTCGAGACTGAACATCTTCTTCAGCCCTTCGACCGGATTCATCTTGTCGAGCGAGGGCTTCACCTTCTCCAGCGCGAAGACGCCGCCCGCCTGCAGGAATTCAGTGAGCGCGCCAGTCAGCGCCGCCGGGATCAGCGCGATCGCGGTCAGCATCAGCAGCAGGTTGAAGGCCGCCTGCCCCATCAGGCCGGCGGCATTGGCGAACGGGGCATCCTGCGCGACGAGCGCGAAGCCCTGATCGAACAAGCCCGCCAGCCGCGCGCCAGCGAAGCCCGCACCGAACATCAGCATCAGCAGCCAGACCAGCAACGTCGCCGTCGCGGTCACATCGCGCGATTTGGCGACATCGCCCTTCTTGCGCGCGTCCGCCAGCCGTTTCGGCGTCGGCTTTTCCGTCTTGTCGCCGCCATCATTCTTGTCGGCCACGCGAATCTCCAAAGCGACCCCCGCGCGCCGAAAAGCACACGGAACACGCCGGACATGGCAACCACCCAATAGATCCGCATTCGCATCAGGTGCGAAACGAAATATCGACCGCAGGACCAGAGCAATCGAACGCCGTAATTATTCTTGTGAGAACTTGTGAAGTCAACGACAGCCCATGTCACGTCACTGTCACACGGTATTGCGAATCGATGCTTTCCGGCATCGGCCTCAAACAGATTTTCCCTTGCGCCAGAGGGCGATTCACAATCCTTTCCGTCCGGTTTCTCTAACGACGAACTGCCAGATTTTCGTGATGACCCGTCCCTTTTGCGCGATGAACGGAGCCAGATCGCGATAGTTCCGGTTCGAACATGTCGTTAGCCTTTAGGCCACCGGACGAGATCGCCCGGATCGCAGGACCCGCGATTTGAACATTGAGTGACGCCATCGGCCGGAAGGTCGTGGCAGGCTTTGTGGGAGAGTGGGCTCATGCCTGTTGGGCAGCGGTGGGTAGAGCCGGTCGACGGCACCCGAACGACATTCGCCTTCGTCGGCCTCGCGGCGTTTTTCGCGGCGACGCCGGGGCAGGCCACGGACTGCATCAGCAGTCGCGGCATGATCGAAGCGGTCCGCCCCTGCGTGGCCGCCGACGCATCGGCTCCGGTCGATTTCGTCGAATTGCCTCGATCGGTTTCGGTACGGATGCCCGCCGCAACCGGCCGCACCACGCCATCGCACGCCGCAGCGGGGCGCACCACCCGGACGGCGCCCCACGCCGCCATCATCTCCGACGTCGCTTATCGGTATCGGATCGATCCTCGCCTGCTTTCGGCGATGGTCGCCGCCGAATCCGCCGGACGGCAGGACGCCGTTTCGAACAAGGGCGCGCTGGGGCTCATG
Organism: Sphingomonas sp. AP4-R1; assembly: GCF_013113735.1. Taxonomy (NCBI): domain Bacteria; kingdom Pseudomonadati; phylum Pseudomonadota; class Alphaproteobacteria; order Sphingomonadales; family Sphingomonadaceae; genus Sphingomonas; species Sphingomonas sp. AP4-R1. Next base: position 4,623,123 of record NZ_CP053346.1, read on the forward strand.
CAGGTCATGCCCGCCACCGCGCGCAGCATGGGCGTCGCCGATCCCGGCGCGCTGCTGGCCGATCCCGCGCTCGCGATCGAAACGGGCGCCGCCTATCTCAAAACGCTCCAGGCCCGCCTGGGCAACGACGTGCCGCTGGTCGTCGCCGCCTATAATGCGGGGCCGGGCGCAGTGCTGAAAGCCGGTCGACGCGTGCCCGCCTTCCGGGAAACGCAGGCCTATGTCGACAAGGTGATGGCGGGCTATGCCGCCGGCCGCGCCGAAACCCTGCGTTGAAGGGTGCGGCCATGAGCATTCAAAGCTATTTCGCGTCCAGCAACGTCCGCACGCCGGTGAAATTCTCCGCGCGCGTCGCCGATCTCGCGCTGGTCGCCGGCGTCGTCGCGATCGTCGCGCTGATGATCCTGCCGATGCCGGTGCTGATCATCGACTTGCTCGTCGGCGTGAACATCACGTTCGGCGTGCTCCTGCTGATGAACACGCTCTACATTCGCGGCGCGCTCGATTTCTCGGCCTTCCCGTCCATCCTGCTCGTCTCGACCCTGTTCCGCCTCGCGCTTTCGATCGCGACGACGCGCATGATCCTGACGACCGGCCACGCCGGGCACATCATCCAGACGTTCGGCAAGATGGTGGTGGGCGGCAATATCGTCGTCGGCCTCGTCGTGTTCCTGATCATCACGGTCGTGCAGTTCATCGTCATCGCCAAAGGCGCGGAACGCGTGGCCGAGGTGGCGGCGCGCTTCAGCCTCGATTCGATGCCCGGCAAGCAGTTGTCGATCGACAGCGATCTGCGCTCGGGCCTGATCGACAAGGATGATGCGCGCCGGCGGCGCCGCGTGCTGGAACTGGAGAGCAAGCTGCACGGCAGCCTCGATGGCGCGATGAAGTTCGTGAAGGGCGATGCGATCGCCTCGATCGTCATCGTCGTGATCAATCTGATCGGCGGACTCGCCATCGGGGTGATGCAGCAGGGCATGGATCTCGGCGCGGCCACGCACAAATATTCGATCCTCACGATCGGCGAGGGCCTCGTCGCGCAGATCCCGGCGCTGCTCGGCGCGATGGCGGCCGGCCTGATGGTCACGCGCACGACCGATGAAGAGCAGGGCGCCAATCTTGGCGAAGCGATCCATCGCCAGCTCTCGTCCAATCCGCGCGTGCTGATCTTCGTGGGGCTGATCTGCTTCCTGCTCGCCTGCGTGCCGGGCTTCCCGGCGCTGGTCTTTCTCGCACTCGGGCTCGGCGCGCTGCTGTCCGGCGCGGGCATGCATCCGCGGCTGCAGCCCTATGTGATGCGCTACGGCGGCCCGCTCCAGAAGATGCTGGTGCGTCGCCCTCCGCCGCCCCCTGCCACGTTGCTCGCCGCGCCCGAGCCGCCGCGCCCGGTCGTGCCGCTGCTGCTCGAACATTCGGGTCCGCATCCGGGCGAGGCGGCCGCGCACGCGCTCGGCCAGGCGCTCACCGAAATGCTCGATCGTCTCCAATATCGCACGGGCGTGCCGCTGCCCCGGCTGGCGATCCACTTCACGGGCGCGGGCGCCGGCTGGCGACTGCTCGCGTTCGAAGTGCCGATCGGCGCCGCCGAGACGCCCGACCGCCTGGTCGAAGCGGTCGAGCAACTGCTCCGCCGCAACCTGTCCCTGTTCCTCGGCGTGCAGGAAGCCGTCGAGCTGCTGAACAAGATCGGCGACGACTATCCCGAAGTCGTCAAGGAAGCGGTACGTGCCGTCCCCGCCGCACGCATCGCGGAGATCCTGCGCCGCCTCGCCGAGGAGGAGGTGCCGATCCGCAACATGCGCGACGTGCTGGAGGGGATCACCGCCGCCGCCGCGCTGGAGCGCGAACCGGCGCGGATCGCCGATCATGTCCGCGTCGCGCTGAAGCGCACGATCCTCGATGCTCATGCCGTGGACGGCGTGATCCGCGCGCTCGCCGTCTCGCCCGATCTGGAGGCGATGGTGCGCGATCGCACACGCCTGATCGACGGCGTCGAGCGGCTCGCGCTGGAGCCCGATTTCGCCCGCGATCTCGTCGGCACGATCGGCGCGACCGCGACGGACACGAACACGGCCGTGCTGGTCGCCGCGTTCGACGTCCGCCGCGCGCTGCGCAAGCTGATCGAGCCGAGCCTGTTCGATCTTCCGGTGCTCGCCTTCAACGAGCTCTCTCCCGCGGTCCGCTTCGAGATGGTCGGCCAGATCGGCCTGCCGGCCGGCATGATCGCCGCCGAGCCCGCCTCGATCGCCGCCGAATGAAGGAGCAGATTTTGCCAGCCAGTCGTCTGCCTTTTGCCCTGCGTCTCGCCGCCCTCGCCGCCGCGGCCTCGCCGCTGCTGGCGCCTGCCGCCGCCGCGCCGATGCCCATGCGCCCGGTGGTCGTCTCGATCCTTGCCCGCGAGGAGCCGATCGGCGATTTCGTCCGCGATCTCTTCGGCCGTGTCGGCGTCCCCGTCGTGGTTGGTCAGGGTCTCACCGGCACGATCAACGGCCAGTTCAACGGTCCCGCCGCCAAGGTGTTCGACGATGTCGCCAAGGCTTTCAATCTGGTCGGCTATTATGATGGCGCGGCGGCCTATGTGTATGCCGCCAGCGAACTGACCGTGCAGACGCTGAACCTGGACCCCGCCGCCGGCGCGCGCGTCGCGCGGCAGGTTCAGGCGCAGGGCTTCACCGACGCGCGCAACATGGTTCGGGCGTCGCCCGACGGCACGCTCGTCGCCAGCGGCACGCCGCGTTTCGTGGAGCAGGTCGGCACGCTCGCGCGCGGCGGCAGGCCTTCGGTCGCTGTCGCCGGCGCGGGCGGGAGTGCCGCCGGCACCCTGCTCGGCGCCAGCCCCCGCCTGCCCTATGAGAGCCTCGACCCCCAGCCGCTGGAATTCCGTGTCTTCTATCTGCGCTATGCTCGCGCCGAGGATACGACGATGGAAGCCGGCGGGCGCGAGATCCGGGTGCCGGGGCTCGCCACGATCGTCCAGAATCTCGTGCTCGACCGGCGCGCGCCGAGCAACAATTTCGGCTCTTACCCGATCCGCCAGAGCGCTACGCGACTGAAGGGTCAGGGCATGGATTCGATCCGGCCGAACGTATCGCAGACGCCCCTGCTCGGCCTGCCGATGGGCGGCATCTACCCGACCGGCCCCGCCACCGCGCCGCAAACCGCGATGGGCTTCGCCGAGGATGGCGCCGCCGCCCCGCTCACGTCGGACATTATCCGCGTCGAGGCCAATCCCTTCACCAACGCGCTGATCGTGCGGGACGTGCCGGCGCGCATGTCCGCTTATGACTCGCTGATCCGCGCGCTGGATGTCGAGCCGCAGATGGTGGAGGTCGAGGCGACGATCGTCGACATCAATGTCGACAAGCTCCGCCAGCTCGGCATCAACTGGCGCTTCAATTCAGGCGGCTTCGGCGCTCTGTTCGGCCAGGGCAACGCGAACGGCAATGACGGCGACATCCGCCTGTTGCCGACCGACGGATCGCGGCGCGGCAATGTCGAGAATATCACGCCTTCGGCGCTGGGCGGCACCATCTCCACCATCATCGGCAGCCACCGCGAATTCCTCACCCGGATCACCGCGCTGGAGCAGAAGGGCGCCGCGCGGATCGTCTCGCGGCCCGAGGTGATGACGCTGTCCAACGTCGAGGCCGTCTTCGATCGCACCCGCACCTTCTACGTCCGCGTCGCGGGCCGCGAGGAGGTGGACCTGTTCAACGTGACCGCCGGCATCGTGCTGCGCGTGAACCCGCACGTATTCCGCGATCACGACCAGACACGCATCCGCATGCTCATCAACATCGAGGACGGCCAGCTCAGCCAGCAGTCGGTGGTCGACAATATCCCGATCGTCGATCGCTCCTCGGTCGCGACACAGGCGATGGTGCTGAACGGCGAGAGCCTCCTCCTCGGCGGCATGACCTCCGATGCCGAAACAAACGATATCACGAAGGTGCCGCTGCTCGGCGACATCCCCCTGCTCGGCAATCTCTTCAAGACGCGTTCGAAGCAGCGCGGCCACACGGAGCGCCTGTTCCTGATCACGCCTCGTCTCGCCACGCTTTCCAGCGGTGTGGGCACGGTGACGGTGTCGAAGGCGTCCGAAGCGGCGCAACCCTTTCAGTCCAACTCTCCGGAGCGGGTGCAATGACGGGCGACGATATGACGCGATCGCAGGTGTTGCGTGTGCTGAGCGGGCGGCTGGCGGGAGTCGAGAAATCGCTGCCCGCCGGCGGGACGCTCTCGATCGGGCATGAATATTGGCAGGACGTGGTGCTCCGCGATCCGGCCGTGAAAGGCACCGCGCTGGATTTCGCAATCGACGGCGGCACCACCCGGATCACGGTGCTGAGCGGCGCGGCCAGCCTCCTCGGCTCGACGCTCGCGGCGGGCGAGGCGGCGATCCTCCCTCCCTACGTGCCGTTCACGGTCGGCGGCGTCGCGCTGGCTTATGGCGAGGCCGCGAGCCTACGCTGGGCGGATGCGGGCGGTCTCGCCGCCGCCCTTCCGGAGCCGCCCACCCTGCCGCCGACGCTGCAGGACCAGGCGATGACGCTTGCGGCCCGGATGGGCGAGCGGACCGGCGATTTCCTCGCGGGATGGCGCCTGCCGACACTGGCCGGAGCGAGCATCCTGCTCGTGGCCGCCGCCGCCGCCGGCCCGGCGATGGACGCGATGGGGTTCACACCCGACCGCGCCGGCCGGGTGGAACGCGCCCTCGACAAGGCGGGCCTCACCGATTTGCGCGCGACGACCAATCACGCGACCAACGCGGTGATCGTCGCCGGCGTCGTCAATGGCGAGGCCGACCGGGTGCGCGCCAACGAGGTGCTGCGCACCGTGGCGGTGCCCGCCCAGCTCGACGTGCAGACCAGCTCCGATCTCGCGCAGGCCAGCGCCGACATCGCCCGCATCCGGGGCCTCTCCGCCCGCGCGCGGCCGATCGGTCGCACGGACGTCGAACTGCACACCAGCCCGCTCACCGCAGAGGCGCGCGACCAGCTCGTCGATGCCGTGAAGTCGGACGTGCGCGAGGTCGGCCGCGTCGTGCTTCATGACGATCTGCCGCCGCAGCCGCAGGAGGGCGAAGGCGGCCCGGTGCGGACCGTGGCCGATGCGACCAAGAAGGTTTCGACCGTCGTCTCGGGCGATCCCGCCTACATCCAGACGGCGGATGGCGCCCGCTATTTCGCCGGCGCGATGATGCCTTCCGGCCATCGGCTGATGGGCATCGAAGGACAGAGCGTGCGGCTGGAGAAGGACGGCCGCGAGATCCGCGTCACGTTCTGAGCAGATGATGTAATGGTGCGTAACCCATTGATGTTCCTGGTAACGTAAAGGAGTTGAACCATGACGACTACGACAACTGGCGGTCTTGGCATGCTTGCCGCCGCTCCGCTCAATGGCGCCAACCAGGCCCGCAGCAAGACGACCGGAGGCACCTGGTTCGAGGCGCTCGCCAATGCCTGGGGCCAGACTCTGGACACACAGGCCGGCCGGATCGAGCAGATGTCCGACACGGTCAGCGCGGGGAGCGACAATCCCAGCCAGATCACGCAGCTCACCGCGGAATCGCTCCGCATGAGCTTCATGGCGCAGAGCAGCCAGAGTTCGATCGACAGCGTCGGCAAGGCGCTGGAAACGATGGCGCGCAAAGGCTGAGCGGAGGCGGCACCATGTCGATCGAAGCCATCGCGGCGGCGCAGGCGGGCCTTGCGCCCGCCCATGCGCAGTCCGTCCAGACGATCGAGGCGGGTCCCGCCGCCTCGATCGCCGACATCACGAGCTTCCAGGGCTCGCTCTCCGCCGCCGGCGCGCGCGGGCCCCTCGCACCCGACGCGCTGGCGCCGGCGCTGAAAGGCATGTTCACCCAGCTCGAGAAGGTGAACGGCGAGGCACGGCAAGTCTCCGCTTATGCCAAGGCCGCCGAGGCCAAGGGCGTGGCGATGACGCCCGGCGACATTCTCGGCCTCACGGTCCGCTGCCAGGAATTCATGTTCCACTGTCAGCTCACCTCCAACATCGCCAACCGCACGTCCGACGGCCTGCAACAGCTGTTCCGTCAGCAGAGCTGACGGACCGCCGAGGAGAGAGATGATGACCTGTCAGGGCCGCGGCGGCCTCGCGATGCTGATCGCGTTCGCCTTGTTGCTGGCCGGCTGTGGCCGTGCCGACCTCTATAGCAAGCTGACCGAAGCGCAGGCGAACGACATGATCGCCGTGCTCCAGTCAGCAGGCATCTCCGCCAACAAGGAGGATGGCGGCGAGACGGGCTGGACCGTTTCCGCCGCTCCGGGCGATTTCTCCCGCGCTATCGCGGTGCTGCGCTCGCAGGGCCTCCCGCGCGAGGATTTCTCGTCGCTCGGCACCGTCTTCAAGAAGGAAGGCTTCGTCTCCTCGCCGGTCGAGGAGCGGGCGCGGCTCAATTACGGCATGAGCCAGGAACTGGCCCACACCATTTCCGACATAGATGGCGTGGTGCAGGCGCGCGTCCATCTCGCGCTGCCGCAGAAGGATCCGATGGCGGACGCGAAGGAAGCGGCCTCGGCCTCCGTCTTCATCAAATATCGGCCCGGCGCCAATATCGAGGCGCAGGTTGGCAAGGTGAAGGCGCTCGTCGTCAATTCGGTCGAAGGCCTGAAATATGACAATGTCTCGGTCGAAACCTTCCCGGCCGAGCCGCTGCCGGGGCAGGCGCCGGGCACGCCCGGCAGCGTGATCGCGGCCAATTTCGCCTATCTCCTGCTACCTCTCGTCTTCGTGCTTGGCCTGTTGACCGGCTATCCCGCGCTCCGGCGCTGGCAACAGAGGCGGCAGGCGCTCGTCCGGCGGGAGCCGCGCGCATGACGGCGCGGGACCGGCGGCACACGCTCGCCGCGATCGGAACCGCGTTGCTCGCGCGCGACGGCGGCCCCGGCGAACGGCGCGCCGCCGCGCTCCGCCGCAGGCTTGCCGGCGGCCCGGCGACGGCGCTGTCGTTCGAGGATCTCCCCGCCGTGCCGTCATGGGCGCGTCTGCCCCATGCCGCGCGCCGGCAGATCGCCCATCGCGCGGCGCTCGCCTCGATCGCTCCCACGCTCGCCGTGACGATCGACGGCGCGGTGCTGCGCGACCATGCCGCGGTGGCGGGAGAGGAGGCGCTCGACTGGGCGATCGCGCAGGCCGACCGCCTGCCGGCCGACGCGGGTCTGCCCGCCGTGGATGCGGCCGGCCTCGATGCGCGCGGTCTGGCGCTGATGCGGGCGACGCTGCCGGAGAATATGCGCTGCCTCGTCGATCCGGGCGCGGAGCCGATCGACCCGCCTCGCGCGCTCGCCGAGGCCTGCGTCGCGGCGGCCATCGAAGGAGCCGCGACGTCATGAGCTTCATCGTGTTGCATGCCGATCGCGTCGCCACGGCGATGACGGACGATCCCATCGTCCCGGCTCGCGACCTCCGCCTCCTGAACGGCGCAGTCGCCCTGCTCGCCGAAGCCAATCAGGTTCACACCGATATGGGAAGACAGGCCGATATGGCACGCAGGGCGGCGCGGGACGAGGGCTTCGCCGAAGGCCGACGCGCGGGCGTCGAGGCGGGCGCGGCCGATGTCCGGGCCGAGATCTTCCAGCTCGCGATGCGGGATGGCGAGGAACGGCGTCGCCGGCAGGGCGAGATCGCCGCTCTCGCTCTGGAAGTCGTTCGCCGGATCGCGGGCGAAGTGGGCGAAGCAGTCTTCGTGGCGGGCCTCGCCGAGCGCGCCACCGCGGCGCTGGCCCCGGATACGATCGCCACGATCCGCGTCGCGCCCGCACAGGTCGAAACCGTCGCGGCCCGCCTCGCCCACCGGGCGGGGCTTGCCGTCGAGGGCGATGCGACGCTCGATCCCACCGACTGCGTCGTCGAGACCGCGCTCGGCCGCACGCATGCCGGGCTCGAAACCCAGATCGCCCAGATCGAGGCCGCCTGGGCCCGGGCAGCGTCATGACGCTGCTCGCCGCGCCCGAGCCCGGCGCGCTGCTCGACAGCCTGCGCCGGATCAGCACGGTCGAACGCCGGGGCCGGCTGATCGAGGCGGTGGGCACCACGTTGCGCGTGACCGGCATCGACGCGCGCATCGGCCAGATGTGCGAGGTCGTGGAACCCGCCACGGGTCATAGCGTGCCCGCCGAGGTGATAGGGCTCGCCGCCGGAGCCGCAATCCTCACCCCGCTCGCCGATCTGCGCGGGCTTTCGGTAGGAGCCGAGGTGCTGGTCCGCGCCGGCGAGGAGGGCGTTCCCTTCGGTCCCGCCTTGCTCGGACGCGTGCTGGACGGTCGCGGCCGGCCGATCGACGGCGGCGACCCGCTGCCCGCCAACCTGCCCCGTCGCCCGCTCTACGCGCCCGCCCCGCAACCGATGGCGCGCACGCCGATCGATACGGTGCTCGCCACCGGCGTGCGCGCGGTCGATACCCTTCTCACCATCGGCGAAGGGCAGCGCGTGGGCGTGTTCGCGGCAGCGGGCGGCGGCAAATCGACGCTGCTGGGCATGCTCGCGCGCTTCGCCACGGCGGAGATCATCGTGATCGCGCTGATCGGCGAGCGCGGCCGCGAAGTCCGCGAGTTCATCGAGGACAGTCTCGGGCCGGACGGGCTCGCCCGTTCGGTGATCGTGTGCGCCACCTCCGATCGGCCGGCGATGGAACGGGTCCGCGCCGCGCACCACGCGACGGCCATTGCGGAAGGCTTCCGCGCGCAGGGCAAGAGCGTCCTGCTGCTGATGGATTCCGCCACGCGGTTCGCCCGCGCGCTGCGCGAGATCGGGCTCGCCGCGGGAGAGCCGCCGGTCCGGCGCGGCTTCCCGCCCTCCGTCTTCGCCGAGTTGCCGCGCCTGTTCGAGCGCGCCGGCACGGACGAAAGCGGCGCGATCACAGGCATCTACACGGTCCTGATGGAAGACGAGGACAATAGCGATCCTGTCGCCGAGGAGGTCCGATCGATCCTCGACGGGCACATCATCCTCTCGCGCAAGCTCGGCGCCGCCGGCCATTATCCGGCGATCGACGTGCTTGGCAGCCTGAGCCGCCTCTTCACCCGTCTCTCGGAACGCTCCCACGCGCAGGCGGCCGCCCGCGTTCGCGCCTTGATGGCCAAATATGCGGAGATCGAATTTCTCGTGCAGGTGGGCGAATATAGCGCCGGCGCCGATCCGCTCGCCGACAAGGCGATCGCCGCGCGCGCCGAGATCGAGGCGCTGCTCCGCCAGCCCGCCGACCGCAACGAACCTTTCGCCCAGTCGCTGATGCTGCTGCAGGGAGCGGGGACATGACCACCACCGTTCCACAGCCGCGCCTGCTCGTCCGCCTGCGCGAGATGCGATTGACGCGCGCGCATCGTGCGCTGCTCGCCGCCCGCGCGGCGCACGAGGCGGCCGTGGCGGCGGCGCGCGCGGCCGACGCGGCGGCGGCCGACGCGGATCTCGCGCTGGCCGAGAACCGGATGGAATTGTCCGCCGATCTCAATGCCGCCGCTACGCGGCTCGCATTGGTCGATCGCTCGACCTTTCTCCAGGCCGTCGCCCGCAGTGCCGCCAGCGACGCGACAGAACAGCGGCGCCTGTGCGATGCCGCCGAGCGCGATCGCCGTCACGCGATGATCCTCGCCCATGCCCGGCGCGATCGGATCGCCGATCATGCGCGCCTCGTCGCGCGCGGCGCGGCGGCCGCCGCCGAGGAAGGCATCGCCCTCGACATGGAAGAAAGCCGGAGCCGACGATGATGACGACCCCGAGCCCCGCCGCCCGCCCTCCGACCTCTTCCCGCAATGCCGCCGCGCAGCCCCGTCCCCATACCTCTACCGAGGATGTGGGCGCGATGCGGCAGGCGCTCGATCGCGCCTCGGGCAAGCCCGTTCAGGCGCGACCGGGCGACCGCCCTGCCCCGCGCCTCGGCCGCGCGCCCGAGCGGCTTGCGGACGGCCGGATCAAGAGGGAGGACTTCCCCCTGGAGCGCGAGACACAAGGCGAGGACCAAGTCGCCATCACGCCCCGCGAAGAGCGCCGGAGCCCGACGTTCGAGGACAGCGACCGGGATCGGCAGACCACCTCGCTCCTCTTGCTCGCGACCGCCCAGCAGCCGGTCCAGCCCGTCACCGTGCCCGACGCGCCCGCGCCTCATGTCGATCCTGCCGCCTTCGCCCAGTTGATGACGACGCTCTGGCTGCGCGAGCGGAGCAAGGGCGCAAGGGAGGTCGTCGTCACGTTCGGCAGCGATGCATGGCCGGCGACCGGCGCGCGGCTCGTTCGCAACGCCGCAGGCTCGCTCGACGTCCAGATTCATGCCGCCGACGGCGGCGCGCGCTTCGAGGGCGAGCCGATGGACCGATTGGCGGGCCACATGGCGGACACCGGGATCGCGATCGGTGCGCTGAGCCTCCGCGACGGCTGACGCCGGGTTACTTCGCCCGTTCCGCGCGCCGTCGGATCAGCGCGAGGACCGCCTCCGGCACTGGCTTCGCACCTTTGGCGCGAGCCGCCGCCGGCGGCCATTCGCCCGCCAGCGCGAGCGCGCGCACCCGAGCCGGATCGGGAGCCGGCACCGGCCAGCGGAGCGTCTTCCGGCGCCCGCGCAGCCTCGCGCGCGCGGCCTCCTCTTCCGCCGACCGGGTCAGCATCGGCGCATCCAGCGCACTGCCCAGATTGCCGCCCCCCGCGTCGATCGCCCAGGGATCGGCGCCGCGATCGAGCAGCAGTTCGGCGATGCGGAAATGCTCCATGTCGAGCGCGCTCTGGAGCGGCCGGTTGCCCGTCGCCTCCATCCGGTTCGGATCGGCCTTGTGATCCAGCAGCAGGCGCACCGCACCGATCGAATTGAGCGCGATCGCGGTCGCCATCGGCCCGGCGGCATCGCCCTTGGGCTCGGGCGAAGCGCCCGCCTCCAGCAGCCCGAAGGCCAGATCGGGTGCGGTCGCACGCAGGGCGAGCCCCAGCGCCACCCCGGGCACCGTCCCGTCCATCGGCGCGCCATGCCGCGCCAGCAGCGCGATCGCGCGCGCGTCGCAACTCGCCACCGCAACCGAGAGCATGTCGTGATGCGCGCCGACCCGCAGTCGACCCAGCGCCGGATCACGTGCAATCAGGCTCTCCGCCCGTGCCCAGTCCCGGCCCAGCAGTGCCAGCGCGAGATCGCGGCCGCTCTGGCCGAGCCCTGCATCCAGCGCGATTTCGTCCTGGGTCGGCGGCGTCGTCCCGGCGACGAAGCAGCCGGCCATGGCGTTGGTGGAGATCAAGGTCAGCGTCACGGCCAGGATCCGGTCAATTCGCATCATGCGGCCTTATCCGGAGCCATGCCGCCTCCGGTCAATGGCGGCGTCAGCGGAGCGCCGCCGCGCCCGCCAGCACCCAGTCGATGCCATGGCGATCGACCGGATTGAGCCCGTCCCAGAAGGATTTCCCCTCGGGCCGCACGTCGGGCAAGGTGTGGCGCGAGCCATAAGCCTCGGGCGCATCCGCTCCGACGCCACCGGCAATTCCCCCGATCGGCCCTCCCAGCAGGCCGCCCAGGATCGATCCGGCCACCCGATCGCCGCCGTCCTGCACCAGCGTCAGCGCTTCGCCCGGCACATGCCAGGCCTGTACCGCTGCGGCGCCGCGACCTTGGGCGGCGGCGATGCCGCGCGCCTCGCCGATCGTGCGGTCGGAAAGCCCCGCCGCGTTGAACGTGTCCGCCTCACGCCCGCTCGCGATGGCGGCCGCCGAGGCCAGTCCGCCGCCAAGCGAGTGCCCCGTCAGCGTCACCTCCGCGCCCGAGCGCGCCAGCTGCCGGCCGATCTGCAGGGCTTTGGCATAACTCGGCGCGTCCATACCGAGCCCCTGCTGGAGGTTGTTCTGCCAGTCCTCGCCCGTCTTCGATCCCCGGAAGGAAACGATGTAGCGCGTCCCGCCCTCGCCATCGGCCGTGGCGTAGACGCGCGCGCGAAAGCTGGAGACGCCGGGCTGCTCCAGCATCGTCGGCGTCAGGCCGAGCTCCGCCAGCTCGCTCTCGCCGGCGACGCGGTATCCGGCGGGCGGCTTCGGGACATCGTTGTAGACGTCGGCGGCGAGCAGCGCACTTTCCTGCGTGCGTGCGGTGAGATCCGTATCGTTGGCGGGTGCGGCCGGGGCCGAGGGCGCCGGCGCGCGGGCGACCGAGGGCGTGCCCTGCCAGTCCGCGGCATAGGCGGACGCGCCGCTACCGCTCGCGCCGTCCGAGGGACGGGATGCCGGGGCTGCGGCGACAGTGCTGACGGACTGAATCATCGACGGGCCTCCCTGACCATGCCGTCAGGGTGATCGGTCGCGCCGTCCCGCGCCATAATCGCAAAGACTAGGGCGCTTTCGAAGCGGGCGGATCACCTGCGGGCTCTGAAATCGCGCCGAAACGCCGGTCTAGCGTCGGATCCGCTCGGCGAGCGCACGATAGCTGGCGGGGTGGATGCGATCGCGGCTGGGCAATTGCGCGAGATCGACGACATCGTCGCCGAAGCGGAAGGCGATACGCGTGACGGCATAGGCCGATTGCCGCCGATAGGGCAGGATCCACACCACCCGCGCGCGGCCCAGCGCCATGCGACTGCCGATCAGATTCGCCTCCAGGTCCGCGCGCGGCGGATCGTTCGTGCCAGCCGACAGCACGACCACCGGCCGCGAACCGACCGCCGCGATCTGCCGGGACAGATCGGCCGAACGAGCGCCCACCCGCGCCGCGACGTCGCAGGCGATGCCCCCCGCCTTCAATGCGGCTGCCAGACCAAGCGCGATGCTGTCGCCGAGAAGCAGGCAGTCCGTCACGCCCCGCCTGTGCGGCACCCGGCCGGCGGGCGCAAGGCGCCGTTCGCTGTGAACGGCGGGAAGGATCGAACATCGCTGGAAGGCTTATGCGGGAAGACTTATGCGGACAGAAGCGTCGAATTCCCCCGTCTCTATACCCCGAACGGCAACGGCAGGCGGTCATGATGCCGTAACCTCCCCGTCGCCCGGATCGACCGGCCCGTCGCGCATGGATTGCCATCAAGCGGCCGCTTCGACGACGGTCAGGCACAGGCGATTGCGAGGTGGTCATGCGCGTCCCGATCCGGCTCGGCTTCGCCCTGCTGCTCGCTTTGGCTCCCGCCGCCTCCGGCCGGGCGGCGGGGTTCGCCGTCCACGATCTGACTTCGCTCGGCCCCGACATGGAAAAGACGCTTGGCCCCGGCTTCGTCCATCGCGCGGAAGCCCGGCGCGTCACCCTCACCTGCCTCGGCTGCGCGGCAAACCCGATGATCGACGTTCTCCTCGGTCGTCAGGACGACGGCACCGAGGACCGTGTCCGTGCCGGCGAAACGACGATCGCCCGGCTCGAGGCCATATGCCGAGAAAAGGATCCGGCCTGCCGGTTGACCGCGCTTGAAATCGCGCCGGCGGTCGGCTGGATGTCGCACTGGCGCATGGCCGACCGGCCCGGCGCGACCGTCGTGATCCTGCGCGACGGAGACCTGCTTACGATCCGTTCTCTCGCGGATACCGATGCGGTGGCGCGCGCGAACGCGGAGAAGCTGGTGACGGCGATCGGTGGCCGGGTCGTCGGACGCTGATCGAAGCAGGGGCGCTCATGAAGGAAGCCGGGATGGACCTGTGGAGATACGGCACGATGGCTCTCCTTTTCGGCGTTGCGTCCGCCGTCGCGGCCCAGTCGGGCGGGCCGACGCTGGAAATGGTCGAAACCGGGGCGACAGCCACTACGGCCAGCGCACGCATCGCCGCCGCCGCGCGGACGATACAGGCCGGCCGGCTCGGTATCGGTCGCCCGCTCGGGCCGCTGGGGCAGAAAAGCGTGGCCGGCCGGTTCATCACCTCGCGTCTTTACGCGTTTCCTGGCGATCCCGGCGGCGGCCACGCCTTCCTCACCGGAGCGAGCGGGACGGCCGTCTGCCATGTCCGTATCCCGAAAGGGACGACGCCTTCGCGCCTCGCAACATTCATCGACGGCTGCGTCGGCCGGCTCGGCGATACGGCCGGCATGGCCGCCTCACCGGTGGGCCGCACCGCACGCAATGCCGCGAGGGAAGACATCCCGAACAGCCATCCCGAAAACTGGCGCGCCGTCTCCGGCGTGTATTTCTATCGGGGCGTCAGCTTCGGATATGGCGGCGCGATGATCATTACCTTCCGGCCGGTCGTGCTCTTCACCGACAGCAGCTATTACGAAATAGACGACGCGCCGCTGGAAGATATCGACCTCCCCGCCGAGCGTGCCGCGCATCCGAAACGGTTCGGCCGCTGGACCAGACGGGGCGCCACCTTTACGCTCTTTGACGAGAAAGGGCGCGGCCATGATTATGCCATGGGGACAGGCAATTTCTTCAAGGCCTTCCCCGCCACCGAAAGGTCCGGACTTTCTGGCAGCTATTCCAGCGTCTCCGGTGGCGGGAACAACGCGATCGGCGGCACGACCGGCTACCTCGCCGATAGCCGAATGAACTTCACACCGGATGGTGCCTTCACCACCGGCCAGAGCGTGGCCTTTTCGGATACGGGCGCGCAGTCCGGAGTTGCGACCACGATGCGGAGCCGCAATCCCGTGCGGACGGCTGGTCGCTACAGCACCGATCATTATACGCTGACCGTCACCCAATCGGACGGCCGCCAGCTGCGCCGCTTCTTCTGCTTCGCATCGGATGGCAGCACGGGCGCGATCCAGACCTCGATGATCTTCGTCGGGGACAATGGCTACACGCAGAAAAGATGAAGATCAGAGATATACTGGAATCCGTCTGATCCCGGCTGATTTCTTCGCTTCGGCTTGATTGACTTATGTCATTAAAAATTTCTGTTTTTGTCAGTAGCATCCGCCCCCACGCGTTCCGCCAAATCCTTGAACTAACCGAAGAGGCGCCGCCACCGTCACAGCCTGCAACGACGCCCCATCTCTCCGACATTCACTGACGCTCGTCAGCAAGCCAGTTTCGGATATTCGTTCGCTTACTTCCACGACATCCGAACGCGTGATGGCAGGATTTTCATCTTACTCCCGCCTCGTGCCGGTGCTTCGAAACGCGACCGGCCTCGACGCCGGTGATGAGACTCGGCGCACACCCGAAATCGATTGTGACCCGAGTATGCGCCGCGCCCGCGACGGCGCTAGCGACCTGCCGCATCCCGCATGAAGCGATTGGAAATGGGCACGCGAACAAACTCGCCGTCCGAGCTTATCCGACATCCGTCTCCGCAAACATCAGCCAGCGCTGCCGACCGGCGTGTTGAGCAATTGCTGCTCCCACATATAGGCAATGCCGCTGCCACCGCAGTGGTCGATCAGAATCTCCGGCAGCAGAGCCGCGGTGTCGAGGCGTGCCCAGTCCCGCTGCCATTCGGAGCCGACCGCAACCCAGCTCATCATGTTCACGCCGGCCGCGATCATGCGCTGGATCGCCACCTGGTGAGCCTCGATCGAAGTGCCGCCCGAGGCATCGGTGACCACAGTCACATCCCAGCCCTCGCCGGCCGCCTGGATCGCCGGCATTGCGACGCACACTTCGGTCCACAATCCGGCGATGATCAGCTGTTTGCGCCCGGTCGCCTTGACGGCATCCACGGTCGGCTTGTCTTGCCAGGTGTTGATGAAGGTGCGGTCGATCACCTCCTGATCGGGAAACACGTCGGTCAGTTGCTTGAAGAGCAGGCCGCCGCGCGCGGCGATGACGCTGGTCAGGATGGTCGGCACCTTGAAGGCCTTGGCCAGCTTGGCGAGCGCAGTCGTATTGTTGACCACCGCCTGCGGGTCGTGGCTGTTCAGGTTCGCGAGTTGGTAGGGCTGATGATCGATCAGGAGGAGCACCGAATCTTCGGGACGAAGGAGGGAGTCCAGGCCGTTGCGAAAGGTCATGATTTTTCCTCTACTACCGTTGTTTTGGAGGATGGGTGCGGACGACACGCACGGGGAAACGGCGATGTCCGGTAGACTTTGCCTTTGCGACTTGTGATACGGTAGCACCTGATCGCGCCACACTGTGTCGCAGTTTCTGGAACGTTGCGATGGACATCGAAGAGTTGCGGACCTTCGTTGAGGTCGCGGATGCCGGAGGCGTGACGTCTGCGGCGCGCAGGCTCGGTGTGTCCAAGTCGATCGTCAGCCGCAGGCTCGCCCGGATCGAAGAGGACCTTGGCATTCAATTGCTGGCGCGAACCACGCGAGGCGCCGCCCTGACGGAAGCCGGCGTTATTTTTCGCGACCATGCGGCCCGGGTCTGTACCGAGATCGACATCGCCCGGGAGACAATTCTACCTGCCGGGGAGCTTCGTGGGCGATTGCGGATCGCCGCACCGCTTTCGTTCGGTCCGACCCATTTCGCCCCGGTCCTTGCAGCCATGGCCCAGCGTCACCCGCAATTGCAGATTCAAACCAGTTACACGGACCGCTTCGTCGATCTGATTGCGGAAGGCTTCGACTGCGCGATCCGGGTCGGACATCTGACCGACTCCACTTTGCTCGCGCGCCGGGTGGGGTGGACGACGGCGAAATATGTCGCGAGCCCGGACTATATCGAAAAGCACGGTGCACCCGAAACGCCCGAGGAATTCGTCACGCACGAAGTCGTCATGCAGGGAACGGAAACCTGGATGGCGTTGGACGGTGACAAGGTTATGCCGATGAAGCCGCAGGGGCGCTTCAAGGCCGACAACGCAGTTGCTCTCGTTGCTGCGGCTCTTGCCGGGATTGGCCTTGCCGGGCTTCCCGAAGAGCTGATCGGCGATCATCTGGCCTCGGGTGCGCTCGTTCCCGTAATGCCGAGATATCCCTGCCCCGACCTCGGCATCTACGTTCTCCGGCCGCCGGGACAGCATCCCGCCCGAAAGGTGCGCGTACTCACTGAGATGCTGGTCGAATGCTATGGCCACTTCACCCCCGCGGCGACAGCGGAGCGCTGAACACCACCTGGCGTTCCCCATCATGCGACACAGAATGTCGCGCAGCACGACTACCGCTTCGATGTCCCGGACAACAGATGCCGGCTGACAATCCGTGGTTCTCGCCGGCGCAGGTCCGCGCCCGGCCCCTGCGGCAGCAACGCCCCTGGTGATCAGCGCATCGGCGTGTCCGTCATCAACGAGAAAGGATGCGAGTTGCCATGAATAAGAACCGCCTGGCGTGCGCCATAATCGCCGCCATGATCTGCGCGTCGGGTCCTGCCGGAACAGCAACGGCGCAAACACCCGAAGCGGTCAATGACGCGCCAGCGATCGCGCCATCCCGACCGTCGAGCATCCCCTTCAAGCTGCGCGATAATCTCGTCACGATCGATACGACCATCAACGGTCGCAGGCTGTCCGCCGTCCTGGACAGCGGTGCCAGCTATATGATCATCGATCGAAGCATGGCCCAGGAACTGGGGCTCAGCGAGGGCGCGTCGACCGGCGATGTCGCGGCAGCTGGCAGTCACGCGGAGCAGTTGCGGCCCATCGACATCGAAAGCCTGATCGTCGGACCGCTGCGGTTCGAGCATGTTCCGGGCCACACCGTGAACCTCGGACAATTGTCCTCATCCGCCGGCTTCCCGATCCCGCTGCTGATCGGAGCGCCAGCGTTCAAACATGGCGCCGTGACCGTGGACTATCGGCGGCATCGCGTAACGTTCGGGCCGAGCCGGAGCGCTCCGGCATGTGCGGCACCGATCCCGCTGAATGTCGTCGATAACGTGCCTGTCGTGGAGGTGGATGTCCGAACGACGCCACAGGCCGAGCCCGTTAGGCTCAAGCTCGTCGTGGATCTGGGAACACGGCACAATGCGATGATGGTCGGCGGCCCCTTCCTCCGCAGCGAGGCCGGAATGGCGTTGATGCGATCTGGCCGCGAACAGAAGGTCGGGCACGGCGTGGGAGGGGCTGTCCAGGGAAACATCGCGCGGATCGCAGAACTGCGTGCGGGAGCCCTTCAGGTTGCCGATGTCCAGGTCGCCCTGACCGCCGGCGCGTCGGCGTTCGAGGCCGGGATCGTCGATGGATCGCTCGGGGTGCCCTTCTGGGAGAAGGGGGTCATCACCTTCGACTATCCCGCCCAACAAATGTGCATGGAGAGGTGAAGGCGACGTGATGCGCGCGGAGGCCGCGACCAGCGTTCCACGCCAAGCAACACAGTTTGCCATTGGGCGGGGCTAAGTCAGCCCCTTCGCCTCCATTATCTCTACCTGACAGGCCCCCGGACATCAGCCGCATCGCATGCGCGCCGCTCCGGCCCGGCCAACACAGATAGAGAAGGACAGGTTAATGATCGATCTCAGTGGAAAGCGCGCGTTGGTGACCGGCGGATCGCGGGGTATCGGCGCCGCGATTGCGCTGGCGCTGGCGGAGAACGGGGCGGATGTGGCGTTCACCTATCAGCGTTCGGCGGAAAAGGCCGAGACGCTGGTCAAATCCATCGAAGGAACGGGCCGTCGTGCGGTCGCGATCCAGGCGGACAGCGCCGATCCGGACGCCATCTCCCGTTCCGTCAGCGAAGCCGTCTCCGCGCTTGGCGGGCTCGACATTCTCGTCAACAGCGCGGCCATCGGCCACATGGGTACGATCGCCGAAACCGACCTCGCCGACTATCAGGCGGTGATGGACGTGAACGTGCGGGCACCGTTCCTGTTTGCGAAGGCAGTCATCCCGCACCTCGGCGAGGGTGGGCGCATCGTCACGATCGGTTCAGCCTTGGGAGAGCGCGTGCCGTTTCCGGGCATCACGCTGTATGCGATGTCGAAGGCGGCGCTGACGTCCTTCACTCGCGGGCTTTCGCGTGAGCTTGGGCCGAGCGGGATCACCGTCAATCTCGTCCAGCCCGGCGCAACGGATACCGATGCCAATCCCGCCGACGGCGAGGCGGCAGACTTCCAGCGTGGTTTGACCTCGCTCGGCCGCTATGGAACCCCGCGCGAAATCGCGAACGCGGTCGTTTTCCTCGCGAGTCCAGCGGCCAGCATCATCACCGGCGCAATCCTGACCGCCGATGCGGGCGCGATCGCCTGAGCGAGCGCCCACGCCACCAAATGCTCAAGCGCCGGTTGTCATCGACATGGCCCTGGGTCGGGTCGAGACAACTGGGAGGAGAATGGGTCCGCACTGGACCGGCGATCGGAAGGACGAACGAAACATGGCTCAACCAGAATATTTCGCCACGCCCGGCTATGGCGACGCGATGCGGGAGCGACTGCATTACTCGCAGGCCGTGCGGATCGGGGATCGGGTGGAAACGTCCGGCCAGGGCGGCTGGTCCGATCAGTTCGAGATACCGGAGGATCTTGAGGAGGAGATCGAACGGGCGTTTCACAATCTCGAGCGCACGCTTGCCACCGCCGGTGCGGACTGGACGCATGTCGTGCACCTCAACTCATACCATGTCGGCGGCTTTCCGGCGGTGGTGAACGAGACGATGGTGCGGCTCTTCCGCAAGCTCATGCCGGATCACGCCCCGATCTGGACCCAGCTCGGCGTCGAGGCGCTGGGTCTGCCTGCCATGCGGATAGAAATCCGGGCGACAGCGGTCATCGCCTAGCCATGGGCTTTCGCCTCAAACAAAGGGAAAGGCGGCAGTCCTGCATGACCTTCGAGCAGATTGTATCTCGATCTCCGTCATTTAAGTTCCCCCGCTGCTGCGAGAAGACGGCGCGCCTGCGCGAGGTGCGGCGCATCGATCATCCGACCGTCCATCTGCAGCGCCCCGACACCTGGGTTGGCCTCGAACGCCGCTATTACCGCACGTGCATGAGCAAGCTCGTCGTCGCGAAGCGTGAAGGCATGGTTGATGACCGCCACCTGTGACGGGTGGATCGCCATCATGCCCGTGAACCCGTCGCGCCGCGCGCGCGCTGCATAGGCCGCGAGGCCGTCGAGATCGCGGAAGGCGGGATAGACCGTTTCGATCGCCGCCACGCCGGCGGCGTGCGCGCCGAACAGCGTGAGCGAACGTGCCAGCTCATAAGGTGCGGTAAAGCGCCCGTCCTCCTCACGCGAGGTCGATGCACCCATCGCGGCCGGCAGATCCTCCGCACCCCACGTCATCCCGAGAAGGTGACGGGAAACCCCGGCATAGCTGCCGAGCTGGAAGATCGCTGCGGGGGTCTCGGTTGCGATCGGTAGTATGGGTATGTCGCCGGCCTTGCCGACGAGCGTCGTCACGCTGGTGCAGCCGCCGGCCTTGGGCAGCACGAGACCGTCGGGGCGCTGCGCGATCACGGCGGCGACATCCTCGTCGATCAGGCCGCTGTCGAGCGGATTGACCCGCACCAGCACGCGGGCGCTGCGCGGCGCATCGCGCAGGAAGCGCGCGATCGCCGCGCGCGCGGCGGGCTTGGCGGCAGGCGCGACCGAATCCTCGAGATCGAGGATCAGTGCATCGGCGCCCAGCCCGAGCGCCTTCTCCATGCGATCGGGCCGGTCGCCGGGCACGAACAGCAGCGAGCGCAGTCTCATGCCGGTTTCCGGTGGAGCAATGCCGCGCGCAGGCAGCGGCAGACGATCTCGTCGCGCTGATTGAGCAGATCGTGGCGGAAGGTGACGATGCCCGCCGTCGGCCGCGAGCGGCTCTCCCTGAGCTGCGCCACCTCGGTCTCGGCGCGCAGCGTGTCCCCGATGAACACCGGCGCGGGCATCACAAGCTTGTCATAGCCCAGATTGGCGACGAGCGTGCCGAGCGTGGTGTCGGCAACCGAGAGCCCGATCATCAGCGCGAAGGTGAAGGTGCCGTTGACGACGATGCGCCCGAACTCGCTCGCCCTGGCCGCCTCGGCGTCGAGGTGGAGCGGCTGCGGATTGTGCGTCATCGTCGAGAACAGGAGGTTGTCGGTCTCGGTGACGGTACGGCGGATTTCATGGACGATCCGGTCGCCCACCCGCCACTCGTCGAAATGCCGCCCCGCCATCAGGCCTCTCCCTCGATCCTGGCCAGGATCGCACCCTCGCTCACCTGCTCGCCCTCGGTCGCCCTGAGCTCGGCGACGACGCCGTCAAAGGGCGCGAGCAGCGCCTGCTCCATCTTCATCGCTTCGATGACGACGAGGCGATCGCCCTTCGCCACCTTCTGGCCCTGCTCCACCACCGCCGCGATCACCCGGCCGGGCATCGGCGCGAGGATCGCGCCGTCGCCAGCGCCGCCGCCCGCGACATGATCGGCGCGTCGCGGGCCCACCGGCCAAGCCTCGCCTTCGACGAAGAGGATGCCGTTGTGAAGCCGGGTCCCGACGGCGCCGGGCGCAAGGTCGACCAGATAGGGTCGATGGGCGATCTCGACCTCGATCCGGCGCGAAGGCGCGGCATTGGCGCGCAGGCCGCGTAGCGCCGTCCACGGATCGCCCCCCCCAGCGGGCACGATCGCACTGGCGGCGGCCTGAAGCACTGCGGGCGAGGGCTCGCCCGTGGGCACGAGCGTATCGGCGTGCGTTTCGATGAAGCCGGTGTCGATACGCCCCGCGATGAAATCGGGATGCGCGGCGGCGCGTGCGAGGAACGCGGCGTTGGTCCGCACCGGCCACACCTTCACGCCGGCGCAGGCCCGGGCAAGACAGGCGGCCGCCTCGGCGCGGCTGCGGCCCCATGTGATGATCTTGGCGATCATCGGATCGTAATGCGGCGTGACCTCGCCGCCTTCTTCGACGCCGCTGTCGATACGCGGCCCCTCGGGGAAGCGCAGCGTGGCGAGCGGGCCTGTCGAGGGCAGGAAGCCGGTCGTCGGGTTCTCGGCATAGAGCCGCGCCTCCATCGCCCAGCCAGTGATGGCGAGTTCCTCCTGGCGGCGGGGCAGCGGCTCGCCGCTCGCGACGCGGAGCTGCCATTCGACCAGATCCTGCCCGGTGATGCCCTCGGTGACGGGATGCTCGACCTGGAGCCGCGTGTTCATCTCCATGAACCAGATCCGGTCGGCACGCAGGCCCTCGGACGCGTCGGCGATGAACTCGATCGTGCCCGCGCCGACATAATCGACCGCCTGCGCGGCCTTGACCGCCGCCGAGCAGACCGCCTCGCGCGTCCCCGCGTCCATGCCGGGCGCGGGCGCCTCCTCGATCACCTTCTGGTGGCGACGCTGAAGCGAGCAGTCGCGCTCGAACAGGTGGACGACGTTGCCGTATGTGTCGCCGAACACCTGCACCTCGATATGGCGCGGCGAAAGGATGCATTTCTCGATCAGCACGCGATCGTCGCCGAACGACGATGCCGCCTCGCGCCGGCAGCTCGCCAGCGCCTCCGCAAAGGCCGAAGGGTCGTCGACCCGGCGCATGCCCTTGCCGCCGCCGCCGGCGACCGCCTTGATCAGCACCGGATAGCCGACCGCATCGGCCTCCCGCGCCAGCCGATCGGGGCTCTGGTCCTCGCCCAGATAGCCCGGCGTCACCGGCACGCCCGCAGCGATCATGCGCCTCTTGGCGGCGTCCTTAAGACCCATGGCGCGGATCGAAGATGGCGGGGCACCCACCCAGATCAGCCCGGCGGCGACCACACCCTCGGCGAATTCGGCATTTTCGGAGAGGAAGCCATAGCCCGGATGGATCGCCTGAGCGCCCGTCCCGCGCGCCGCCTCGATGATGCGATCCTGCCGCAGATAGCTGTCGCGCGCTGCGGCGGTGCCGATGCACACCGCCTCGTCGGCCTCTCGGGCGAAGGGCATCTGCGCATCCACGTCCGAATGGACCGCGATGGTGCGCACGCCGAGAGAGCGGGCGGTGCGGATGATGCGGCGGGCAATCTCGCCGCGATTGGCGATGAGAAGGCTTGCGATCATCGCCGTCACATCCTGAACAGGCCGAACTGCGCGCGCTGCGGGATCGGCGCGTTCAGCGTGGCGGAGAAAGCGAGGCCGAGTATGTCGCGGGTCTGGACCGGATCGATCACGCCATCGTCCCACAGGCGCGCAGTGGCGTAATAGGGGTTGCCCTCGTCCTCGTATTTCTGGCGGATCGGCGCCTTGAAGGCCTCGGCCTGTTCGGGCGTCCAGTTCGGGGCGTCGCGATGGACGGCGGCAAGCACGCTCGCCGCCTGCTCGCCGCCCATCACCGAGATGCGCGCGTTGGGCCAGGTGAAGAGGAAGCGCGGCTGATAGGCGCGGCCGCACATGCCGTAATTGCCCGCGCCGAAACTGCCGCCGATCAGCACGGTGATCTTGGGCACCGACGCGGTGGCGACCGCGGTGACGAGCTTGGCGCCGTGCTTGGCGATCCCTTCCGCCTCATATTTGCCGCCGACCATGAAGCCCGAGACATTCTGGAGGAACAGCAGGGGCACGCGGCGCTGGCAGGCGAGCTCGATGAAATGCGCGCCCTTCTGCGCGCTCTCGCTGAACAGCACGCCGTTATTGGCGAGGATCGCGACGGGCATTCCCCAGATCCGCGCGAAGCCGCAAACCAATGTGGTGCCGTAGAACGACTTGAACTCGTGAAACTCGGACCCGTCGACGATGCGACCGATCACCTCGCGCACGTCATAGGGCGCGCGCACGTCCTGGGGCACGATACCGTAGAGTTCCTGCGGATCGAGCACGGGCGGGAGGGGATCGGCGAGGTCGATGTCCACCGCCTTGGAGCGGTTGAGCGTGGCGACGATGTCGCGCAGGATCATCAGCGCGTGCTCGTCATTCTCGGCGACATGATCGACCACGCCGGACTTGCGGCCATGGGTCTCCGCGCCGCCCAGTTCCTCCGCGGTGATGACCTCGCCCGTCGCCGCCTTCACCAGCGGCGGCCCGGCGAGAAAGATCGTGCCCTGGTTGCGCACGATCACCGTTTCGTCGGACATGGCGGGTACGTATGCGCCACCCGCGGTGCAGCTCCCCATCACGCAGGCGATCTGGGGAATGCCCTCGGCGGACATCTGCGCCTGATTGTAGAAGATGCGGCCGAAATGGTCGCGATCGGGAAAGACCTCGGCCTGGTGAGGAAGATTGGCGCCGCCGGAATCGACCAGGTAGAGACAGGGCAGCCGGTTCTCGCGCGCGATCTCCTGCGCGCGCAGATGCTTCTTCACCGTCATCGGGAAGTAGGCGCCGCCCTTCACCGTGGGATCATTGGCGAGGATCAGGCATTCGCGGCCCTGCACCCGGCCGATGCCCGATATCGCGCCCGCGCCGGGCGCGCCGTCGTCATACATGCCGTTGGCGGCGAGCTGACCGATCTCGAGAAAGGGAGAGAGCGGATCGAGCAGGCGATCGATGCGGTCACGCGGCAACAGCTTGCCGCGCGCGACGTGGCGCTCGCGGTGCGCCGCCGATCCGCCCAGCGCCGTCGCCGCCACCTTCGCGCGCAGCACCTCGGCGAGCGCGCGATTGTGCGCGGCGTTGGCGGCGAACGCATCCGATGCGGGATCGGCGAGGCTGGTCAGCCGGGTCATGCGCCGATCACCTCGCGGCCGATCAGCATCCGGCGGACCTCGTTGGTGCCGGCGCCGATATCGAGCAATTTGGCGTCTCGCCAGTAACGCTCGACCGGCCAGTCCTTGGTATAGCCCGCGCCGCCGAGCGCCTGGATCGCCTGTTCGGCGACCTTCACCGCCTGTTCGGACGCAAAGAGAATCGCCCCTGCGGCATCGTGCCGCGTCGCGTTGCCGGCGTCGCACGCCTTGGCGACCGCATAAACGTAGGCCCGCGCCGTGCCGAGCGCGACGACCATGTCGGCGACCTTGGCCTGCATCAACTGGAACGATCCGATCGGCGTACCGAACTGCTTCCGCTCGCGGACATAGGGAAGCACCGTATCGAGGCACGCCCGGATGATGCCGATCTGGATGCCCGAAAGCACGACGCGCTCGTAATCGAGCCCGGACATCAGCACCTTCACCCCGCCGTCCAGCGGGCCCATGATCTGGCTATCGGGAACGAAGCAATCGTCGAACACCAGTTCGGCGGTGGGCGATCCGCGCATCCCGACCTTGTCGATCGTCTGTCCGATCGAGAAGCCCGCGAAATCCTTCTCGATCAGAAAGGCGGTGATGCCCTTCGATCCGGCATCGGGGCGGGTCTTGGCATAGACGACGAGCGTGCTGGCATAGGGCGCGTTGGTGATCCAGAATTTGGTGCCGTTGAGACGATAGCCCCCTTCCACCTTGTCGGCGCGCAGCTTCATCGAGACCACGTCCGATCCCGCCCCGGCCTCCGACATGGCGAGCGAGCCGACATGCTCGCCCGAAACCAGCTTCGGCAGATATTGGGCTTTCTGCTCGGGCGAGCCCCAGCGGCGTATCTGGTTGACGCACAAGTTGGAATGCGCGCCGTAGGAGAGGCCCACCGAGGCCGAGGCGCGGCTCACCTCCTCGCAGGCGATCACATGTTCGAGATAGCCCAGGCCGAGCCCGCCATAGTCCTCCTCCACGGTGATGCCGTGCAGCCCGAGCGCGCCCATCTCCGGCCACAGCTCGATCGGGAAACGATCCTGCGCATCCACCCGCGCCGCAATGGGCGCGATGCGGTCTGCGGCGAAGCGGGCGGTGGTGTCGCGGATCGTGTCCGCCATCTCACCGAGATCGAAGTTCAGGTCGGCCATGCGCGTATCCTCATCCTCTCCGCTCCCCTTTTACGACGCAAAGCACTATAAAGAAAAATTGATATTGGATAACCAATGTATAGATAACATCTATGATTGATCGTTACCTGCTGCGTTATCTCCTGGCGGTTGTCGACAAAGGGAATTTCTCCCGCGCGGCGGCGCATTGCGGCGTGTCCCAGCCGACGCTTTCCGTGGGCATTGCGAAACTGGAATCGGAGATCGGAAAGACGCTTTTTCTGCGATCGAGCCGCCGCGTGGAACTGACGGGTGCGGGAGCAAGGCTGGTCGAACGCGCGCGGAGGATCGAGCGCGAATTCACGCTCGCCGAGCAGGAGACGCGCGCCACCCGATTCCAGACGACGGTCCGGCTCGGGGTGATCTCGACCCTCCCGAGTTCGTGGCTGGAGGCGGCCGTCGGTCGGCTGGCGGCTGAGGCGCCCGACGAGCGTGTCGAGATCGTCGAGGCGAGCGAGCGGGCCCTGCTGTCACATCTGGACCGCGGGCGCCTCGACGTCATTCTCACCGCGATCAGGCCCGACCGCGTCCGCTTCGCGAACATTTTGTTCGAGGAGCCTTATCGCCTCGTATTGCCAATCGATCACCGGTTGGCTGGACAGGAGGTGGTCGAGGCAGAGGAGCTTTCCGACAGCCCCATGATCGCGCGGCGACACTGCGAGGGACTCGCCGAGACCAGCCGCTTCTTTACGTCGCGGGGCGTCCGCCCGTTCATCTCCGCGCGCACCACCAGCGACGATCAGGCTCTCGCTTATGTGCGAGGGGGACATGGATTGACCGTGATGCCCCTCGCATTCGCGAGATGCGCCCCTGTCATGGCGGAACTTGCCGGGTTCAAACTCACGCGCCAGATCGGATTGATGCACCATCAGAGGCCAGGGGATCATGCTGACGGCTGCGCGCTCCGCGTGATCGCGGACAGCATCCGGGCATCGCGATCGAGCCTATCCCAACGCCCCATTTTTCCGGATGAGCCGGTGGACAGGGTTCGTGCCGTGATCGCGCCGAGGTCATCGTAAGCGCGATCCGGCCCTCGATGGTCGCATCCCAAAAGATCCACGATGCGATCGGGCCTCAGGCTTTCACGCGCTCCGGTCATGATTTGTCATACAACTCGGCTTGTGCCAATATCCGCCGAAATTCAGTTCCGCGATCGGCGGGCATATCCGGGAGGATCAGATATGAGCGACGATGTCGTGGCGTTCCGCACGCTCCAGGCTCGTCAGAAGCGGGCCGCCTGGGTTGCCGATCATATCGTGCCGTATGAGCCCCGGATGCGCGCTTGGCTCAGCCGCTGGAACGTTTCGCCGGAGGATGCCGAGGAGCTTCTCCAGGACGCCTATTGCAAGATCGCGCTTCTGGAAACGCTCGACCATATCGATCGGCCGGTCTCCTATTTCTTTTCGATCGTTCGCAATCTCCTGGCACGCCGTCACCGCCGCCAGCGCGTCATTTCGTTCGAGCTGATCGCGGAAGTCGATGCATTTCAGGATAGCCCGGACATGGCGTTCGAGGATCGGGCTTCCGATCGTCTGGTCTATGAGAAGATCGTGGCGCTGATCGATCATTTGCCGCCGCGCTGTCGCCAGATCGTCCGCCTGCGGAAGCTGGAGGACTGGTCTCAAAAGGAGATTGCAGCCCATCTGCAAATCAGCGAGAAGACGGTGGAATGCCAGATCCGCCTTGGTCTCAGGGCCATTCGTGACGCCTGGAACAGGCAAGAGGCGCAGGCCAAGAGCATGTCCAACCGGCGATCTCAGGCGGGAGCGCAATCGCGATGAGCGGCAGAAGCGATCCGGGCGTCCAGGATGATGCCATCGCCTGGGTTGCCCGCATGGATGCGGGCACTTGGTCGGCCGCGCTCGAAGCGGAGCTTCAGGCGTGGCTTGCCGGCGATCCGCGGCGCCACGGTGCCTTGCTTCGCGCCCAGGCGACCTGGTCGATGATGACCCCGAAAAAGGATCCGCCAGACCACCCCGATACGCTCGACGACCGTGACGAGGCCACCCGCGATGCGGCGCGGTCGAGAACGCTGATGGACAGGCGCGCCCTGATGGTCGGCGGCGGGACGGCGCTGGCGGCGTCGCTGATCGGCGGCATCGCCCTGATGCGCCCCCGGACGGTGCTGCGAACCAATCTCGGCGAGATCCGCCACGTACCCCTCGACGATGGCTCGATCGCGGCGCTCAACACCGGGTCCGAAGTGGACGTCGCCTTCGGCGACGACCGGCGCGATATCCGCCTGAAGCAGGGCGAGGCCTGGTTTCAGGTCGCCAAGAACAAGGCCAGGCCGTTCCTCGTCGAAACCGGCCCCATTCGCGTGCTGGCGGTCGGCACGGCCTTTTCCGTGCGCCGCCGCGAGGCTGGCGCCGATATCGCCGTGACGGAGGGCGTCGTCGAAATCTGGTCCGAGGAGTCCGGAGGGCAGAGAGCCCGGCTCGTGGAAGGGCAGAGCGTCTTCCTGCCCGACAAGGCCCATGCCGGCGATCTCGTGGTCGCCAGCGCCGGCGGCGAACATATGCTCGCCTGGCGCAGCGGCCGGATCGAACTGGTCGACGAGGCGCTCGGCGACGCGATCGCGGAGTTCAACCGCTATAATCGCCGCCGCATCGTGCTGCTGGATCCGGCCATCGCCACCAAGCGGCTCGACGGCTTTTTCCGCACCGACGATATCGATGGCTTCGCCCGCGCGGTGAACGCCACCTTCGATGTTCCCGTCGATTTCAGCGGGGCGGACGAGATCCGCATCGGCGCTGCCCAAAAAAATGCGTAGGTTTTTTTAAGGGTAAGTCCCCGCTCGAGGCCTCTTTCCCAAGACAGGTGCATCGCATCTGAAAAAACAAAGGGGGAGAATGCCATGACGCTGAAATTTCTGTGCGGGACGACCGCGCTCACCTGCCTCGTTTCGGTCGCGGCGCCGGCACTCGGCCAGATCAAGACCTTCGATGTTCCGGCCCAGCCGATCGCGCCCGGCCTCGTCCAGATCGGCAAGCAGGCCGACGTCCAGATCCTCGTCGCCCGCGACGTGTCCGACAACAAGCGCGGCAATGCCGTCCACGGCGCGATGACCGTGCCCGTCGCGATCGAGCGCTTCACGCAAGGATCCGGCCTCACCACCCGCCAGACGGGCGAGCATACCTATGCCGTCGTCGCCACCAAGGCAGCGCCCAAGAGCCAGGAGGTCGCCGCCCCCGTCCCTTTAGCGCTGGCCCAGGCAAATAGCGCGGCGCCACCACACATCATCCCTGTCGCAGCGCAGACCTCCGGGCCGGCCGAGCCCGTCAGCGAAGGCGTGGCCGAGGACATCGTCATCACCGGCTTCCGCCAGTCCTATATCGACGCGCTGCGGATGAAGCGCGACGATCTCGGCGTGTCGGACAGCATTTCGTCCGATGGCCTCGGCCGCTTTCCCGATCTGAACGTGGGTGAGGCGCTGCAGCGCATCCCCGGGGTGCAGATCAACCGCGAAGCGGCCTCGCGCGACGCCACGATCAACCTGCGCGGCCTGCCGGGCACCTATGCGCGCTACACAATCAACGGGCAGGCCTTCGCCGATCCGGTGCTGGATGGCGCAACCCCGCTCGGCGCGTTCAACGCGGACGTCTTCTCGGCCATCTCCGTCCGCAAGACGATCTCCGCGACCGATCAGGCCGGCGGTCTGTCCGGCATCGTCGATCTCCAGATCCAGCCGGCTTTGTCGCGCAAGGATGGCGGCTTCTTCAAGGTCGCGGGCGAATATAACAGCTTGGGCGATTACAAGACGCCCTCCGCCACCGTCGGCTACAATTACCACATCACGCCCGATCTCGCGGTGTTCGGCGTGGTCGCCTATAAGAAAGAGAAGTTCCGCCGGGATTCGATCTTCTTCAACGCCTATTCGCCGCTTTCGCCGACCACGACACCCAATTTCGCGCAGTACGCCGATTATTATTCGCCCTTCAACGCGAACGGCACCTGCCCCTCCGGCAATGTCTGCGCCGCCAACGGCACCGGCAGCAAGGGCAAGACCGGCGTTCTCTACGCCTCCGATCAGCGGCAGGCGGTGAAGTATAACGAAGGCTCGCTCATCACCGCCGCCGGCGGCGCCGAGTGGAAGCCGACGAGCGACCTGCGCCTCGGCGTCACGGGCTTCTACACCCGCCGCAATCTCAACAAAAATTTCACGAACCTGATGGAGCTCGACATGCGCTCCACGCGGGCGATCATCAGCCCGACCACGCCGGTCGTCGTGCAGGGCGACGGCAATGCCTATGTGCAAGGCTTCAATTATTCGAACGTCCAGATCAACGACTCCTTCCGCTCGCAGCCTCTGCTGGAGCAGATGTGGGACGTGCTGGGCACCGCCGAATGGAAGAATGACGACTGGCGCGTCACCGGCACCGTCAGCGATTCCCGCGGCGAGAACAACGCGGTCGAAACCCAGCTCGACGTCCGCAATCTGCCGACGGCGGCGGGCAATGGCGCGAACGGCGCGTTCAATTCGGGCGGCGGCAATATCGGCAATTATCTGCTGACGCTCAACCGCAACCCGGCCGTGATCGTCCCCTCCGGCCCCTTCACCTGGAGCGCCGCCAACCAGCCGACGCAGGTGGCGGCCAATGGCGACCAGATCATCGTCGCCGGTTCCTCCGCGTACGGCCTGAACAAGGTGAAGGCGGCGCAGGGCGAAGTGGAGCGCAAGTTCGATCTGCCGGTGCTGAGGGGCATCACCGTCGGCGCGCGCTACCAGCAGGATCGCTATATCTCGCAAGGCTATCGCACCAGCGCGAAAGGCGTGCAGACGCAGAATATCAACGGCAATTTCCTGACCGACAATCCCTATACGAGCAGCTTCTTCGGCGGGACGGCCGGCAATTATCTCACCGCATGGCCGCAGCTCGATTACAATTACATCGTCTCGCAGCTGCAGCCGGTGACGACGTCCCCCGGCGATGTCGTGACGCCGACCGGCTGGATCAACGATCCGACCAATTCGGCTTACTCGCTCTATAATTTCAACACGCGCCGCAACATCTTCGCCGCCTACGCGCAGGCCCAGATCGGCTTCGAAGTGTGGAATATACCGGTCAAGGGCTATGCCGGCGTTCATTACGAACAGACGCATCAGTTGATCAACGCGATGTCGCAGCAACTGACGTCGGCCGGCACGGTGTTCGTGCCGACCCAGTTCCGGCAGAATTATCACGATTTCCTGCCGTCCGTGTTCCTCTCGGCCAATCTGACGTCCAAGCTCGTGCTACGCGGCGGCTACAATAAGGCGTTCGTGCGCCCCGTCGTCCGCGCGCTGACGCCGACCACCACGGTCAGCCCCAACTCCACCGGCTATTCGATCCAATATGGTGGCTCGGATCTGAAGCCTTATTATGCCAAATCCTGGGATGCCTCGGTCGAATGGTATAACCGGCCGGGCGGCCTCTTCTCGCTGGCTTTCTATCGCAAGACGATCACGAACCTGATCGCGCCCGAAAACAGGCGTGACCGGCTGTGCCCGTCCGACGCGACCGCGCTGGGCCTCGGCCATCTGACCACCGTCGGCACCACCTGCCTCAGCGACGTCCTCGTCGCCGGAAATCCCGCGATCATCACGGCATCGGGCAATTACAATCAGCCCAACCCGATCACGGTCACCGGCCTGGAATTCACCGCCCAGCAGAATTTCGATTTCCTGCCCGGCCTGCTCAAGAATCTGGGTGGCCAGTTCAATTATTCCTATACGCGCATCTCCGGCACGAATTCGGACGGGACCAAGGCGATCCTGCCCGGCGTATCGAAGAACAATATCAACCTGATCGGCTATTATGAGAGCCCGAAGATCGGCCTGCGCGTGGTGTATACGTGGCGCGACCAATATTCGCTCACCGGCGCGAACAGCTTCACGGGTGGCAACAGCTTCGTCGCCACGCGTGGGCAGGTTGATGGATCGCTGTCGTTCAAGTTCAACGAGCAATATTCGCTCTCGCTGGACGCGTTCAATCTGAACGACGCCAAGCGCGTCCAGTATCAGGTGGTGCAGGGCATTCCGCGTCAGGTCGACTATGACGGCCGCACCTTCACGCTCAGCTTCCACGGCACCTTCTAAGCAGAGTGCGCGCCGGGTGAAGACTCGGCGCGCACGCTCGTTCTGACGACCCCATCCTGCCTTTCGAGGACGAAAAAGATGCCCGCCATCAAGCCGATCGGCCTCTTCTCCGGCGTCGCCGCAGCGGCTCTGTCGCTCGGCACCACCGCGCCCGCGCTACGCGCCCAGACGACCGTGGCCGAGGCGCATAGCCCCGCCGCCCCGGCCACCTCCTACGACCTTTCGGCGGTCGACACCGTCTGGTCCGGCCACAGCGTCAAATCCGCAGTGGTCGTGACCGACACGATGATCTTCGTCGGTTACTATGACGCCAATCGCCAGTTGACGATCGCCCAGCGCGGGCGCGGCGATGCCGCCGGCTGGCGCTATCACAAGCTGGATTCGTGGGTCGGCTGGGACTCGCACAATTATATCGCGATGGCTGTGGACGCGGCCGGCAACCTCCACGTCTCCGCCAATATGCATCGCGATCCCCTGCTCTATTACCGCACCACCACGCCCGGCGACGTCCGCACACTCGCGCGTGTGCCGGTGATGGTCGATGAAGCGCTGGAAAAGAGCGCGACCTATCCGATCTTCCTGCACGACGCCGCCGGCCGCCTCGTCTTCAAATATCGCGACGGATCGAGCGGCAACGGCAACGAGATCTACAATATCTACGATACGACCAGCGGCCGCTGGCGCCATCTGCTGCAAACCCCGCTGACCGACGGCGAGGGCCAGCGAAACGCCTATTTCGTCGGTCCCGTGCTCGGCCCGGACAAGCTGTTCCACATCGCCTGGGTATGGCGGGAATCGCCGAACGCCGAGACCAACCACGATCTTTCCTACGCGCGCAGCCGCGATCTCGTGCATTGGGAAGATTCGAGCGGAAAGGCCCTGCAACTGCCGATCCGGCTCAAGACCGGCGAGATCGTCGATCACGTGCCGGTTGGCGGCGGGATCATCAACAACAACACCGTCGTCGGCTTCGATCCGGCCGGGCGCGTGATGATCACGTTCCACAAATTCGATGCGGGCGGAAACACGCAAATCTATGTCGCGCGCCGCGACCCCAAGGGCTGGACGATCGCGCAGGTGAGCCACTGGAGCGGCTTCCGCTGGGATTTCCGGGGCGGCGGCTCGCTCGACAGTCGCCTGTTCGTGCAGGGCCCGGCGCCCGTCGGCAGCGATCGCATCCGGGTATCGGTCATCCGCGACGGCAAGCCGATCGATTTCCTACTCGATGCGCAAAGCCTGAAACCGTTGGAGGAAAAGGCTGGCACGTCGTTGGCGGAACGCCTCGCTCCCCATGTCGCAACACCGAAGGAGATGATGCTCAACACCGTGGAGGATCCCGGCGGTTCAGGGATAGCCCTCATCTGGCCATCGCGCCCGCCTCATCGCGACCAGCCCGATGACGATATCCCGTCTCCGACGGTTTTACGCCTCGCTGTTCCGAAATAGCCACGCCTTCGCACACGAAAGCCAGTCGGCGAAAACGGTCACGATGACGGGCAAATGCGTCCGATGCGGAACGTGTCGGACACCCCCATCGCAACTCCAACGGAGCGCCGGCTGCCGATCCTGGTCCCGATCCAGACGGCCGTTCGTGTTGCTCCGCCTCCCTCAACCTCGGATCGCGCAGCCGCTATGTTCACCGTTCGGCACTCGCCCGACGCCGGTCGCATTTCCAGCCGGAACGCGAGAGCGTCGCCGCGACTACGGCGAACCGCACGCCTCTAATCAGGCCCCGTACTCAATCGATAGACCGGCGACGTATCGCCGGGCCAAGGCAGTGCGTGAAGGCCGTTGGCAGCACCCAGCCACTCCGGACAGGATCGGCCCCTCGCGGGTCGGGATGATCGCCGGCGTCCATCTGTTGAACGGGGGACTGCCGGTATGCTCTGGGGGCCGGCGCGCCTTGCCTATTCAACGGGATACGCATCCCGCACGGCCAAACCGCACGTGATCGCGGCACCGATCGCCCGGCCGAATAGATCATAGGGCGCCATGAACGAAGCGCCTCCCCCCTAATGCCGAGGGGGCGACATCCCGCTGGATAAGGACGGTCGCTCGCGATCGCTGTCCAGCGCCTTCATCAGCCCGGCCGGGTCGTTGGTGAACAGGGCATCGTCGCCGCGCGCGCGATAGGCCTCCCAGTCCTTCGGATCGTCGATCACCTCGGAGACGACCATCACGCCTGCCGCGCGCAGCCTCGCCACCTCGGCTGCATCGGCATCCTGCATCCGCAGCAGCATGCAGGTGGCATGATGCTGGCGGGCGATGTCGAGAGGATCGCCTTTCGCGCGCCACACATACAGAAGGCAGGTGCGGATGCGCGGGTTGAGCGCGTGCATCGCATCGATCGTGCGCCAGTCGGCCGACTGGAGGATGAAGCGATCCTCCAGCCGATACCTGCGAACCTCGGCCTCGACGAGGCGGGCGAACAGCAGCGGATCGACGTCGCCCTCGCCCGCATCCGGCATCTTGATCTCGCCGAACAGCAGCGCCTTGCTATTCTTGTAGCGCGCCAGCAACCGATCGAAGGTCGGCATGCGCGTGCCGGGCACGGCGCGCTGGTTCGGGTAGAGCGCACGATGCTTCGCCCCGCAATCGAAGCGCTGCAATTGCGCGAGCGTCAGGCTGTGCACCGGCGCTGGCATTACGCCCGAGCCGGGATCGGCGGTGCAGAAGGTGCCGTTGACCGAGGAATCATGCGTGACGATCAGCTTGTCGTCCGCGCTTAGCCCCAGATCGAATTCGAGAACGTCGGCACCAAGGCGCACGGCATGATCGAAGGCCGGAAACGTATTTTCCGGCATCAACGCGGCGCCGCCCCGGTGCGCCACGACCAGCGGCCCGTCCGCTCCGCCGGCCGAAGCCGGCGTCGCCGCGAGGAGCGCGCCTGCCAGCGCCGCTCCCCACATGCCCATCGAGAACATAGGTGCCATCCCGAAACCTTCGATCCGCGACATCAGAAGTTCACGTCGAGCTTGACGAAGGCATAGCGCCCGATCGCGTCATAATAGCCGGCGCCGGTCTGGGCTCCGCCCGAACTGTTCGGCCCCGGCGCGGTATCCTGCAGCGGTCCGAAGATGCCGACATTGCTGACATTCTTCACGCCGAAGGTGAGGCCATATTTGTCGGTCGGCCGGAACTGTACGGTCAGGTCGTTATAGACATAGGCGGGCACATGGCCGGGATCGCGCGTCTCGGCCGAGGCGTCGGTCAAGTCGAACTGGCTACGGCTGATAAAGCGGGTGTTCACGCCGAAGCTGAATTTGCCGATGCTGTAATCCAGCATCATCGTCGCCTTGAAGCGCGGGTAATTCCACTGACCGGAATAATCGACACCGGCGCGGCCGCGCGACGCCACCGTCGTCTGCTCCAGCAGATAGGTTCCGTTCAGGCCCATCCGCAGCATCCCGCTGCCGATCCTATGGCGGTAGTTAGCGCCGATATCGATGCCGCGCGCACGCTGGGCGGCGAGATTGTAGTTGCTCGCCTGGATCATCACGATCTGCCCCGCCGCGTTGCGCTGGATCAGCCCGCAATAGAAGCTGTCCGGCCCCGAGGCGGAGTCGACGCACAGGTTCAGGATGTTGAGATAGGGGACGGCGGTGATGACATTGTCGATCTTGATGTCCCAATAATCGACGGTGAGATCGAAGCCGCGCAGGAATTTCGGCTGGACGACGCCGCCCAGCGTGAAGCTGTTCGAGGTTTCGGCCGAAAGCCCGGTATTGCCGCCCAGCGTGATCTGCGGCGCATTGGTGTTGGGATAGGGCAGCGGCAGCGTCAGGCCCGGCATGACGGCCGCGCAATTCTTAGCCCGGTTCGGCCCCTGTGTGATGTACACGCCCGAGCAGGGATCGTTCGTGATGCCCACCGTCTGGACGAACTGCGGCGAATAAAGCTCGCCGAAATTGGGCACGCGTACGCTGTGCGAATAGACGCCGCGCAGCGTCAGCCCGCTCACCGGCTCCCAGGTCGCGCCCGCCTTCCAGGTATTGGTGGCGTCGGTGTCGCTATAATGGGAATAGCGATAGGCCCCCTCCACGCCAAGATGCTTGGCGAAGGGCAGGTCCGCGAGCAGCGGCACCACGACTTCGCCGTAAAGCTCGGTCGTCGTGCGCGAGGCGTCCAGCGCGGGATGCCGCACATAATCCCAGCCGGGGCTGAAGATGATGTCGGTCAGCTTCACCGTATCGGGATCGTCGCGCGTCGAGAGCGTCTCCTTGCGCCACTCGGCGCCCGCCGCGATCGAGACATCTCCGTAAGGCAGGCTGAAGAGCGCACCGCTGACGGTGCCGCCCGCCGTATAGAGCTGGTTCTTGCGCCGCTCATACCGATCGGCCTGCACATAGTTCAGAAAGGCCTGGCTGGGCCGGTCGGTGGTGAACAGGTTGAAGGGCACGCAGCCCGCCGCGCGCGCCGTGGCGTTCGCGCACATCGGCTGGCCGGTGGCGGGATCCGCGATCACGTCCCGCGCATACAGCCAGTTGAAATGGCGGATCATGTTGGTGGTGGTGACGTTGTCGATCACCTGTCCGTACTGGAAGAAGGCCGACCATTTGAGTTTATCGGTCAGCGCGCCGCCGACGTCCGTGCCGATCGTCACATTGTCGCGCTCATGGATCTCGAACGGCTGGTCCAGATTGAGATAGGTCCGGTTGAGCGCCAGCGAGGTGAGGCCGTTGCTCGTCATGAACTGGCGCAGCGAGGCCGGCAGATAGGGGTTGGTGAGCGTGGCCACGCCGCCCGTGGTCCCGCCCCACCAGTTGGTCGGGCGGGAATCGTCGCGCACCTCGGGGAAGACGGTGGGCGAGCGGGTGTAGCTGTGCGCATAGCTGGCGGTGGCGTTCCAGGTGACCGCCGGGGTCAGCTCGTAGCTGAGGTGGCTGTAGAGCGACCCGTTCACGGATTTGTTGCGGAGGAAGTGGTTCTCGAAGCCGGTGGCACCGGGACCACCCGTTCCCGATCCGAGCGCGCCGGCCGCGATCACGCGATCATAGCCGGTGGGGCTCACCGCGCCGTTGTTCAGGATGTACCACTGATTGTTGTAGAAGAAGGTCGGCGTGGCCGAACGCTGCAGATAGCGGATGTTGGTGGCGAGGATATTGTCCGGAATGCCGTCATTGGGTCCGGTATTGGCCGGGTTCGCGATATAGCCGACGCGCTTTGTGTAGCGATCCGAATAGCGCAGCGGGGTCGTCTCATTATAGGTGCCGCCCAGCACGAACGATCCGCGCCCGTCGTCGAACTTCAGGCCGGTGGTGGCCGAGATGTTGGTCTGGCGGCCGTCGCCCCGCTGCGAGATGCCGTTGGTCGCCGACAGATGAACGCCGGTAATGTCCTTCTTCATGATGATGTTGACGGCACCCGTCACGGCATCGGCGCCGTAAATGGCGGCTGCGCCGCCAGTCACCACCTCGAAACGATCGATCATCGCGTCGGGGATCGTGTTGAGATCCACCGCCGAGGTGCGCGCGCCGCCCGAGACCCAGCGCTTGCCGTCGACCAGCACCAGCGACCGGTTCACGCCCAGATTGCGCAGATTGATGTTGGCAACGCCGACATCGTAGGTTTCGCCCTGCGAATTGGAGTTGCCGATGCCGGGGCCGATCGCGGGGTTGAGCGTCAGCGCATCATAGACGGTGTTGTAGCCGAAGCCCTTCACCGTCTTCATGTCCAGCACGGCGATCGGCATCGCCGACTGCAGTTCGGGGCGCGCGATGCGCGTGCCCGTGACGATCAACGCCTGCTCGCCTTCCGCCGGCTCACCCGTCGCCCCGGCGATATCCGGGGACGTCATTTGCGCCGAAGCGCCGCTCGCCGTGACCAGAGATACGACGGAAACGCCCGCAAGCAGCAAGTTTCCCCACAGTCCGTTCATGTGTCCCCCGAATGAATATCGCAAATGGTGAAGATGATCAGGCGCGCACGCGCATGATCTGGCGCGAACAGTCGCCGGATGATTCAGAATGATCGTGTGATGAATGGATCGATGACGCCTCTTGCGAGGCTTCAATCGGGAGATGTTCGGGGAACCGGATTTCCGGACAGGGATTTCGAAATTTTTTTTCGGCGCCGGACTGAGGAGAAATCCAGCGTCTCTAGAAGCTGACGGCGACCTTCGTGAAGAAATAGCGGCCGACCGCGTCATAATAAGCCGCACCGGTCTGGACGCCGCCCGAGCTGTTGGGGCCGGGCGCGGTATCCTGCAGCGGGCCGAAAATGCCCGCATTGCCGACATTCTTGATACCGAACGTCAGGCTGTATCGAGCGCTGGGCCGGATCTCGACCGTGACGTCGTGATAGAGATAAGCGGGCACGCGGCTGGGATCCCGCGTCTCGGCCGAAGCGTCGGTCACGTCGAACGCGCTGCGGCTGATGAACCGACTGTTGAGCCCGAACGTGACCTTGCCGATCGAGTAATCGGCGGTCAGCGTCGCCCGGAAGCGGGGATAATTCCACTGGCCGGCATAATCGATGGCGTCGGTTCCGGGCGAACCGATATTGGTCTGCTCGATCAGATAGGTGCCGTTGAACTGCAGCCGCGCCCGCCCCGGCCCGAGAGATCGGCGGTAGCTCGCCCCGAAATCCACGCCGCGCGCCCGTTGCGTCGCGAGATTATAATTGCTGGCGAGGATCGAGACGATCTGGCCGTTCGCGCCGCGCGTGACGAGTCCGCAGCAGAAATTGGCGATGCCCGAGCTGGAATCGACGCAGAGATTGAGGACATTCAGATAGGGCAATGCGGTGATGACGTTGGCGATCCGGATGTCCCAATAGTCGACGGTCAGATCGAACCCCGTCAGAAAGGGAGGCTGCAGCACGGTGCCGAACGTGAAGCTGTTCGATCGCTCCGGCGTGAGATCGGGATTGCCGCCCAGGTAGATGGTGGGGGCGTTGGTGTTCGGATAGGGGAGCGGCAAGGCGAGGCCGGGCAGCAAGGCGGCGCAGTTGCGGGCGCGATTGGGCCCTTGCGTGATGAACACGCCCGAGCAGGGATCGCTGGTGATGCCCACCGTCTGGATCAGCTGCGGCGAATAGAGTTCGCCGAAATTGGGGATGCGGATGCTGTGCGAATAGACACCGCGCAGCGTGAGCCCGCGAAAGGGCTGCCACGTCGCCCCCGCCTTCCATGTGCCCGTGCCGGGCTCGTCCGAATAATGAGAGAAGCGATAGGCGCCCTCCACCTGCAGCGCGTGGGCGAGCGGCAGGCCGCCCAGCAACGGCACGACCAGCTCGCCATAGACTTCGGTCGTATCGCGCGCCGCATCGAGCCCAGGATGCAGCACATAATCCACGCCGGGCTTGAAGACGATGTCCGCGAGCTTCGCCGTATCCGGATCGTCGCGCGTGGACAGCGTCTCCCGCCGCCATTCGGCGCCCGCCGCGATCTTCACCTCGCCATAAGGGAGGGAGAAAAGGCCGCCGTTGACGGTGGCGCCCGCCGTATAGAGCGCGTTGCTGCGCCGCTCATGCCGATCCGCCGCGACATAATCGAGGAACGCCCGGCTGGGTGGCTCGGTCGTGAACAGGTCGAAAGGCACGCAGCCCGCCGCCCGCGCCGCCGCATTCGCGCACACCGGCCGGCCGGTCGCGGGGTCGGCAATCGCGTCGCGCGCGAACAGCCATTCCGTGTGGCGGATCATATTGGTGGTGGTGACGTGGTCCGAGGTCTGGCCCAACTGGAAGAAAGCGGACCATGTCAGCCTGCCTGAAAGCCGGCCGTCCAGTGCGGTGCCCACCGTCCCATAATCCCGCTCATGGATCTCGAACGGCTGCGGCAGATTGGAATAGGTGCGGTTCAGCGGCAGCGATGTCAGGCCGTTCGCCAGCATGAACTGCCGCAGCGAGTCCGGCAGGAACGGGTTCGTCAGCGTCGCCATCCCGCCGGTGGTGCCGCCCCACCAGTTGGTGGCGCGCGTGTCGTCGCGCGCCTCCGGAAAGACGGTGGGCGCACGCGCATAGCTGTGCGCGTAGCTGAGGGTGGCGGACCAGGAGAGCGCGGACGACAGATCGTAGGCCAGGCGCGAATAGAGCGAGCCCAGCACCAATTTGTCTCGCAGCAGATGGTTTTCGAAGGCGGTGGCGCCGGCCCCGCCATGCCCGCTGCCCAGCGCGCCCGGCGTGATCACATAATCGTATCCCGTGCGGCCGAGCGTGCCTTCGTTCAGGATATACCATTGATTGTTATAATAGATGGTCGGCACG
Source organism: Sphingomonas sp. AP4-R1 (assembly GCF_013113735.1). Lineage (NCBI taxonomy): Bacteria > Pseudomonadati > Pseudomonadota > Alphaproteobacteria > Sphingomonadales > Sphingomonadaceae > Sphingomonas > Sphingomonas sp. AP4-R1. Next base: position 4,662,891 of record NZ_CP053346.1, read on the forward strand.
GACGACCGCTGCAGATAGCGGATGTTGGTATCGAGGATATTGTCCGGAATGCCGTCATGCGGCCCCGTGCTGGCGGGATTGGGCACATAGCCGACCCGATCGGTGTAGCGATCCGAATAGCGGAGCAGCGACGTGTGGGTGAAAGTGCCGCCCAGTTCGAACGAGCCGCGCCCATCGCCGAAGCGAAAGCCGGTGGTGGCGGACAGGCTAGGCTGGCTCGCATCGCCATGTGTCGACAGGCCGTTGGTGGCGGACAGATGCAGCCCGGTGACGTTCTTCTTGGTGATGATGTTGATCGCGCCCGTCACGGCATCCGCGCCGTAGATCGCAGCGGCGCCACCCGTCACCACCTCGAACCGGTCGATCATGGCATCGGGAATGCTGTTGAGGTCGACCGCCGAAGTCCGCGCCCCGCCCGAGACCCAGCGTCGTCCGTCCACCAGCACGAGCGAGCGATTCACACCCATGTTGCGGAGGTTGATGTTGGAGACGCCCACCTCCCAGGTGTCGCCCTGTGAATTCGCGATGCCGAGCCCCGGCCCGATCGCGGGATTGAGCGTCAACGCGCCATAGACGGTGTTGTAGCCGAAGCTCCTGGCGGAGGCCGCATCCACCACGGCGACCGGCATCGCCGATTCCAGTCCGGGCCGGGCGATGCGCGTGCCGGTGACGATGATCTGGGGCGCGGCGTCGGCGTGCGGCTGTGTCGCCGGGGCATGGCGGAGCGGCAGAGCCGCCGGTCTGGGTTTCGCCGCGAACTCGGGCGTGCTGGCGGCCTTCTCCGCAAGCGCGAGACCGACGACATTATCCCTGTGCATCACCACGCGCAGCCCCGTCCCGCGCAGCAGCTTCGCCAGCGCCGCATCGACCGGATAGCGGCCGCGCACGGCGCGCGTCTTCTGATGGCCCAGTTGCGAGATCGGCGAGACGATCTGCAATCCCGCCTGCCGCGCGAATTCGGGAATGCCGGTGACGGCGGGCTGCTCGGCAATATCGAAGGTCCGGAGCTGCGCCTGGGCGAAAGCGGGCGCACACAGCAGCAGCGGGGCGATGATCGCGCCTACCCCCTTGGCGGGAATCACGGGATTCCTCCTAACGGACTCGATCTTCGGAGCGGGCCTCCGCTGGAAGATGTCTGGGCATCCGCGCTTCCGGCTATGCCGAAGGGGATTTCTTCGCGAGGATGCGGACGATCTCGCCCTGACCTGAGACGATGCCGCCGAAGCTCGCCGCGGCCACCGCTGCGAAGCCGCGCGGATCGTCCGCGCGGAACAGGCCGGTGATCTTCTGCGCGGCCAGCTCGGGATCGACGACGATCCGCACCGTGCCGTAGCGATCGAAGGCGCGGACAGCGGTGGCCAGCGTCTCCCCCCCGAACGAGATCATGCCATCCCGCCAGGCGAGGAAGCGATCCCGCTCGGACGCGGCGATCGCGCGTATGGCGCCCGCACCCAGCGGCGCGCCGTCGGCCAGCGACAATTCCTGATATTCGCGTAGGTCCAGCCGTCGTGGCGCACGGAACAGGCCGTCGCTCTGCGAAACCGTCAATTGCCCCTTCGCGACCAGCGCGACCAGGGGCAGGCCCGCCATCGCCTGAATGCCCACCGCGCCTTCGGCCATCTCCATCGCCAGCCCGCCGGCATCGATCCCCAGCGCCCGCGCACCACGCCGCGCGACATCGAGGAAGATCTTGCCGCGCTGCAGGGTCAGGCGGCGCCCGTCTCCAGCACCCGCCACATCCACCTTCGTATCGGTGTCGAGCATGATCGTCGTGCCGTCGGCCAGCGCCAGCTTGCGGATCTCGCCCACCCCGCTCTCCAGCGTGCGAACGCGCCCGCGCCCGACGAAGGCGACCGCCGCCACGGAGGCCGCGATCGCCGCGCCGCCGCCGAGGATCATCCGCCGGTCGGGACGGTGTCGCCGGTTCGGCGTGATCGGTTCGGGCTGCTCCGCCTCCCCCGCGCCGGTCCCTTCCGGCATGGCGCCGAGCGCGACCGCGCGTTCGGCATGGATCCAGGCGGCCTGCGCACGCACATAGGCGCCCAGCCGGCGCGGATCGGATTCCAGCCACCGGTCGAGTTCGGTCCGTTCCGTATCGCTGAGGCCGCGCTCCGCCCGCGCTGCCCAGTCTATCGCAGCGTCGTCGATGTCAGCGGCCCGTTCTCGATCGGCCATTCGTCGGTTCGGGTCCTACGGAAGAGAGATCACGAACCCTAGATGACTCGGGCGACACATTTCCGCCACGTCCAAATTGCGCGAGCAGCAGCTTCATGCCGCGTGCGGCATATTTCTCGATCGTATGCTCGGCCAAGCCCAGTTCGTGCGCCGTCTCGCGTTGCGAGAGCCCCTGCACGCGGCGGAGCCAGAAAACCTTGCGGACCTGCGGCGGCATGGTCTCGATCGCCGCCTCCACCCGCCGCAGTTCGCGCTGGCCGAACACATGCTGTTCGGGCGAGGGCATGTCGTCCGGCTCTTCGAGCGCGGCGAGATCGGCGATGGCCTCGATCGAGACGATCTTGCTGCGCCGCAGGCCCTGCAGGAACACGGAGCGCGCCACCTGCATCGCATAATGGCGCGGATCGCGGATGCCCTCGACCGAATCGAGCTTGGCGAGGATCGCGTAGGTTTCCTGGATGAGATCGTCGATATCGGAGTCCGCCACCTGCGTCGTCCGGCGCAGCCACGCGCGTATCGCGGGCTCGTGCGGCAGCACGTGCGAGGCCAGCCACCGGCTTCGTGCGCGATAAGGGGCGTCCATGCGCGGCAGATCGCATGGAAGTATGACAGCCGTGCGAAACGAGACAGCCCGGATCAGCCGGGACCGCGCCTCAACTTCCGCCGTTCGTTCAGATTTCGATTTCCGCGTAATCGTGTTCATGTCGGACGCGGGCCGCATCCGCCGCGGGCATCTCAATTCCCATCGGCGTCGACCATGAACACTATCGGCCTACCGCGCGACACTGGCTCCCAACCGGCCGACAGAGCGGCGCGCACGCACCGCGAGATCGTGGCGTCGTCGAGTTGAAGACGACCGCGCGGCAACCCCTTCAACAGCCGCTTGGGCGGCGGAAATTCCACCAATGCTTCGCGCTTGGCATCCTGCTGGAGAAGGGAAATCGTCATTCCCTTCCAGCCTTCGTCATCCGACAAATGCGGTTCGCGCTGAAGGTGCCAATCATATGATACGCCATCGACATCTACGGTGCCGGCATTGCCTCGGGAGTTCGACATAGCGGCGGCACTAGCATGCCCACCGTGCCGAAGCACAGGTGCGGGTTGATGCCCAAGGCGCAAACGATGCCCGCGCTTGCTGACCGGCCCGATCGCGGCGCGCCAAGCCCCGCCTTGCTTCGGCACCCTGCCATCGTCGATCGACGGAGGTTTGGGTCGATCGCCGAACAACCGATCCTGACGGAGAAAGCAGGCAAGCCGACCGACAGCTTTCAGGTGGGTCCAGCGGGCGCAGCCTGTCCGGCGACGGCATGGGCTGAAGACAGAGCCGCAACCGAACGATATGAGCCCGGGATGGCCCGGCTGCTCCTGTTCAACAAACCCTTCGGGGTCTTGTCGCAATTCACCGACCGCGGATCGCCGACGGTTCGGTCGACATTGTCGGACTTCATTGCGGTGAAGGGCGTCTATCCCGCCGGAAGACTCGATCGGGACAGTGAGGGCCTCCTGCTGTTATGCGATGATGGGCGGCTGCAGGCGCGCATTGCCGATCCACGCTTCAAGCTGCCCAAGACCTACCTTGTTCAGGTCGAAGGCGATCCGCAGGAACCGGATTTGGAGCGCTTGCGGCAGGGCGTCCGGCTCACGGATGGCATGACCCTGCCGGCCGATGTTTCCCGCATTGACGCGCCGGACCTGTGGCTGCGCGATCCGCCGATACGCCAGCGCAGGTTCATCCCCGACAGCTGGCTAAAAATCACCATCCGCGAAGGGCGCAACCGGCAAGTGCGCCGAATGACGGCGGCGGTCGGGTTGCCCACCCTCAGGCTGGTGCGCTGGTCGGTCGGCGACTGGACCGTTGCCGGGATCGAGCCGGGCCGGTTCGAGGAATTGTCTGGTCCGGGCGAGATGACCAGGGGCACGTAGGACCGATGACGCGGTTTGGCGTGTGAGCCTTCGCACAGAAGGGCTTTGAAGCTTTCCGCCTGGCTCGTACGAGATCCGGATGGGTTGCTTCCATCGTCTCGCGCTCGGTGCCCGCGCCTAGCAGCTCGTACAAAGGCCGATCGGCAGGGTTTTCGACTACAATGAATTATCGCCATTCCTTCCATGCCGGCAACAGCGCCGATGTCATGAAGCATAGCCTCCTGATCGCCCTCGTCCGGGCCTTGCAGCTCAAACAGGGCGCGCTGACCCTGATCGAAACGCATTCCGGCTGCGGGCTCTACGACCTTGACGGCGATCAGGCCCAGCGCACCGGCGAGGCCACGCAGGGCGTGCTGCGGGCCTTTGCCGACCCGAACCCTTTGCTGAACGACTATCGCGCCGCCGTACAGGCGGTGAATGTGGGGGCCGAGCCGCATCTCTACCCCGGCTCACCGCGCATTCTGGCGCAGCTTCTGCGCCCGCAGGACATCCTGATCCTCAATGAAAAGCATCCCGAGGACGCCAGTGCCCTGCGCGGCGCGATGCGCGGCACGCAAGCTGCCGTGCATGAGCGGGACGCCTACGAGCTTTGGCTGGCGATGCTCCCGACCCGCACCCCGCGCGGCGTGGTGGTGGTCGATCCGCCGTACGAGCAGACAGACGAACGCGCCCGCATCACAGCCACCCTCGCGGCCGCTTACCGCAAATGGGCGCATGGCGTGACGGTGATCTGGTATCCGCTGAAAGACCGCGCCACGCATTCGCTGTGGAAGGAGCAGTTCCGCAAGCTCGGCATCCCCAAATTCATGGTCGTGGAGCATTGGCTGTACGATAGCGATCAGCCGGGCATATACAACGGCGCGGGTCTTTTCATCGTCAACCCGCCATACGCCTTCACGCAGGCACTCCCACCTCTGTTGGAAGCCCTCCGCGCCGCGCTGGCGCCGGAAGGACATAGGGGCGAGATCACAGCCGATTGGCTGGACGATTGAAATAAACCCACATCGCCGCCCCGGCCCGAAAGAGAAATTGCCGCACTGCAGATCATCAGCAAACCATCTCACGAGTTTCGCGCGATGTCGGATATTGGCTGGTGACCAGCGCTTCACGTGCACCACGTCAATCACGGAACGCTGGCAAGTCCGCTTTCTCCGCGCTCGATCCAAGGCCCGGGGAGACGTCAGGCCGGTTTGGCTGGCACGGGGCGAACCACGACGGCGAACCGATGCTTTACCGTGCAAATATACCTTGCGACGGTTACCGAACGCTTCGGAAGGGAGCGATGGGGCATCATCGTTGGATCCTGCCTTCTACGAACTCCGCCCTTGGAGCGAGGGGCGCGTCGTCGGCGCGCGGCAGCGTTGAGTTGTTCGACACGATCGCGAAAGTTGGCCAGGCGCGCAGCACGTCCGCCACATTAGGCAGCAACTGGTTGTCGAGCGCGAGGCAGCCATCCCCATCGCAGAGCAACGCCTCCGCACGACGGATCGCCCCGCGCAGCGTCTCCCACGACGCAGGCCTCAAAGCATGAGACGACGTGCAGCATCGAACTCGGCCATAGCATCCCGATTTTTGGATTGGATGGACCAATAAATAATTGGCTTTTTCCGTCCGTGCTTCGCGAAAAGGAAGAGCCGCGCAAGTCGGTGAAAACATAATTTCAATGGGAGATGTCGATTGCGTAATTGCTGTCTGACAGTTTCGTCCGCCGCGCTCGCCTTTGTCGGTTCCGCCGCTTCCGCACAGAATGTCGCCCTCCCCGCATCGAGTTCAACCACGACAGCGACAGCGACAGCGACATCGGCAGCACCCGCATCGGCCGCCCCTACTGCGACGGATGCAGCGGCTGAGCGCCCGACGGCACCGGTTTCCGGAGGGGGCCTTGAAGAGATTGTCGTGACAGCGCAACGCCGAACGGAATCGTTGCAGCGCGTGCCCATTTCAATATCGGCGATCACATCGACGGCGCTTACCAAGGCCGGCGCGACAGGAACATTGGCTCTGACAACTGTCACGCCGGGGCTGCAATTGCCACAGAACCGCAACTCGGTCACGCCCTCCATTCGCGGCGTCGGCTCACAGAATGTGACGCCCGGCGACGAGGGCGCCACGGCGGTCTATGTAGACGGCATTCTGTATGCGGCGGCTGGCGCGAACATTTTCTCGCTAAACAACGTGGATCAAGTGGAAGTGCTTCGCGGCCCGCAAGGAACGCTTTTCGGGCGCAATGCCGTGGGCGGCCTGATCAATATCATCACGCGCACGCCGAACGACGAGCAGCAAATTCGCGGATCGATCGGTTACGGCAATTACGATACGACGACCGGCCAACTTTATGTCGCAGGCGGCCTCACCACCGGCATCGCCGCCGACCTCGCGCTTTACGGCTCTTATCAGGGCAAGGGCTGGGGCCGAAATCTCAATCTCGGCAATGAGGTGAACTTCAATCGCGAAGGATCGGCTCGAAGCAAATTCGCGTTCGACCTCGACGGGGCGACGAAACTGATACTGAGCGGCGACTATTCCTATGGAAAGAACGATATCGGCAACACTCGCCAGCCTCTGCCCGGAACTCGTGCCGTCGGCGGCGGCGGATTTGTCGGGACAATCTATGACACGAGCGGCGACATGCCGATCTACGCAAAAAAGGAAACGTGGGGCGTATCGGCGAAACTGACCCATTCGCTCGGCTGGGCCGACTTCACGTCAACGACAGCGTTCCGCCATTATGATCTCGAATATAATTTGGATCAGGACGGCACCCCGACCGTATATGTGGATGGTCGAACGCCCGAACTCACGAAGACTCTGCAGCAGGAATTTCTTCTGGCAGGTAGCGTCGGGCGGCTCAAATGGACGACGGGCCTTTTCTATTTCTACTCCAATGCGGCCTGGGTTGATTTCACGCAACGAAGCACGGTCACGCCAGCAACAAATTTCATTCTCAATTCTCGAATGCTTACCAATTCCTATGCGGCCTTCGCGCAAGGATCCTACGCGTTGACGGATGCGACACATCTCACTGTCGGTCTGCGATATACGCGCGACACGCGGGCTATCAGCGCGGCGCAATATGCGCTTGCCGGCAATCCCCGTCCTGCCGGGACTCTGCTGAATTCCACGGATCTATTACCACATGATCAGACCCATCGCGCGTTTGACAAGCTCACGTGGCGGTTCGCGCTCGATCAACAGATCACGCAATCGATCCTGGTGTTCGGGTCCGTCAGCCGCGGCTTCAAGAGCGGGGTATTCAACGCATCGAGCCCGTTCAATCCTGCGGTATCGCCGGAAACGCTCGACGCATATGAAATCGGCGCGAAGGCGGATCTGTTCGACCGCCAGTTGCGGCTGAACGTCTCCGCCTATCACTACAATTACGACAATATCCAGCTGCAGGCTGTCAACGCGACGGGGCAGAGTATCCTGCTCAATGCCGCCAAGGGCCGGATCAACGGCATCGACGGCGACATCACCGTCGCGCCAAGAGTGAGCTTCGGCGACCTGCAAGTGCATCTGACGATGGCATATCTGGATGCCACGTATCGCAGCTTTCCGGCAGGACAGGTTCTCACTCCACGACCTGCCCCGGCCGGAGGCAATATTCTCAGCAGCGGCGATCTTTCCGGGAACGATATCATCTTCTCGCCGCACTTCACATCCGGCGTTTCGGGGAGTTATGAATTCCCCGTCGACGGTAGCCATGATCTGGGCCTGAGCGCGACATGGTATCGCAACGGCAGCTTTTACTGGGATCCTCAAAACCGGGTGAAACAGCCCGCTTATGATCTCGTGAACGGACAGATCTCGCTCTCGTTCGCGGACAGGAAATTCACCATCCGCGGCTTCGTTCGTAACTTGCTGAATAAGAAATATTACGCTCAGGTTTCGCCGAGCCCGACGGGAGATCTCGGCGTGCCAGGTGCACCCAGAACGTATGGCGCCGCATTCGACTTCTCCTTCTGATGACACAGCACGGCGCAACGATCCCCAGCAACACGGAATTGGGAGGCAAGGTGAGCGCGACATATCAGCCCGCATCGGGATCGGATGATCCGGACCTCGCGACGGCGGACCTCCTGGAAGCGCTTCCTTTTTCCCGCTTCCAGCTCGGTCTGTTGCTGATGACCGGTGCGACTGTGGTGCTGGACGGGATCGACAACCAGATCCTCGGGCTGGCAGCGCCGTCTTTGATCGCCGATTGGCATATCAGCAAAGTCGAGCTTGGCACGGTATTCGCCGTCGGCTTCGCGGGCATGGCGGCGGGAACCGTGATCGCGGGCTGGATCGGCGACCGTTTCGGCCGGAAGATTGCACTCGTCCTCGGCGTGCTTGCCTTTGCGATCGCAACCCTGCTCACCGGCTACTCCCGCTCATTGTTCGAGATGGGCGCTTTGCGGCTGATCGCCGGGCTTGGGTTGGGCGGCGTTCCCGGCACGGCGGCCGCCTTGATTGGCGAGTATATGCCCGCCCGCTTTCGAGCCGCCGCGATCTCGTTCGGGATCATCTGCGTGGCGATCGGCGGAATCATCGGCGGCTTCGCTGCCGCCGCGATCCTGCCGACACATGGCTGGAGATCCTTTTTCTACGTCGGCGGGCTCGTTCCGCTCGTCGGCGCCTTCTTTCTGCTCTGGAAGCTACCGGAATCACCGCGTTTTCTGGCGGCGCGCCCGCGCCGTCATGCCGAACTCGCCAGGAATTTGGGACGTATGGGGCTGTCGCAGCCGCGTATGTTCGTGGAGACGCTGGCGATGGATCGCAAAGGCACGCACATCCCGGGCCGCGCGCTGTTCGGCTCGGAACTGCGTCGTGATACGCTCGCGCTCTGCGCAGCCCTCTTCATGGGGCTGTTTTTGATCTATTCCATGTTTAACTGGGCGCCCACGTTGCTGTTCAGTAACGGTTTCGCGCTCGAGCTGACGCACAGCGGCCTTACGGCATTCAATATTGGAGGAGCTGTCGGATCGGTCATCGCCGGTTTCGCGATGACGCGCCTAGGCTCGCGTCGGGTCTTGATTCCTCTGACGATAATCGCAGCGTTCGTTTGCGCTGGACTGGCCGTATCGCCGATCAATCCCGGCGCGTTTACGAGCCTGCTGGTGGCGCTGCTTGTGCTGGGCCTCACGGGCAGCACCGTGCAATCGACCATCTACGCCGTGGCAAGTCATGCATTTCCTACCAGCCTGCGCGCGCGGGGAATTGGCGTGATGGCGGGAGCCGGGCGACTTGGCGCAATGCTGAGCGCCTTTGCCGGCGCCGATCTTGTGGATTGGGGGGGAGCCGCTTTCTTCACGGTCCTGGGCGTGGTTCTCCTTGTTCAGGCCATCTGTCTCGCCCTATTACGAAACCATATTCCAGCAGCGTCGGCGGCGTGAGGACCGTCCTGGCTTCGTACGTCGTCTGGATAAGCGTATCGTGAACGACGCACGCCGCTCCGTTGCCGCACACGCCGCGCCTATGTGGGTATTGGGCATGGTCACGCTCAGCGGAACGCTTGCCATACATATCTTCATTCCGGCGATGGCGATGGCGGCCGCCGATTTACAGGCGACGCCCGCCGCAATGCAGCTGACGACGAGCTTTTACGTCGTCGGCTTGGCGCTGGGTCAACTCGTTTACGGTCCGCTCGCCGATCGTCATGGTCGTCGGCAGACGTTGTTGGGGGGGCTTGCGCTGTACACGCTGGGCGGCCTCGCCGCATGGACCGCGACCGACGCGGGCACACTCGCTGCGGCGCGCCTCGTCCAGGCGCTCGGAGGATGCAGCGGAATGGTGATCGCACGCGCTGTCGTCCGTGACACGATGGGGCCGGCTCGGGCGAACCGCGGACTGGCAACCATGAACCTGATGATGACGGCCGGTCCCGGCATTGCCCCCTTGATAGGAGGCTTCGTGGCTGAGGCGTTCGGCTGGCGATCCATTATGGCGTTGCTCGTGTTGATGGGGAGCATCAGCCTGTTATGCGTGTTCCTCAGGCTCCCAGAAACACATATGCCGGGCCTGCCAGAACCGGCCGGAACGATCCTGCGTCGGTATCTGCATCTGGCGTTCACGCCGCACTTTCTGGGATATGCGGTCGGGGGAGCGTTCGCGACGACGAGCTGGTATGCATTCATAGGTGCCGCCCCGGGGATTTTCTTCGTCGGGTTGGGGCAGACGCCGCGTGCGACGGGCGTGTGCATGGGCATCATCGTAGGCGGCTTGTGGATAGGAACCGTGGTCGGCTGGCGTTTGGCCGGGCGTCTGACGGCCGAGCGCCTGCTCATAACGGGAAGCCTGCTCAGCCTCGTCGCGGCCATCCTGTTCCTGTTCGTGATGATCGCCATGAATTCGGTGACACTGGTGACCTCGGTCATGTTTCTCTTCACCGCGGGGATCGGGATCGCCGGCCCTGCCGCGCTCGCTCAAGCGTTGGGCGCGAACGATGCGATGATCGGCTCGGCCTCAGGGTTGTACGGTTTCGTCCAGATGGCGATGGGTGCCCTCTGCACAGCGGCTGTCAACCTGGGACGCGATCCCGGCCTGTGGGCGGCCTGTGTGATGCTCGCCGCCGGCATTGGTGCCCAGGTCATGTTTCGGATGGGGCGGGCCGCACGGCTTCAGGGCGAAAGCTGATGTCGCCCAACGACGAATTCTCGCAGCGATACTGCGCCGTCGGATTGCCCCGCCGCGAGAGACATCCCGCCCCTGCGATCATGTCCTCGACCTTGTTCTGACGCAGCGCGATCGCCGCCTGTGCGCCGCTACGGCCCGCGCCTACGGTCGCGACATCCCGATATTCATCCCCAGGCGTCCCGCTCGGGAATTGCCATCTTCAGGCAGAGCTACATGTTCGGATAGTTGGGACCGCCGCCGCCTTCGGGCACGACCCAGTTGATATTCTGTGTGGGGTCCTTGATGTCGCAGGTCTTGCAGTGGACACAATTCTGCGCGTTGATCTGCAGGCGCGGCGTGCCGACATCCTGCCCCACGATCTCGTAGACGCCCGCCGGGCAGTAACGCTGCTCGGGCGCATCGTAGAGCGGCAGGTTCACCGTGATCGGCACCTCCGGATCCTTCAGCGTCAGATGGATCGGCTGATCCTCCTCGTGATTGGTGTTCGACAGGAACACCGAGGAGAGACGATCGAAGCTGATCTTCCCGTCGGGCTTGGGATAGTCGATCGGCCGCGCATGGTCCTTGCGCGCCAGCGTCGAACAGTCCCGGTGATGCTTGAACGTGTACGGCAGGCCGAGCCCGAAAGTGTTCATCCACATGTCGAGGCCGGCCCAGACCGTGCCCATCAGCGGCCCGAACTTCGCGATGGACGGCTCCGAATTGCGGACGAGCTTCAGCTCCTTGGAGATCCAGCTGGCATTCACGGCGGGCTGGTAGCCGGCCAGCACGTCGCCCTGCCGCCCGGCCGTCACGGCCGCATACGCCTCCTCGGCCGCCAGCATGCCGCTCTTCATCGCGGTGTGGCTGCCCTTGATGCGCGGCACGTTCACGAAGCCCGCCGAACAGCCGATCAGCGCGCCGCCGGGAAAGGCCAAAGTCGGCACGGACTGCCACCCGCCCTCGTTGATCGCGCGCGCGCCGTAGCTCACGCGGCGCCCGCCCTCCAGGATCGCGCGGATCGCGGGATGCTGCTTCCAGCGCTGGAATTCCTCGAACGGAAAGAGGTGCGGATTCTTGTAGCCCAGCCCCACCACGAAGCCGAGCGCCACCTGCCCGTTCGCCTGGTGATAGAGGAAGCCGCCGCCCACCTCCTCGGTCAGCGGCCAGCCCTGCGTGTGGATCACGCGGCCGGGCACATGCTTCTCCGGGGCGATGTCCCACAGCTCCTTCATGCCGAGGCCGTAAACCTGCGGCTGGCAGCTCGCCTCCAGATCGAAGATGCGCTTCACCTCCTTGGTGAGGCTCCCGCGCGCGCCTTCCGCGAAGAAGGTGTATTTGGCGTGCAGCTCCATGCCCGGCTGGTAATCGGGCTTGTGCGTGCCGTCGCGCGCCACGCCCATGTCGCCGGTCGCGACGCCCTTCACCGATCCGTCGTCGTGGAACAGCACCTCGGCCGCCGCGAAGCCGGGGAAGATCTCGACGCCCAGCTCCTCGGCCTTGCCCGCCAGCCAGCGGCACAGATTGCCGAGCGAGCCCGTATAGGTGCCCTTGTTGTGCATGAAGCCGGGCGTGAAGAGGTGCGGCATCGCCGTCTTGCCACCCTTCGACAGGAACCAGTGATGATTCTCCGTCACCGGCACTTCGGCCATCGGGCAGCCGTCGGTGCGCCAGTCGGGCAGCAGCTCGTCCAGCGCGATCGGATCCACCACCGCGCCCGACAGGATATGCGCGCCGATTTCGGACCCTTTTTCGAGGATGCACACCGAAAGCTCGGCGCCTTTCTCCGAAGCCAGCTGCTTCAGGCGGATCGCCGCGGCGAGACCGGCCGGCCCACCGCCGACGATCACCACGTCATACTCCATCGATTCCCGCTCGTGCATGGACTATAATTTTCCGGTCAGTTCGGGGACGATCTGGAAGAGATCGCCGACGAGGCCGATGTCGGCGACCTGGAAGATGGGGGCGTCCTCGTCCTTGTTGATGGCGACGATGGTCTTGCTGTCCTTCATGCCGGCGAGATGCTGGATCGCCCCCGAAATGCCGACCGCGACATAGACGTCCGGCGCCACGATCTTGCCGGTCTGGCCGACCTGATAGTCGTTCGGCGCATAGCCCGCATCGACTGCGGCCCGGCTCGCGCCGACGCCCGCGCCGAGCTTGTCCGCCAGCGGATCGATCACCGCATGGAACTGCTCCTCCGAGCCCAGCGCGCGGCCGCCCGAGACGATCACCCTGGCCGACGTCAGTTCCGGACGCTCCGACTTGGCGATCTCGGCGCCGACGAAGCTCGACAGGCCCGCATCGGCACCCGACGCCGCCTCGATCGCGGCCGAGCCGCCCTCGCGGGCCGCCTTCTCGAACGCGGTGCCGCGCACCGTGATCACCTTCTTCGCGTCCGACGACTGCACCGTCGCGATCGCATTGCCCGCATAGATGGGGCGCGTGAACGTATCGGCGCTCTCGACCGAGAGGATGTCGCTGACCTGCATCACGTCGAGCAGGGCCGCCACGCGCGGCGCGATATTCTTGCCGTTGGAGGTGGCGGGCGCCACGAACGCGTCATGGCCGCCCATCAGCGCGACCACGGCCGGCGCGACATTCTCCGCCAGCGCATGCTCGAACGCGGCATCGTCCAGCACCACGACCTTGGCGACGCCGGCGATCTTCGCGGCCGCCTCCGCCACGCCGGCGACGCCGGAACCGGCGACCAGCAGGTGGACCTCGCCGAGCTGGGTGGCGGCGGTGACGGCGGAGAGCGTGGCGTCCTTCACGGCGCCCGCTTCCTGTTCGACCCAGACGAGGACGCTCATGCGGCGACTCCCAAAGCTTTCAGCTTGCCGACGAGTTCATCCACGTCGGCCACCTTGATGCCCGCCTGACGCTTCGGCGGCTCGGCCACCTTCAGCGTCTTCAGGCGCGGGGCGATGTCCACGCCCAGATCGGCGGGCGCCTTCACGGCCATCGGCTTCGACTTGGCCTTCATGATGTTCGGCAGCGACGCATAGCGCGGCTCGTTGAGGCGCAGATCGGTCGTCACGATCGCGGGGATCTTGAGGCTGACCGTCTCGAGGCCGCCATCCACTTCGCGCGTCACGGCGACGCTCTCGCCCGACACCTCGACCTTCGACGCGAACGTGCCCTGGCCCCAGCCGAGCAGCGCCGCCAGCATCTGGCCGGTCTGGTTCGAATCGTCGTCGATCGCCTGCTTGCCGAGGATCACGAGGCCGGGAGCCTCCTCGGTGGCGATCGCCTTCAGGATCTTGGCGACGGCGAGCGGCTCGACCTCGTCGTCCGTCTGCACCAGGATCGCGCGATCGGCGCCCATCGCCAGCGCGGTGCGCAGCGTGTCCTGCGCCTTCTGCGGGCCGACCGAGACGGCCACGACCTCGGTCGCGACACCCTTCTCCTTCAGGCGGATCGCTTCCTCGACCGCAATCTCGTCGAACGGGTTCATCGACATCTTCACGTTCGCCAGATCGACGCCCGTGCCGTCCAGCTTCACCCGCGGCTTCACATTATAATCGATCACCCGCTTCACGGGCACCAGAACCTTCATCTCGCCGATCTCCCTTAATGGTCAGACCATTCGATATTTCGGCATATTCTGTCAATCGGCGATTATGGTTCACATGTGACCAGGACGACAAAAAAAGGGCCGCCCAAACGGACGGCCCTCACATCGTCTCAAACTACTTGGCGAACCGATCGTTCACTCCGCCGCGACGAGAATACTTTCCTCCGCCTCGAACATACCGCTCAGCAGACGCCGCGTCTGATTGACCGCGCCGTCGCTGGCAATCCCGACGAATTTTCGATCCGGACTTTCGTTGATGCGCGCCTGCTGCTGTTCGAGCGTGACTTCATCTTCCGTGATCGTATCAAAGAACTGCGCGAAAAGGACTTCCGGGACACCGCTCTCTTTCGATGCCGTCGTACAGATCGTCCACAGATAATGACTTGTCGTCTCGGTCTCGGGTGTAACGAAATGATTGTTCGCGAGCATGAAACCGCTGTCGCGCTTGCCCTCATACGCGCCGGTCCCGACGTCACAACCGCCGGCGTTCACGCGCAGCGTCATCCCCCGGCCCGGCTCGAACCGCACCTCCTGCCAACGATCGACACGGCCCTTGAAGCCGCCAGCGTCGATATAAGAGCGCGGTGGCACCGAATTGGGCATGTGACGGATGAGAGTAACCTTGCGCCCGTCGAAATCCACATTCGTATCCGCGCCATAATGCTGCTCGGGATTACCGCCGATCGTGCGCGCGTGAATGTACGGCACGTGCGTCAGATCCATGATATTGTCGACGATCAGTTGCCAATCCGCCTTTACGTGGAAATTGAAAGGCTTCCAGGTCCAGCGAGGATCGTCATGCTCAGGGGTATCGATAATGTCGTCCGGATCGGCCGCGGCGGCGTCGCCCATCCAGATCCAGATAAGTTGGTCTTTCTCTACCACGGGGTATGAGCGAACGTTCGCGGCGGCCGGAATGCGTGCCTGATTGGGAATGCGCGTACAGGCACCACTCTTGTCAAACTCCACGCCATGATAACAGCAGCGGATGACGTTGCCATCGACGTGGCCGGCGCTCAGGGGCATCGCGCGATGGCTGCACCGATCTTCGAGCGCCGCAATCTCGCCCCCCTCGGTGCGAAACACCACGACGGATTCCCCGAGATACTTACGTCCGATCTGCTTACCGGGTGCGATCTCGCTGGCGAAAGCAGCCATATACCAGGCGTTACGAATGAACATTGCGGGCTCTCCAAAACCTCACCAGGCTGCCGACGGCGCACCCGTTTTCTTCTCGCCAGGAAGATAAAGGTGCGACGATAAGCGACCAAATAACTTTCCGGATCCTGCATTCAAGAATCGGGATCGATGCCACGATGTCGGAGGCGCTCCGGCTTAGCGCAGGTAAAGCCCGCCATTCATGTCCAGCGTTGCGCCCATGAAAAATCCGCCCCGGTCAGAGGCGAGCAGCGCCGTGGCGGCCGCGATCTCGCCGACTTCCATGAAACGCCCGATCGGGACCTCATCCTCGACAGCAGCGATCATGTCCGGTGACATGCGTTGCTTAGCGGAGTCGATTGGACCGGGAGAGATGGCATTGACCGTCACGCCGGTTCCGGCGAGATGCCGCGCGAAATATTTGGAAAGCATGATCGCGCCTGCTTTCGATGCTGCATAATGGGCAGAAGCAACCGTTCCGCCATTCTGGCCCGCCAACGACGTGATGTTGACAATCCGGCCATAGCCGTTGGCGACGAGGTGATCCTGGAATACCTGGATGCTGAGGAAAACGCTGCGCATGTTGATGCGCGAAATCTCGTCAAACTCCTCCGGCGTTATGTCGGGCGTCGGCGTGCGCTTGCCCTGACCGGCATTGTTGATCACGATATCAAGTTTGCCCCAGCGATCGACGATCGCCGCCAGCGCGGCCTCAAAGTCTGCTTTCTCGCGCACGTCGAGCTTCAAGGCAAATGCGGTTGCGCCGGAAACGTCCAGTGAGGCGGCGACCGCCTCGGCCGCAGCCGGATTGATGTCGCTCACTGCAACTTTACCCCCGCCCGCGTGAATTTCGCGGACGATTGCCTCCCCTACCCCCGAGCCACCGCCCGTCACGATGGCGATCCGTCCTGCGAAGGAGAAGCTGCCGTTAGCGGGAAGGACGAGATCGGACATCGGGGCGCTCCAAACAGAAAAGGCGGGAGGCGCCTTTGAACGCCTCCCGCCAAAGGGGATGTTGTCAGTTCTTAAAGGTCAATGTCGCGCCAAAAGTCCGCGGCGTGTTGGTGAAGATCTTCCAATATGTCGTGCCGGCGCCGGGCCGTATCAGGAAAGCGGTGATGTCGTCGGCATGAAGGATCTGATAATTGTTGGTGAGATTCTTCACCCAGGCGCCGACCGTCCAGCGCTTGTTGGGATCCTCATAGGTCAGACGCGCATTGAGCGTACGGCCACGCGTCTTGTCGTACAGGTTCGGATAGAGCCGCAGCGTGTTGGCATCGTCCGTCGAGATCCGATCCGAATAGCTGAAATCGGCTTGCGGCGTGATCGTCCCGCCATTTCCGATGTGCGCATCATAGCTCGCGCCAACGGCAAACGCGTTCCGCGGCGCGTATTTCGCCGGGTTTCCGGAATAATCGGCGACGACCAGCGGGTCCTTGAGCGACGTATATTTCCCCTTGAGGTAGGTATAGTTGAAGGTAAGCCGGACATCGGGAGCGGGCCTGACGACCGATTCCAACTCCGCGCCGCGCATGACCAGCGTCCCGTTATAGGTATGCGCGATCCCGCCGGCGCCGGAGAAATTCTGCAGGTTCTTCGTCTTCTGGCGGAAAACCGAAAGGTTCACATCGACCTTGTTGTCGAAGAAGCGGCTCTTGATGCCACCCTCGATATTCTCGGCCTTTTCGGGGTCCAAGGGAATAGTGGGATTGCGATAGGCATTGTCGACGAAGCCGCCGCTCTTGAATCCCTTCGCATAGGTCACGTAGAAATTGACCGCATCGATCGGCTTCCACTTGGCGCTGAAGCGCGGCGTGAAAGCGTTCCACGTCTTGCCGCCCGAGGCGAATACCTCACCCGGAAAACCGAAGCCCGGGATCGTGCCGGGGTCGGTCAGAGAGAAAGCGTGATAGTCGATCTTCTTGCGGTCGCTCGTATATCGGCCGCCGGCAATGAGCGAAAAGCGGTCCGTCACGGCGAATGTCGCCTCTCCGAACACGGCGACGCTGCGGACATTGCCGTTCTGCACGCGATCGATGTTGGTGATGCTGGGGTTCGGGCGAACGGCAGCCGCTGTCGAGCTTCCCGGCAGCGGGCTGTAGAAGAATTGGTTGTTCGTGTAGACGTTGGCCGACAGATAATAAGCGCCGACGACGTAAGAGAGGCGGTTCGGCGCGGAGGCGAAGCGCACTTCCTGGGTGAAGCTGCGATTGCGCACATTCTGCGCGCGACCGAAAACAGGGGTCACGGTGCCGACGGGAACGTCGTCGTTCAACGCATAGCTGTTGTTCATCCGATATCCGCTGATCGCGGTCAGCACGCCGCCCAGAAGATCGAGATCGCCGCGCAAATAGCCCCCTCGCAGCCGCTGATGGTAAGGCGAGCGCGCATAATCATTGTTCACCCACTCGGCGTTGGTGAAATTACCAAACGTCGCCGGAACGACCTGATTGCCGCCAATCCCTAGCGAGATCGCGCCGCCATTACCGCTCGTATAGCTATAGTCACCGGCGAGGACGATCTTCAGCGTGTCCGTTGGCGTGAACAGCAATTTGCCGCGGGCGGCATAGCTGTCCATGTCGCCATAACGACCGGACTGATTGGGCGCCTTGATGAGACCGTCAGAACGCTCGGTGCTGAACGCGATGCGCCCCGCAATCTTGTCGTCTTCCAGCACCGTGTTGAACGCACCCTCGGTACGCAAATAGCCGCGATTGCCGCCGGTCAGTTGGCCATAATAGTTGGTGTCGAACTCAGGATTGTTCGTGATGACGGCAATCGCGCCGCCCACGACATTGCGACCGAACAGCGTACCCTGTGGGCCACGCAGCAGTTCCACGCGGCTGACGTCGTAGAAATTCGAGTTCAGATCGTTGTTGAAGACATAATAGACATCATCAACGAAGAACGCGACAGGCGTGTCCAGAGTTGCTGTTCGAAAGGTCGACACGTTGCCGCGGATGGCGACAATGGAAAGCGACTTGTCAGCCGTGTTGATCGTGATTCCAGGCGTCGTGCCGACGAGAGCGGCCGGGCTGTTAATCTGCTGGGTGCGAAGCTGTTCACCGGAGAAAGCCGCGATCGAGAACGGCACCTCGCGTACCGTCGACGCACGCCGCTGGGCGGTCACGATGATGTCTCCAGTGACTGCGCCTGCCGCCGTGGCAGGCCCGGCTTCCGCTGGCGCCTGCGTGCTTGCGTCAGCTGGCGTCGGCGTAGCGGTCTGGGCATGGCTCGGGGCCGCGAGCACCATTGCAAGCGCGGCCGAAGACAAAGCGATATTGGTCTGCACCTTTGCATCTCCCCGGTAAAATGTCGCGGTCTCTCGGGGCCGCTTCTGGGGGGTGAAGACAACAAGCCGGGCCGCCGCGCAAGGGTGTTATTAGAACAATCCCGGTTTTCTAATGGGATAGATCGCTTTCCGATCGGTACTCGCCGTCAATCTCTCTAGCGGCCGATGGCAGGTCCGCTTATCAAAACTGCATCGGGCACGAGGCTGGAGAGGCTCGACGGACCAAATCCAGCCGGCACCCAACCGATCGAGATCATTGGAAAGAGCCGAGATGCAGTCGAACGATAGCGCCGACCTCACCCGCGTTGGCCCGGGCACGGTCATGGGCACCTTCATGCGCCAATATTGGATGCCCGCCCTCCTGTCGTCGGAAGTGGTGGCAGACGGCGATCCGGTACGCCTGATGATCATGTGCGAAAAACTAATCGCCTTCCGCGACACCAGCGGCAGGGTCGGGATCATGGATCATCGCTGCCCACATCGCTGCGCATCCTTGTTCATCGGGCGCAACGAGCAGAGCGGGATCCGATGCGTCTATCATGGCTGGAAGTTCGACGTGGATGGCAAGTGCGTCGATATGCCGAGCGTGCCGGCGCGGATGGACTTCAAGGAAAAGGTCCACGCCAAGGCTTATAAGACGCATGAGGCCAACGGCCTGATCTGGGTCTATATGGGCGAGAACCAGGCCAGCCCCCCGCCGCTGCCTGAGATCGAGGCGACGATGGAGCCCGACGCAGAGATCTGGTGCCTGCAACGCGACTGCAATTGGCTCCAGGCTCTGGAAGGCGATATCGACACGAGCCATGTCGGCTTCCTGCATGTCGGTGGCATCGAGGCCGATGATCTCGAGCCGGACCATCCGATGCGCCCGACGGTGCTGGATCGTGCACCCGAATATGAGGTTGCCCAGTCAGATTGGGGCGTGATGTACGGCGGCTACCGCCCGAACGATGACGGCCAGATGTCGTGGCGCATCGCCCATTTCATGTTCCCGCACTGGACCCAGACGCCGAATAACCGCTTCGTGAGCCGGGCCATCGCGCGCGCCTGGGTGCCGATCGACGATGAGCATTCGATGCTGTTCGACATCACCTGCGGCGTGGACGCGGGGAATCCGGCTTATAATTCGACGCTCAAGGACGGCACGCCGCTCTACGACAAGATCAGCTACGCACCGAACACCACCGACTGGTATGGTCGGTGGCGCTCGACAGACGACATCCGCAACGATTGGGCGATCGATCGCGACTCCCAGCGCAATGGCCATCAGTTCACCGGCATCCCCAACATCACGATGCAGGATCAGGCGGTAACGGAGAGCATGGGACCGATCACGGACCATAGCTTCGAAAATCTGGCGCCGACCGATCAGATGATCGCGCGCGTCCGCCGGCGCCTGCTGCTCGCGGCGCGAGCCTTGTCCAACAAGGGGACGGTGGGCCCCGGAGTCGAGGATCCGAGCATTTTC
This sequence comes from Sphingomonas sp. AP4-R1, assembly GCF_013113735.1. Lineage (NCBI taxonomy): Bacteria > Pseudomonadati > Pseudomonadota > Alphaproteobacteria > Sphingomonadales > Sphingomonadaceae > Sphingomonas > Sphingomonas sp. AP4-R1. The sequence goes on from NZ_CP053346.1 coordinate 4,683,078, forward strand.
TACAAAGCGCGGGCCGGCTCCTTTCTCCACGATCCCGCGGACGGTCTGATGGGGGCCTACGAAGCCGCGCTCGCCAAGGCGGTGCGCTGGCCGATCAGAGAAACTGAAGCAGCCGAGTGACGAGTAACGCGGACCGGTCGATCCATGCCCGGCCCGAACAAGGACATAACAGGTGACGAAACGAGTAGAGGTGGAGCCGACGCGCCGATCCAGGGCGCGCACGGACTTCGACCATCGCGCGCAACGCACCGCGAGGAGAGGCTGATGCGCGTACGACTTCGGAACATCCGCTGGGAAGCGGAGGGGATCAATAGCTACGTCCTCGAGCCCATGGCAGGCGAACGTCTCCCGGCCTTTACCGCCGGTGCCCATATCGATCTTCAGCTCGCGAAAGGTCTGGCGCGCAGTTATTCGCTGGTCAACGATCCGGCGATCCGCGGCTATTACGAGATTGCCGTCCACCACGCGATCGACGGACGCGGCGGCTCCCGCCATATCCACGAAAACTGGCGTGTCGGCGAAATCCTCGAAATCTCGGACCCGAAGAACAATTTCCCGCTGGAGGAATCGGCCGAGCATACCGTGCTGATCGCCGGGGGAATCGGGGTGACGCCGATGTTGCCGATGATCGCGCGCCTCGAGCAACTCGGCCGGACGTGGGAACTGCATTATGTCGCAGCCACGCCCGATCGGGCGGCCTATGTCGATCGTATCGAGGAATATCCCCAAGTCGAGATCGCCTATGATGGCATCCCCGGCGGCCAGCGGCTCGATCTGAAGAAGATCTGTGACCGGGCGCCAGCGAACGCGCATCTCTACTGCTGCGGCCCAACGGGCATGCTGGATGCCTTCGTCGCGATCAACGCAAGCCGGCCCAAAGGCCATGCCCATATCGAGTACTTCTCCGCGGAGACCGAATTGGCCATCGACGGTGGGTACAGCCTGGAACTCGCCAAGAGCGGCAAGACGATCGTCGTGGAGGAAGGCGAGACGATGCTGGACGCTTTGCTGACGGCAGGCGTCGATATCGGTTTCGCCTGCGCCGAGGGCGTGTGCGGCACGTGCCAGGTCAAGGTGCTGGACGGCGTGCCGGACCATCGCGACCATTTTCTGACCGAAGACGAAAAGGCCGCGAATACATCGATCATGGTGTGCTGCTCGGGATCCAAGAGCCCCGTGCTCGTGCTGGACGTCTGATGCCGGTAGCCGGACTATAATCCCGGAAAACGAATGCGAGCGCTAGAATTCTTATGCCCAACCTTGGGCAGAAAAGTCCGATGGTCAGGCCAATAGGTCTTATGAAAATGATATGCTGGCCATCAAGGCGAGCCTGAGAGGAACAGAGTGACATTCGCAGGCGAACCTGACGAGACGAGCACCGGCCGAATGCTGGACACGTTACCGATGTCGCTCTTCCAGATCGTCGCGGTGCTGATGATCGCACTGAGCGTGATACTGGACGGACTCGATAACCAGATGCTCGGCCTTGCTGCCCCTTCCCTCATCAGGGAATGGGGTTTTGCCAAGGAGGTGCTGGGCGTCATCTTTGCCCTCGGCTTTGTCGGCATGGGGGTCGGCACACTCGCCTCGGGCTGGCTCGGTGATCGGTACGGCCGCCGCGTGGCGCTGCTGTTCGGCGTCATCACCTTCGGCATCGCGACGATCCTCACGGGGCTGGCGACCTCCGTCGCACAGATTGCGATCCTGAAGACTCTTGCCGGCGTGGGCCTGGGCGGGATCCCGGGGACGGCTGCTGCGATGATCGCCGAATTTACGCCTTCGCGCTGGCGCAGCCTGGCTGTCACCTTCGGTGCGGTCTGCGTCTCGATCGGCGGCGTGCTCGGTGGAATTGCGGCCGCGTTCATCTTGCCACCGTTCGGTTGGCGGGCGCTCTTCTATCTGGGCGGCGCGATCACGTTGGTGTTCGCGCTCCTCTTCTGGTTCTTCCTGCCGGAATCGCCACGGTATCTTGCGGTCACATCCGGCCGCACGGCCGAACTGGCCGAAATGCTGCGCCGAATGGGGCATGAGGACCCGGACCTGGCGCTCACGGAGCGCTGCGAGCAACCAAGCCCCGATCGCGCGCCTTCCAGCCTGCTTTTCAAGGGTTCGTTGCTGCGTGACAGTCTTGCGCTCTCGGCCGCGATGCTCGCGGGCATGTTCATGATCTATCTGATGTTCAACTGGGCGCCGACGCTGCTTTCGGGCCTGGGCTTCGGTCTGCCCACGGCAAGCCTGGGTCTGACGAGCTTCAATCTGGGCGGCACGATCGGCGCCCTGATCGCCGCGACCATCATCCTTCGAATGGGGTCGCGTGGCCCCCTGATTTTCATGGCGCTGGTCGGCACCGGGATCTGCGTTTTCCTGGCCGCTCTGCCCATCGTCGGCGGCCAGAATGAAACGCCGTTGCTGGCGGCCCTATGTGGGCTCGGCCTGTTTGCCAGCGCAGCGCAATCTGCGATGTTCTCGGTCGGTGCGCATGCCTTTCCGACCGCGGTGCGCGCACGGGGATTGGGGCTGATGGGTGCCGCTGGCCGGGTTGGCGCGATCCTGAGCGCGTTGCTCGGCGCGGCTTTGCTGGGCGGCGGCAATGCCAGCTTCTTCGGAATCCTCGCGATCCTCATGTTCGTCAACGCGATGGCATTCGTAGCGGTACGGAACCACGTCCCGTCGCGATTGCCTCCCGCTTTGCTCCGGGAGATACCTGCGTGATCGAAAGCTTCGATTATATCGTGATCGGCTCCGGATCGGCCGGGGCCGTCATGGCCAATCGTCTGTCCGCCGATCCCGCCGTGCGTGTGGCGCTGATCGAGGCGGGCCCGTCCGACCGCAAGTGGCCGGCCAACATCAAGACGGCGCTGCCGGTCGGCAACATCTTCCTGCTGCCCCATGCCAAATACAACTGGCAGCATGCGCTCAGCGGCAATGCCGAAGTCGGCAATCGCACGATCAACTTCCCGCGCGGAAAGGTCTTCGGCGGGTGCAGCGCGATCAATGGCGGCGTCTATATTCGCGGCCAGCGCGCCGACTATGACGCATGGGAGCAGGCCGGCAACGAAGGCTGGTCCTATGATGATGTCCTACCCGCCTTCAAGGCGCTCGAAAACTATGCCGGCGGCCCGACGCCCTTTCATGGCACCGGCGGCGAACTCGATGTACAGAAGCCGCGCGAGGTCAATCCGCTGACCCTCGCCTTCGTCGAAGCCGCGGTGGAGGCGGGCCATCACCGCAACGACGATTTCGCCGGCACGCGGCAGGACGGTTTCGGCCGCTACGATCTCAAACAGCGCAACGGCCTGCGCCTCAGCAGTTCGCGCGCCTTCCTCCATCCAGCGCTGAAGCGACCGAACCTCACCGTCTTCGAACTGACCATAGTCCACCGGATCGTCGTCTATCGCGGGCGAGCGGTCGGGATCGAGGTGGAGCATGACGGTCAGCGGCGCACGATCCGGGCAGTCCGGGAAATCATCCTGAGCGGCGGCACGATCAACTCGCCGCAATTGTTGATGCTCTCCGGCATCGGCCCGGAAGATCATCTGCGCGCGCACGGCATCGATGTGGTGCAGCCGCTGCCCGGTGTTGGCGCGAACCTGCAGGATCATCCCACCGTCCACGTCGCGATGGAGAACCCGTCAGCTGAAAGCTACGCCATGTCGCCACGCTCCTGGCCGCGCATGGCGATGAGCCCCTTCCGTTACCTGCTGCGCCGGGACGGCATGCTGGCGTCGAACGTGGCCGAGGCGGGCGGGTTCGTGTCGACCGACGGCACGGGCCGCCCCGACATCCAGATGACGTTCCTCGTCGGCCTGAAATCCAATGCGCGGACGATCCCGAAGGCGCACGGCTATATGGCACTGGTGCAGCTCCTGCGGCCGAAGAGCGCGGGATCGGTGCGGCTGCGGAGCGCCAACCCGCAGGACAAGCCGATCATCGATCCGAACTTCTTTGCCGATCCGTATGACCTAAGCACCCTCATGGCGGGCTTCCGCGAGGCGCGGAGGATCGTCTCGCAGCCGGCGCTCGCACGCTTTTCGGGCGCGGAGATCGAGCCGGGCGCCGAGCTTCAGAGCGATGCGCAGGTCGGTGCCGCGCTGCGCCGTTACGTCAACACGGCCTATCACCCGACCGGAACCTGCAAGATGGGTCCGGACAGCGATCCGATGGCGGTCGTCGATCATCGTCTGCGCGTGCGCGGCATTGCGGGGCTGCGCGTCGTCGACGCTTCCATCATGCCCGACATCATCAGCGGCAATACCAGCGCGCCGACGATGATGATCGGCGAGCGTGCCGCTGGCTTCGTGCTTGAAGACGCCGTGAAATCGAACATCGCCGCCTGAGCGTGGCGGACAAAGGAGAGATGCGATGGAGATGATCAAGGTCGGCGCACGCCGCCCGGCGATGCTGGATCGCCCCCAGCAGGAGATGTTGATCGACGGCCAGCGCGTGCCTGCGCTTTCCGGCAAGACGTTCGAGACGCGCAACCCTGCGACGGGCGAATTGCTGGCGATCGTGGCCGATGGCGACGCGCAGGACGTGGATCGCGCCGTAAAGTCCGCGCGCGCTGCCTTCGAAGGTCCATGGAGCCGCATGAAGGCGGTCGAGCGCCAGCGCATCATGCTGCGCCTCGCCGACCTCGTCGAAGATCATTACGAAGAATTGGCGATGCTCGACACGCTCGATCTGGGCGCGCCCTATTCGCGTACCATGCTGGGCAAGGCACGCGCCGGCGCATTGCTGCGTTATTATGCGGGTCAAGCCACGCTGATCGCAGGCGAAACGCTGCCGAATGCCGCGATGGGCGACGTGATCAGCCATACACTCAAGGAACCGATCGGCGTGGTCGCCGCGATCAACCCGTGGAACGGGCCGGTCGGCATGTCGGTGTGGAAAGCCGGCCCCGTTCTGGCGAGCGGGTGCACGCTGGTCATGAAGCCGGCCGAGCAGACCCCCCTGTCCGCGCTCCGCTTCGGCGAACTGTGCCTCGAGGCGGGTGTGCCACCCGGCGTGATCAACATCCTGACGGGCCAGGGGGCGGCCGGGGCTGCGCTGTCCGCGCATCCGGATGTCGACAAGATCGCCTTCACGGGCTCGACCGGCGTCGGCGAAAAGATTCTCCACGCAGCCGCTGGCACGATGAAGCGCGTCACCGTCGAGCTCGGCGGCAAGTCACCCAACATCGTCTTTGCCGATGCGGATCTCGACAAGGCGGTTCCGGCCGCCGCGATGGCGGTGTTCGCCAATTCCGGACAGATCTGCAGCGCGGGCACGCGCCTCTTCGTCCAGTCCTCGATCCGCGAAGAATTCATGGAGCGGCTCGCGGCTTTCACCCGGACGATCAAGGTCGGTGACCCGCTCGATCCCGAAACCCAGATCGGCCCGGTCGTCTCCGCGCCGCAGATGGACAAGATCCTCGCTTATATCGAGAGCGCCACGCGTGAAGGTGGCGAGGCCCTGGTCGGCGGTAAGCGCATGAGTGGTGTCGGCTATGATGATGGCTTCTTCATCGAACCGACTATTTTCACTGGCCTCGACGACACGATGACGATCGTACGCGAGGAGATCTTCGGGCCGGTCCTGTCGGCGTTAAGTTTCGATACGATCGAGGAGGCGCTGCAGCGCGCCAACGCCACGGAATTTGGATTGGCCAGCGGCGTATGGACCAGCAATCTCACGACCGCGCATCGCATGGCGCGCGGCATTCGCGCCGGCTCCGTTTGGATCAATTGCTATCAGATGCTCGATCCCGGCGTGCCGTTCGGGGGCTACAAGATGAGCGGCTTCGGCCGGGAATCCGGCCCGCATCACATCGAGGATTATCTCGAAACCAAGTCGGTCTGGATCAAGTTGGATTGAACTCAGGGTTCGGCCGTCTGTTCGCTTTGATCTTCGATCCAATCGGACACCGGCCGGTCCTTGCTCGTCCGGGCTATCTCGCCGAGCAGTTCGAGAAAGCGACGCTGCATCGCCGTCGGCCGCCAGCTGCGCCGCGTCGTGATGCCAATCATGCGGGAACTGTCGTCCAGCGGCGGTCCGACGCGCGCCAGCAAACCGAGACGGATCTGGAGCGCGACCTGATCGGGCGACAGCAGGGTGAGGAAATGCCCCTCCGTGAGCAGCCGGCCGATGATCATGACGGAGCCACACTCGATGGGTGTCTTGGGCAGGTCACGCCCCTCGAACATCCGTTCCCAGATCAGGCGCAGCGGTGTGTTGGCCGGAGGCACGATCCAGGGATAGGAAGCGAGCGTATCGAGGTCGGGCATGAGCGGCCCCGCCAGAGGATGCCGACTGCCACACGCAATGACGAGCCGGTCTTCGTAAAGCGGGATCTGGTGAAGATCGGTGATGTCGAAGGCGCGCAGCGCACCGACGATCAGATCGACCCGCCCGTCGCGCAACGGCTCGACCAGTTCACGCCAGCTTCCTTCGATCACCTCGAAACGCGCAAGCGGCTGTTCCTGCGCGAGACGTCCCATGGCCGTCGGCGCCAGGAACGGCCGTGAGAGCGGCAAAGCACCGAAGGCGATGAGTTCACCTTCCGTCTCGACGCCCAATTCCGTCATCGCGGCCGTCAGCTCGCCCAAAGCTAACCGGATACCGCGCGCGAGCTTGCGGCCCGCAGCGTTAAGCCAGACGCCGCGCCCGCGCCGCTCGACCAGCTTCCCGCCGATCACCTGCTCCAGATCACCCACGGCGCGGTGTACGGCCGTGTGCGAAAAGGGCGTGTTGGCGGCCGCGACCACGAAGCTGCCTGCATCCGCCAGCGCGAGAAAGGCCCGCAGCTGCGTCATCGTCATGAGCCGCTCCGGGTGCGAAAAGACGCGGGTCAGGCCCCTCGCCCCCATCGCGATATGATCGATCGCCGCGCGCACCCGCTCGATCACGATCGTACCGACCGGGGTGATCACCATGCCCTCAGACCGGCGTTCGAAAAGGACGTAGCCGATCTGCTTTTCCAGCTTGGCCAGCCCCTGCGTGAGCGCTGGCTGCGAGAGACTGACCGCGTCCGCAGCGGCGGTGATGCTGCCTGTCTCTTGTATCGCGAGCAGGGCCCGCAAGTGTCGCAGATTGAGATCGAACGGATCCGCAGCCATCCGATCAGCCTCGGATCACGCGCGGGGTCGGGTATGCGATCGCCATTCCCTTTCCTGCCATCATAAGCGTGCATTTTCAAATAGACGACGTGATAACGTCAATGGTAGGACCATTCCGAAAGATCGACCCATCTTGGGGTTGATACCGGGAAGGAGCGCCGATCATGGACTTTGAACTGCCAGCAGAAGTCGCGGAATTTCGTGAGGTCACCCGTCAGATCGTTACGGATCTCCTTCCGTATGAGCGCGAGTTCGTGGAAGAAGGCACTATCAATCCGATCATCCGCAAAACGCTGATCGACAACGGCTATTTCGCGCTGGCCTTTCCCGAGGAATATGGCGGCCTTGGCCTGGGTGCGCTGGCGCAGGCTGTCGTGCAGATCGAGCTCGCCCGCCTTCCCCCGCAATTCTGGACCGAGCTTCGCCCGCTGATGGGCCCGGGCGCGAAGAACATCCTGAACCATGGCAATGCCGAGCAGAAAGCGCGCCTCGTACCCGGTATGGCGGACGGCACGATCCCGATCGCCTTCGCGCTGACCGAAGCGCATTGCGGATCGGATCTCGCCTCGATGCGGACCACTGCGGTCCGCAATGCCGACGGCTGGGTCATCAACGGCAGCAAGACGTATATTTCCAACGGCAAGAACGCCAAGGAAGTGATCGTCTATGCCTATACCGACAAGTCGGCCGGCCGGAACGGCATGTCCGCTTTCCTGATGAGCGCCAGCACACCCGGATTCTCGGTGGACGGCACGATCCCTTTGATGGGAACCGCCACGCCGGGCGTGTACGAATTGTCGTTCACCGATTGTCAGGTGCCGGCCGAAGCGATGCTCGGCGAGGAAGGTCGGGCGTTCCACTATGCGTTGGAAGGCCTGAACGAGGGCCGCCTCAACGTCGGTGCGACCGCGGTCGGCATGGGCGAATATGCGTTGGAACTGGCGATCGACCAGGCCAAGACACGGCCGGCTTTCGGCGGCGTCATCGCCGACTTCCAGGCGATCCGCCATTATATGGCGCAGATGGCGACCGACATGCGCGCCGCGCGTATGCTGCTGCTGGATGCCTGCTGGCGCTACGACAATGGTGATCGTCGCCGGGAGCTCGCCTCGATGGCCAAATTGTTCGCGACCGAGGCCGGCAGCCGCACGGTCGACAGCGCGGTGCAGATCTTCGGCGGCGCCGGCTATTGCAAGGGCTATGCGGTCGAGCGGCTTTATCGCGATATCCGCATCACGCGGATTTATGAGGGCTCTTCGGAGATCCAGAAGAATACGATCGCGCGCGAATTGCTGCGCTGATCCCGGCGAGGAGGGGCGTCGTCGCCCCTCCTTCAGCCCATGATGCCGGCGTTTTTGAGCGCCGCGATCGCTTCGTCCGACATGCCGAGTTCCTGCGCCAGCACATCGGCGCCATGCTCTCCGAGCCGCGAAACCATGTCACGCGCTTCGGCGCGCGATCCCGACATGCGGAACGGCGGATTGGGCACGCGATATCGCCCGCCCTCGTCCCCGATTTCGGTGAAGAATTTACGCGCCGCGAGCTGTGGGTCGTCCAGCAACTCCTCAACGTTGCGATAGCGCGCGCAGGGTACGCCAAAGCGCGACAGGATCTGCTCGCCCTCTTCGGAACTGTGCGTGATCGTCCATTTCTCGGTCTCGGCCAGCAGGTCCGACCAGTTGGCGTTGCGATCGGCATTGGTGCGAAACCGGGGATCCTCGCGCCATTCGGGGTGGCCGACCGCATCCGCCAGCTGCTCGAAATTCTTCGGGCTCGTCGGCGCGACCATCAGGAAACCGTCTCGGGTCTTGAGCGGTGTGTAGAGCGGTCGGCGCGGCGCGACATTCTGGGCCTGCTGCAGTTCGAACACGAGCATGCCCGCCATCGCCTCCAGCATCGACACGTCCAGAAACTGGCCGACGCCGGTCTTTTCGCGCTGATAAAGCGCAGTCTGAATCGCACCGAAGGCATGGGTGCCGCCGAGTACGTCGGCCACGAAGATCCCGCTTGTCGCCGGACGGTCCACGGCGCCGTCCTGATAGTCCATATTGACCATATCGAAGCCACTGGAGGCGTGGACGACCGGTGCGTAGGCCGGATCCTGCGACCGTGGCCCAGTCTGACCGTAGCCCGAGATCGAACAATAGATCAGGCGCGGATTGATCGCCGCGAGCGTGGGATAATCCAGTCCCAGCCGGGCCATGACACCCGGCCGGAAATTCTCGACCAGCACGTCGAAGCCGGCAACAAGCTGCCTGATCGCCGCGATCGCCTCGGGCGCCTTGAGATTGAGCGCGATGCTGCGTTTGCCGGCGTTGAGATGCCCGAAATAGGAACTTGCCCCGTCGCGCAGCGGCGGCCGTGCGCGGACCTGATCGCCTTCGAGCGATTCCACCTTCACCACATCGGCACCCAGATCCGCCAACATCCGTGTGGCGAACGGGCCGGCCATGACGGCCGTGAAATCCAGAACCCGGACGTCCGCCAGGGCGTCGCTCGTCGTCCGCCCGCTCTCACTCACTCGTGCTCTCCGTATCACAAACTATAATGGTCTGACCATTATAGTTTGTGATAGCAGTGTCAACGCGTGGCAATTCCAACCAGACCGCGCGCGGTCAGCTATTCTTCCTGATCTTCCGGATATGGCGATGGATGCGCTCCAGATGGTTGCGCATTTCCTCGGTCGCCGCTTCCACGTCGCGAGCCCGCAGATGTTTGACGAGGCGGAACCGCGCTTCGATCAGGGACTCCTGCAAGGTCTCGTAGCCCGGCCCCTGCACAAATTCGTGAAGGATGGCGGACAGCGAATCCACGAACGGCCCGAAAATCCGGTTCTTGGTCGCGCGCGCCAAAACGCGATAATAATCGATCGCACATTGATAGCGGGCCTCGACCTCCGAAACCGTCTTCGTCCGCTCTGCGATCGCCTCCAGTTCGGCGAAATCCACTTCGCTACCGCGCACGCAGGCCAGTCGCACGACGATATCCTGGATCGCGATACGCGCTTCTGTCAGTTCCTCCAGCGTGATCTCGCCCAGCCGGACATAGTCCTGCAGCGCCGCCGTGATCCGCTCGGGGTCGGCGGACTGCACGAAGGCGCCCCCTTTGGCGCCTTTCATGTTGCGGATGATGCCGGCCATCTCGAGACTGCGCAGGGCTTCGCGCAACGCGCTTCGGCTGACCTGGAACTGGATGGCCAGCTCGCGCTCCGGAGGCAGCTTGTCTCCCGTCCGCAAGGTTCCGTTGGCGAGTTCCTTGCGGATCTGCTCGCAGATGATCTCGAACGCACGCGGCGTCTTGACGGGCGAGAAGGTCGGAGCTCGCAGCGGGGTCGAGGCAGCTGGCTTGGGTTGGCGCATCACCCGTGGCTAACCGCCAACCCGCCGATAGACAATCGGTTGAACCCTTCCAACGTCATATTGCGACGTTGATGATTTTCGCTTGCCTAAATTCCTTCATGCCGCTGCCCCTGTTCCGGGCCCAATCCGGACTCCCGGGTACGCCGAATGGAATGTCAAACGGCATGTCCAGATGCATGTTTGATCCATTTGTGGACATTCGGAAGTCTCTGCCTTCTTCCCACTTTCGGACATCCGTTCATATCGGCGAAGGCTTCTTTCCCCGCGCCCCCTTTTACGCTGCCAACCATCGTAACGAGCTAAGGCCAATTGGTCCCGCAAAGCTGTGGACTACCGATCTCAAATCGGTTGCGATAACGAGGCAGGCGCCTGGACATAGCCGCCGACTATGGACAATCGAGCGCTTCGCATATCCGCCCGCGTCATCTGTCTGTCATATCTCGATGGCGAGGTCGCGGACGCGACCCGGACGGCGGAGAGAGGATGGGCTCGTCGGCGAGGCGCGCGATCTGAAGGCATGACAACCAAGGGGGTTTCATGGCCATTCTGACATCCAAAGTGTCCTGTCTCGCACTCACCGCCACATGTCTCTGGAGCCAGGCGGGCTATACGCAGGACGGTCCCGCGCCCGGCATCGTTGGCGATGCCTCGCCGGATGCGGCCGCCCTTTCAGGAAAACCGGATAGCGATATCGTGGTCACCGGATCGCGCATCGTGCGCAACGGTTATCAGGCGCCGACCCCGCTGACGGTGCTCAGCACGCAGGACATACAGGCGACCGCCCCGGTCAACGTCGCCGATTATGTCAATCAGATCCCCTCGGTGGTCGGCAGCACAACGCCCGCCAATTCCAACCTTTCGATCAGCGCGGGCACGTTCGGCATCAACGCCATCAACCTGCGCGCGCTGGGCGCCAACCGTACATTGGTGTTGCTGGACGGCCAACGGTCGGTGGGATCGACGCTTGCCGGCCTCGTGGACGTCAACACCTTCCCTCAGGGACTTATCAAGGGTGTCGAGGTCGTGACCGGCGGCGCATCCGCAGCCTATGGCTCAGATGCCGTCTCCGGCGTCGTGAACTTCATTCTCGACAAGGAGTTCACCGGGCTCAAGGCGAACGCCCAGTACGGCATCACCAGTTATGGCGATGCCCCCTCCTACAACTTCGGCATGACGGGCGGCCTATCCTTCGCGGAAGGGCGCGGCCATGCGCTGCTGAGTGCCGAGATGACGGTGAAAGAGGGCCTCGATGGCGTTCCGCGCAAGTGGAACAACAAGGGCTGGTACATCATCAACAACCCTGCTTACACGGCGGGCAACGGGGCGCCCGAGCGGCTGCTGGTGAGCGGCGCGGGCCTGAGCAACGCGACGCCGGGCGGCATCATCACCAACACCGCGTTCAAGGGAACCGTGTTCGGCCAGGGCGGTGCGCTGAGCCAGTTCAACTATGGCACGGTCCGCGACCCCTGGATGATCGGCGGCGATTGGCAATCGACCCAGGTCAACGGCTATCAGTCCCTCGACCCCGCCGAGAACCGCAAGACCATCTTCGGCCGGCTCAGCTACGAAGTCGCCGACTGGCTGAACCTCTATGGCCAGGCCTCCTATGCGCGCTCGCACACCGTCGGCCAGCTGGGCGTGCAGCTGAACCAGGCGAACGTCACGATTCAGTCGGACAACGCCTTCATTCCGGCGGCGCTGCGCCAGCAATTGGCGGCGGCCCGCATTTCCTCGTTCACGCTCGGCACCACCAACGCCGATCTGCCCATCCGGACCAACGACACCACGCGCGAAGTGCAACGCTACGTCGTCGGCGGCAATGGCAAGTTCGATGCGATCGGTCGCACGATGCGCTGGGACGTCTATTATCAGAAAGGCATTGCCGACACGCGTGAGGCGGCCGTGGGCATCACCAACAATGCCCGGCTCGCGCTTGCCCAGGATGCGGTGTTCGCGCCGGCAGGCAATGCGCTTGGCGTAGCGGCAGGCACGATCGTCTGCCGCTCCTCGCTCACCACCCCGACCAATGGCTGCGTGCCGCTCAACCGGCTCGGCATCGGCGTGGCGAGCCCGGCGGCGCTCAATTACGTCCTTGGCGATCCCTATCGCAAACAGCGTTTCCAGGAGGATGTCGTCGCCGGCAATCTTTCGACTGATGCCTTCAGCCTGCCGGCCGGCCCGGTTTCGGTCGCGATCGGCATCGAGCATCGCCGCGAGAAGGTCAGCGGCTTCGTCGAGAGCCAGTATCAGACGGGCTGGTTCGTCGGTAACTATCTCCCGACCTTCGGCAGCTACGACGTGACGGAAGGCTATTTCGAAGCGTTGGTCCCGATCATCAAGGGGCTCGATCTCAACGGTGCCGTGCGCGGGACGAGCTATTCGACCTCGGGCTACGTCACCACCTGGAAGGTCGGCGCGACCTTCCAGCCGATCTCCGACATCCGTTTCCGCGCGACGCGTTCGCGCGATATCCGCGCACCCAATCTCGGCGAACTCTACACGGCGGGATCCACCCGAACCAACGTGCTGATCGATTCCAGCCAAGGCAACGCCTCCGTGCAATTCAGCGGCACCACGGCAGGCAATGCGAACCTGAAGCCTGAAAGGGCCGATCAATGGGGCGTCGGCGTGGTGATCCAGCCGCACTGGATTCCGGGGCTCGCTTTCTCGGTCGACTATTACGACATCAAGATCAACGGCGCGATCAGCTCGGTCGCCGCACAGACGGTCGTGGATCGCTGTAACGAGGGCATCGCGGCCTTTTGTGCGGCGGTCGTGCGTGGCCCCAACGCTTTTGGCACCAACCTCCAAGTGTTCGAGAGCCCGTTCAACTTCGCAACGCAAAAGGCACGCGGCCTCGATTTCGAGACCTCGTATCGAACGCGGGCTGGATCGGGCAGCGTAACGCTACGCGGCATGGCGACGCGCTATCTCGAAAACTATTCCAACAATGGCATCGACGCGCCGGTGGATACGGTTGGATCGAATGCATCGGGCGGCACGCCAAAATGGCTGTATCGCGTCACCGCCACCTATAATCGCGGCGGCTTTACGTACAATCTGATCGGTCGCGGCGTGAGCGCCGGCGTATATGATACGAGCTTCGTCGAATGCTCGTCCACCTGCCCTGCCTCGACGGTCACCAATCGCACGATCAACGACAATCATATCGCGGGTGCTTTCTATATCGACACGACCATCTCGCAGAATATCAGGATGGGCAGCCAGTCGATCGAGCTATTCCTGAATATCAATAATCTGTTCGATAAGGATCCGCCCGTGGTGGCATCCGGCCCCGCCGGCAGCGCCTATGCCACGCCCGCGACCAATCAGTCGCTCTACGATCTGCTCGGTCGCACCTTCCGAGTAGGAGCCCGTTTCCGATTGTAAGAGCGGAGAATGCGATGGGCGACGGGTGCTGGCGGGGTGTCCGGCCAGTCTCCGTCGCAAGCATAAGCGTGCGAAACGGGCCTCGTTGAAGAAGTCCAACCATAACGGTCGTCTATGCTCTTTCATCGCTTCAGTGCTGGCCGACAACGGACAGCCATTTTAGCTTTTCTTCGCTCGAACAGCGGGAGAACGATGATGACGCGGACCACCCCATTCTCTGCACGCCGGCATGTGCTGGCGGTCGGCTCCGCTTTGGTGGTCCTCGCGTCGCATGCTGCTGCGGCTCAAGCCGAAGAGTATGATGTACTGATCCGCAACGGCACCGTGTTCGACGGCAGCCTCGATGCACGCCGCAAGGCGGACGTCGCCATCAAGGGTGACAAGATCGTCGAGGTGGGCGTGATCCCCGAAACCGCCACCGCCACGCGCGTGATCGACGCGACCGGCCGTTACGTCACCCCCGGCTTCATCGATCCTCATAATCATGCCGTTTTCCCTGGTCGTCCGGGAATCGATACCGAGCAACTCGCGGGCGCGCCGCCCCTGCTGTACGAGGGCATCACGTCGATTCTGCTCAATCCCGATGGGGGTGGCCCGGCGGATCTCAAGCCGCAGGTGGACGCTATCGCGCGCTGGACCCCGGCAGTGAACGTCGCGCCGATGATCGGGCATAATGGCGTCCGCACGGCCGTGATGGGCCTCGCCAATCGCAAGGCGACCCCGGCCGAGATCGCGAAGATGTCGGCGCTGGTGAAGACGGCGATGGATTATGGCGCCTTCTGCTTCTCTACCGGCCCCTTTTACGTACCGGGCAAATATTCGGACACGGCGGAACTGGTCGCGCTTTCGAAGATCGCAGCCCCCTACAAGGACAGCTGCTACATCAGCCATATCCGCGACGAATCGAGCTACGATATCGGCGTGGTCAATGCGGTGAAGGAGTTGATCACGGTCGGCCGTGAGGCGAAGATCAAGGCCGTCGTCACCCACCAGAAGGCGATCGGCCCGGATGTCTGGGGCAAGTCGAAGGAGATCGTCGCGCTGATGCAGCAGGCGCGCGCCGACGGCGTCGATCTGTGGGCCGATCAATATCCTTACGCGGCCTCGTCCACCGGCCTGTCCGCCTCGACCGTGCCGGGCTGGGCGCAGGAAGGCGGCGCCAAGGCGATCGCCGATCGCATCAAAAATCCCGAGACGCGCGCGCGCATGCGGACCGAGATGATCGACAATATCCGCCGCCGGGGCGGTGCGAATGCCTTCATGATCCGCGATTATCCGCCCGATCGCTCGGTGGAGAATATGCGGCTCGACGAGATCGCGCGGAAATGGGGCAAGGAGCCCGTCGATGCCGCGCTCGATCTGCTCGCCAGCGGCAACGAGACGATGGTGATCTCGTTCAACATGAACGAGGGCGATGTCGAAACCTTCATGAAGCAGCCGTGGACGATGACGTCGTCGGATGGCGAACTGCACATCCTCGGCGTCGGTGCCGCGCATCCGCGCTCTTATGGCGCCTTCCCGCGCAAGCTCCGCCACTATGTGATCGATCGCAAGATCCTGACGTGGGAACAGGCGATCCATTCCTCCACCGGCCTGACCGCCACGGTCTTCAATTTCGAGGGGCGCGGCTTCCTCAAGCCCGGCTACTTCGCCGACGTGCTGGTGATCGATCCCACAACGGTGCGCGACACCTCCACTTATGTAAAACCGCACTCTTATGCGGTCGGCATGGATTACGTCCTCGTCAACGGCAGGTTCGAAGTCGATCACGGCAAGGTGACGGGCGCCCGCGCCGGTCGCATCCTGCTGCGCGATCGCAAGGCCGAAGCGACGAGTGCGGGGGCATGAGCGACACCGTGACGGAATAGGTTTTCGGGCAGTGCTCGCCTCAAGCCCCTGACGATACACTCAAGCATCCGACGACTGCGTCAAACACAGTCCTTCCAGCCGGATCGAGTGCCTATTCAACAGGTTCGAACACTATCGACTGCAAGACCCAAAATGAGCCATTCGTGCAGGTTGTGCGGAGCCCGAAACCGGACGTCGGTTCACTTCGATTTTAGCTGCTGCAAGGGCGTGAGGCGGACCCGGCTGGCGGCCCACACCGCCCGAAAGCGGCCGTGCCGCTCACCACCCGTTTTATCGGAAGCCGCCGATCCCACCGCCACCCGTTCTGAACGACACAACATTCGCAGAAGAAAGACCACTAGCCAGTTGCGAGGGAGAAATGCACCTTGAGGGCAAACCCCGGCTGACCGGGTCTAATCTCGATATCCCCGGAATGCGCCGCAGCGATCGCGGCTACCATGCTGAGGCCCAGTCCATGACCTGGACGAGACCGGGCTGAATCAAGACGAGCCAGTCTCTCAAACACCCGCGCGTGATGCTCGGTGGAAATGCCGGGCCCATTATCCGCCACACGCAAGATCACCTGCCGCATCTGGCACTCAACTCTGACGCAGATATGTGTGCCGGGCGGCGTATGGACGAGCGCATTATCAAGCAGGTTGCCTACGAGGCGCTGGAGAAGCGCGCGATCGCCACGGATAGGCGCGCTGATCGTATGGACCTCCAGCGATAGGCCGGCATCTTCGATCGTTGGGCGATGCGCCTCGGCGATCTCGGCGACCGCATCCCCGAGATCGAGCCGGACGAAACGGCGCCGTATATTCTGGCTGTCCAGTTCGGCGATCGCGAGCAAGCTGGCAAACAGTGCCAGCAAGTCATCCGTCTCGGCGATAATATTATCCAGCAACGCCCGCTGCGGTGGTTCTGTCGCCAGCGCCTCCGCCTGCTCCAGTTGTGCTCTGACACGGCTGAGCGGCGTGCGGAGATCGTGCGCCAACGCGGTCGAGACATCGCGCAGGCTGGCGACCAGCAGCGATATACGGTCCAGCATCTGATTGAGTACGTGCGCCAGCTGATCGAATTCGCCACCCGATCCGTCGACAGCGACGCGCTGATCGATATCGCCGGCGATAATCGCGCGGGCCGAACCTTCGAACGCCCGCAACCGCCGCTGCACGACGCGACCGAAGCCGAAGATGACCAATACCCCCGTCACGAGCAGCAGGCCGAACGCCGAGACGAACAGGCGCAGAAGCGTGGCGTCCATATGATCGATGATCTCGCGATCGGCCGCGACCACCAACTGCCCGCCTCCCGGCAGCGCCGTATTCATCGCCTGCGCTATGCCCGTGGAGCCGTCGCCGCGCCGAAACGTCAGGAATTGGCTCCAGCCAAGCGGCGGCATCACCGCATGGAGCGTATCGGCCTGCCGCCGCCCCGCGCGATCGACGAGCATATACCCCATCGTGCGACCGACATCGCGATCCAGCTTGGCGAGATAGCCGATCGCGGGCTGATCATCGTCGCGCAGGCGGATCACGTGACGCAGCCCTTCGAAGCCGTGTTCGCGATAATATTTCAGCAGCGTGCGCGTCTCCGCATCCACGCGCTGGTCGATCTGCCGTTCGAGTTCCTCGTGCACGATCGCGTAGGTCGCCCCGCCCAGCAGGGCCGTGACGAACGCGGACGCACAGGCGACGACGGTTGCGAGCCCCCGGATCGTCTTGGGCCAGAAATAGCCCGTGCGGGGCGACAGCGCTTCAGCCACCGGTTTCGGCCAGAATATAGCCCGATCCTCGAACGGTGCGGATCGCATCGGCGGAGAAGCCCTGGTTCAGCTTGCTTCGCAGCCGGCTCATATGAGTCTCGACAATGTTGGTCTGCGGATCGAACCCGAAGTTCCACACCTGATCGAGCAACATCGTCCGGCTGACGACACGATCGGGACTTCGCAGCAATTGCTCCAGCAGGCTGAACTCGCGTGGCTGGAGCTCGATCGCACGCCCGTCACGGCGGACCGTCCGCCGCTTCAGATCCATCTCGATCGCACCGCACGCCAGCACATCGTTGCCGACCATGTTCGGCGGCCGCCGCGTCAGCGCGATGAGACGGGCAACGAATTCGGAAAAGGCGAACGGTTTGACGAGATAATCATCTGCTCCGGCCTCCAGCCCCAGCACACGATCCTCGATCCCGCCAAGCGCAGTCAGCAGCAACACCGGTGTCTGGCAGCCCGCCTCCCGCGCCAGCCGGACAACCGACAGGCCATCCATGCCCGGCACCATCCGGTCCAGCACCGCGACATCGAACCGCATGCCCATAAGCATCGTGCCCGCCGCCTGCCCGTTCGAAACGCAATGGACGTGGTGGCCTAGTTCCTCAAGCCCGCGCGCGATGAAGGCAGTCAGCGCCTCATCGTCCTCCAGCAACAAGATGTTCATTCGCCTGCGCCCGTCATGCACGGGTACGGCAAACATGTCGCAAACATTGGGGAAAGATTGGGACCAATATACAATGTCCCAAGCTGCCCAATTCTGCATTTTACAGTGCAAGGCATGCAGTTATCGGCCCCATTCGAGTGAGAATGTTTCGCATTAGCGAACAATCGAAAAAGGGGAAATCATGCATTTCGAGAAATTCGGCATCGCTTGTGCGCGAGCAGCCTTGCTGTCGTCTGCGGCGGCCACGCTCCTGCTCGCGGAAGCGGTCGGCGCGCAAACCACAGAAGCCGCACGCAAGGCTGTCGAACTACAAGGCGTCACCGTCACCGACAGCGCGATCGACGAGACCGACAGCTCTTACAAGATCTCGCACACCACGAGCGCGACCCGGACCGACACACCGCTCGTCAACGTGCCGCAGAGCGTCAACATCGTCTCGATCAAGCAGATCAACGATCAGGCCGCCAACAGCATCGGCGATGCGATCCGCTACGTGCCTGGCGTCTATTCGGCGCAGGGTGAGGGCAATCGCGAAACGCTCGTCTTCCGCGGCAATTCCACCACCGGCGACTTCTTCGTCGACGGCCTGCGTGATGACATCCAGACCTATCGCGATCTCTACAACATCGAACGGCTCGAGGTGTTCAAGGGACCCAACGCCATGATCTTCGGACGCGGCGGCGTCGGCGGCCTCATCAACCGCGTCACGAAGATCGCGGACGGGCGGCAGCACCTCGCCGGTCGCGTCGAGATTGGCAGCTTCGATCATTATCGCGGACAGGTCGATCTGGGCAGCGTGGTCAGCGAGGGCGTGTCGCTGCGCCTCACCGGCGTTTATCAGGACAGCGGCAGCTATCGCGACGGTGTCGATTACAAGCGCTGGGGACTGAACCCGACCGCGACCTTCGCCCTCGGCGAAGCCACGACCATCTCGCTCGGCTACGAGCATTTCAAGGACGAGCGCGTCGCCGACCGCGGCGTCTCGGCCTATCAGAACGTGCCGCTGCGAACGCCGCGCGGTGCCTTCTTCGGAGATCCGAACGAGAGCCCGACGGATACGAACACCGACGCGGGCACACTCTATATCGCGCACCGGTTCAGCGACACGGTCTCGATCCGGAACCGCACGCGCTACGCCGACTATGACAAATTCTACCAGAACGTGTTCCCGGGCACTGTGAACACGACGGCGTCCGTCAATCCGGTCGGTCTCCCCGCCGGCAGCTATGCGCCGGGGACGATCGTTCAGATCCAGGCCTATAATCAGGCGACGCAGCGCAAGAACTTCATCAACCAGACCGATCTCAACGCCACCTTCTCGACGGGTTCGATCGAACATACGCTCCTGGTCGGCGCCGAATTCGGCCACCAGAAGACGGACAATATCCGCCTCGAGGGCTTCTTCCCGACGGCCACCAACGCACAGGGCGTGCAGACCATCTTCGCGACGATCGCGTCACCCCGCGTGCGCCGCCCGGATGTCCAGTGGCGCGCGATCGCCAGCAGCGGCGCCAATCACGGCACGACGGATCTCGCCGCCGGCTACATTCAGGATCAGATCGAAATCTCGCCGATGTTCCAGATCATCCTCGGCGTCCGCTACGAGCATTTCGTCACCAAGGTGACCGACACGCGGACGGTCGGATTCCCCGCCACGCAGCAGCGCGATTTCAAGACGACCGACAATCTCTGGTCACCGCGTGCCGGCCTGATCTTTAAGCCGATTGAACAGGCCTCGATCTACGCGTCCTTCTCCAAGACGTATCTGCCGCGCGGCGGCGATCAGCTGACCGGTTTGACCATCTCCACGCAAAGCCTCGCACCGGAAAAGTACCAGAATTACGAGCTCGGCGCGAAATGGGACGTGCTGCCCGGCTTCAACCTGCAGGCCGCCATCTTCCAGCTGGATCGCGACAATGTGCTGGCGCTGAGCGACCCGAACAATGCGGCGTCACCGACCGTCCCGATCGGCCGCCAGCGCACCAAGGGCGTCGAGCTCAGCGCCGCCGGCAACATCACCGATCAGCTCAGCATGGTCGGCGCATACACCTATTCGGATGCCAAATTCCTCGACAGCGTCTCGGGCACGGTGCTTAAGGGTAATCGCGTCGCAATGATCCCGAAGCAAAGCGCCTCGCTGTGGACGCGCTTCGATCCGATCAAGCCGCTCGGCGTGGCGGTCGGCATCATCCATATGGGCCGGCGTTTCGCGGCCACCGACAACACCGTCTCGATGCCGGGCTTCACCCGCTTCGATGGCGCGATCTATTACAAGCTGACCGACACTCTCGACGTGCAGGTCAATGTCGAGAACATCTTCAACAAGCGCTATTTCCAGTTCGCACACAGCAACACCAACTTCACGCCCGCATCACCGACAGCCGTCCGTGCCGGCATCAACGCGCGCTTCTAAAGCGTTAGAACTGGACACCATGGAGTGGGGCCGCCGACCGCGGCTCCACTCTTTACCAGCGCGCGCACTCCAGAGAGCCCGACGTCGAGCGCGGGTACCGATCAGATGATCAAAAGCTCTCGGGCCCTGCCGCCTGCTGAACGCCAAGCGCTCGCCCTCTTAAGGGCAGCGAAGGCGTCGACAGCCGCTACCCCGGACGCCCCGGACCGCGTATCTCCGCTCGAACGGATCGTACGCTCTTCGCTTCTTCCCTGCCGTGCGATCTTGGGGCCCAACTCCGGCTATGTCTCTGGTGAGGAGCAAGTTCTGCTCAGCATGCTGGCCCTGAGCCAGCGTCGCGAGCAACACCAGTCGCCGATGGCAGAGCAGGCCATCGGGCACTCCCTGAAAGACGCAGCGCATCACCTTCTGGAACTCGGCATAAAGCTTTCGGTCACGGGCGCGATCGCCAAGATCCGCATATTCCGGAGCAGAGTGACCACAGAAGCGAGCTACGGCAGCGTCGATACCAACCTTGCAGATATTTCGCCGATCGGCAGTACGCTGCGATCGAAGGTCGAGATGTTATTGTACAAGAGAGGATCACTGCACCGTTACGAGATCGAGCGCCTCGGCATCTCCCGCCAATATCTGAGCCAGCTCGTTCGGCGTGGCACGATCGTCAAAACGAAATCGGGGCGTTACGCTCTGCCAAACTCTGCAAGCAGATGAATGCGCGGCTGTTTATCTCAGTTACCTGCTCCAAAGCGGCCGTGCCGCTCACCTGAAGAGTTTCGGGCGCCGGCAGGCGTACGAAAGTCGTGGAAGCACGAACCCGCGGGCTGCAGGCGGTGCGCTATGGGGTTTTCGGTTTTAGCCCTGCCTCAGGGTTGGGGCGACACGGCAGGCATGGGCGTGTCCGCCAATGCGGACCGGCTGAATTTGGGCGGCGAGAGATATTCGCAGATGGCGGTGGCCGGGTTTCATGGGCTGTTCCGGCAGCCCTGACAGAGACCGGCACAGGCTCGGCTGCTTCCGCAGATGCAAGCACCGCGAGATTGGTTGGGGTCGGGCCATGCCGGGTCATGGCGCACGTATCCCGGGCGGCATTGCAGGCGCCGGTGGTGCGCGAGGCTGGCGTTGGCGCTCGAAGGTCTCGACGATGACCATGTGCCCGCCGCAACAGGGGCATGGAGGGCATGTATCCGGCGGCTCCACGGCGACATCGTCGGTGGACGCCGGCGCTACGCCGAGCAGCCGGCGTATGGTGTCGAGACCGGCCTTGCGGGTAGCGCCAGCGAGCAGGCCGTAGTGACGGATGCGGTGAAAACCTTTGGGCAGGACGTGAAGCAGGAAGCGGCGAATGAACTCGTCGGCGGCAAGCGTCATGACCTGCTGGCGGTCGGCGTCGCCGCGGCGATAGTCCTTGTAGCGAAACGTGACGCCGGTCTCGTCGAAGCGGATCAGGCGGCTGTTCGAGATGGCAACCCGGTGGGTGTATCTCGACAGATAGGCGAGTACCGCCTCGGGACCAGCGAAGGGCGGCTTGGCGTAGACGACCCAACGCTTCTTCCTGACCGGTGCCAGGTGGCGCAGAAACGCACGCCGGTCGGCGAGATGGGCGAGGCTGCCGTAGAAGCCGAGCTGGCCGCCCTCGTGGAGCGCCATCAGTCGGGTCAGGAACAACCGGCGGAACAGCTTGCCGAGCACGCGCACCGGCAGGAGGAAGGCCGGGCGTGAGGATATCCAGCGGCTTCTGTCTGGAGAGAGGCCACCACCGGGCACTATCATGTGGATGTGCGGATGGTGGGTCATGGCCGAACCCCAGGTATGGAGCACGGTAGTCATGCCGATGCGGGCGCCAAGATGCTTCGGGTCGGCGGCGATGGTGGTCATCGTCTCGGACGCCGCCTGGAACAGCAGGCCGTAGATGGCGGCTTTGTTCTGGAAGGCGGCGTCGGCGACCTCGGCCGGCAGCGTGAAGACGACGTGGAAGTAGCCGACCGGCAGCAGGTCGGCCTGGCGCTCGGCGAGCCAGGTGCGTGCGGCTGCCCCCTGACACCTGGGACAGTGCCGGTTACGACAGCTGTTATAGGCGACCCGCCAGTGCCCGCAGTCGGTGCAGGCCTCGACATGCCCGCCCATGACGGCGGTTCGGCAGGTCTCTATCGCCGACATTACCTTGAGCTGGTCGAGGCTCAGGTGCCCGGCATGAGCGGCCCGGTATGGAGGGCCGGCGGCGCGGAAGATGTCAGCGACCTCGAGAGAGGCGCGCACGCCAGCTCAGCCGCCAGGCGACCTTCCCTCCATGGCGGTCACTCCCAGCCTGTCAAACGGACTGGCCACGTTACGCAGAGTCCGCGTGGCGACCTTGGTGTAGAATGCGGTGGTATCCAGCCTGGCGTGGCCAAGCAGCGCCTGGATGATGCGGACGTCTATCCCGTCCTCGAGCAGGTGCGTGGCGAAGCAGTGCCGCAGCGTGTGTGGCCCGACCCGCTTGCCGATACCTGCCGCCAGGGCGGCCTCGACGACGACGCGGTGTAACTGACGGGTGCTGAGAGGCTTGAGATAATGCTGTCCGGGGAACAGCCATCCGTCGACATGCAACACCCCCTCCTGGCGACCGACCCTCCACCACTCCCTGAGCAAGTCCAGCAACCCGACAGGGAGCATGGCATTGCGGTATCGACCTCCTTTGCCGCGCTCGACCCGGAGCAGCATACGCTCGCTGTCGACATCGCGCACCTTGAGGGCCGAGACCTCGGCCGCACGCAGCCCCGCACCATAAGCGACGGACAGCGCCGCCTGATGCTTCAGACACGTGGTCGCGTCGAGCAGCCGCGCCACCTCGTCCTGGCTCAGCACCACCGGTAGCTTGCGCTCATGATGCGTGCGGACCAGCTTGCGCGCCAGGTCGGGCCGGTCGAGCGCCTGCGTGAAGAAGAAGCGCAGCGCCGACACGATGCTGTTCATCGTCGGCACCGGCACGCCAAGGTCGAGCTGCTCGACCTGGAAGCGCCGCACCTCCTCGGCAGTGGCCGTGTCCGGCGAGCGCCCCAGAAACGTCGCGAACCGCCCGACGTCACGAAGGTAGTTGCGCTGCGTCTCGCGGCCGAACCGCCGTATCTCCATCTCGTCGATGAGACGCTGGCGCAGAGGGCTGACGGCAACCGGAATAAGACTAGTCATAACAGGGCTCCTTCTCGTGGAGCCCCGATGCTCTGCCTGCCTCCCGTAGCGCTCAATCCGAGCGCAACGCTCGACCTGTCACCTCAACCGTGCCGCACATACCCCTCCCGCGCAGCGGGTTCGTGCTTCCACCCGATCGCTACAGGAGCAGCCGACCGAAAAGTTGTAATTTGCCGTTGGCTAACGCCGCTCAGCCGACGCCGGTCGCATTTCCAGCCGGAACGGGAGGGCGCCACCGCGCCTACGCCAAGCATCACACCTCTCATTGGCCGATAAGGCCCGTTGGTGGACCTGCATTATAACAGCGCTGTCATTGGACAGACATGAGAGGCGGGTATCGGCGAGACAGTACGACACGCCACCTCGTTACAGGTGAGACTGTGTCGACGCGAGAGGATGTATCATTATGCGTTTCGGTATTTCTGAAGCCTTGATCCGTTGCGTTTCGAACGGTCTCTCTGCGAGCGACCGTGAAATTGACGCCCTCGCAAGCCGGATCTGGACGGAAAGTGCGCCTTTTCGCTCCGCGCTCGCCTGGACGATGCTGGAAATCTCTTCCTCAGAACGGCTGACGGCTCTGCGCGCCGCAACCATCGCCCTCAACGGTTATGTCGTCGAGAGACCGCCGGCATCTGCCGCACGCAAAGCCTAGGCCGGAAGTTCGCTTTGTCCGCCGCTTGAGCCCACCTTCCCGTCTCTCAGCCACGCTTGGCCGGGCGACACGAGCCGTTCCGTCACGCGTTAAAAAAAAAGGGCCACATCCCGAAGGAGCGGCCCTGAAATCTAGGAGAGGATGCCTAAAAGGCACGCCCCTTGTGCGCTGCAACATGATCTCGCGCAAATGCTCCTTGATCAAAAAGTGTTGCGTCTCGCGCAGCCGGAATCGCGCGGAAGGCGGTGGAATGGCTATGACCGCCGCCCAACAATCGGAACTGGCTCGGCAGCGCCGCGATCGCCAGGATCCATACTCAGCTGGAGTGGGCGCGTTTGGGCCCTTCACCAGAGAATCCGCCAAAGTGCCCGAGGGGTTTACGGTATCATGCCCCCGCCCCTTTTTGCTGCGTTAGAACAGCCGTTTCAGGAGACCGGCATTGGTCTTGCCGAGCTCGACCACCGCATCGCCTCGACCGGAAATGATCGCCTTGGCCATATAGAGCGTGAAGCCCTTCATCTGCTCGAGCGTGATCTTGGGCGGCATCGACAATTCGGTTCGCGCGGTGACCGCATCGAGCAAGGCCGGCCCCGGATGCGCGAGCACCTCACGCACGCCGGCCTCAACCTCGCCCGGATCCGTGATCCGCACGCCATGCAGCCCGATTGCGCGCGCCATCGCCGCGAAGTCGGGATTGTCCAACATGACCCCGGTCTCGATCAGACCGGCCGCCTTCATCTCCATTTCGACGAAGCCGAGCGTGCCATTGTTGAAGACGACGATCTTAACCGGCAGGCCCAGTTGGCGCACGGTCAACAGCTCGCCCATCAGCATCGCCAGCCCGCCGTCGCCCGACAACGTCACCACCTGTCGCGTCGGGAAGGCCGACTGCACGCCGATCGCCTGCGGCAGCGCATTGGCCATCGAACCATGGTTGAAGGATCCGATCAGCCGGCGCCTCCCATTCATCATCAGATAGCGCGCCGCCCAGATCGTCGGCGTACCGACATCACAGGCGAAGACCGCGTCATCGTCGGCCAGCGCGCTGACGACGCGCGCGACATGCTGAGGGTGGAGTATGCCGCTGCCAGGCGTGCCGTGCGCCAGCTCGTCCAGGCCCTTGCGAGCATCGGCATAATTCTCGCGCGCGGATTGCAGGAAGGCACCATCACTCTCGCCCATCAGCTGCGGGATCAGCGCCCGCAGCGTGGCGCCGACATCGCCGACCAACCCGATATCGATCGCTGTCCGCCGCCCGAGATTTTCGGGAATGAGATCGATCTGCGCGACCTTGGCTTTGACAGGATAGAATTGCCGATACGGAAAATCGGTGCCGAGCATGAGGAGCACGTCGCACGCCATCATTGCATCATAACCGCTGGAGAATCCGATCAACCCCGTCATGCCGACATCGTAGGGATTGTCGTATTCGACGAATTCCTTGCCGCCGAGAGCATGGACGACCGGCGCCTGGAGTAGTTCGGCGACCTTCACCAGTTCCGCATGCGCTGCCCGGCATCCTCGCCCGGCCAGGATCGTGACCTTCGCGCCGTTCAGCATCGCCGCCAATGACGCCAGGTCTGCGTCCGCAGGAACCGTTGTCGATGGCGGCGGAAGCAACGCACCGGTGGATCGTGCCAGCGTGCCTGTCGTTGGACGCAGCGCCACGTCACCGGGCATGGCGACGACCGAAACGCCGCGGTGGCCGACCGCTGCGCGGATCGCCGTCTCCAACGTCCGCGGCATCTGGTCCGCGTCGGAGATCGTCTCACAATAGACGCTGCATTCCCGGAATATGGCTTCCGGCCGCGTTTCCTGGAAATAGTTCGACCCGATCTCGCCGCTCGGCACCTGCGCGGCAATCGCGAGAACCGGCACGCGCGTCCGGTTGCAGTCGTACAGCCCGTTGATGAGGTGCATGTTGCCGGGGCCGCAAGACCCGGCGCACACCGCGAGCCGCCCGGTCAGCTGCGCCTCGGCTCCTGCCGCAAAGGCGGCGGCTTCCTCGTTGCGCATATGGACCCACTCAATCTTGCCCTGCCGCCGCACGCTATCCGTCAGACCGTTCAGGCTGTCGCCCACCACCCCATAGATCCGTTCGACGCCAGCGAGGTGGAGCGTTTCGGCAAACAGGTCGGCGATGAGGGTCTTCGACATGACATGGCTCCGGGCAGTTCAGAACGATCTTCTCGTCCACGTAGCCCTCCTGACGCAAACGCGTTGCGTGTTCGTCGAGATGAAACGAGCGCAATCTGCTTCGTTCATGCCCTGCTGTCGGATGCCCGCAAGCGAACGTCGCTTAACGTGTCCAATCGCGCCATTTGTTCGGCCGTTGCGCTTGGAAAGCACGGATTTGGCGGACAAGCGTTGCCTTCAGCTGGTCAATGACACGTTCTATCGAACATCAGCGGACATTCGCCTGGCAGTAAGCGAGCATCAAGCCGGCAATGATGGATAATTGCATCGCAGTGCGAGGCATGCGGCCAATAAAGGAGTCGGCAATTTGCGGATGATCCTCATCATGGCGGAAGCGATCGGAGAGATTGGAGGCGCCTTGATAGCAGCCTCATTATTGTGCTGGCTGCTATGGAACGGTTTTAAGCTTCTGCATCTTCCTGCTTGGGCAATGTGGTCTCTGCTCCTCGTCCCCTTGCTCGCGGTTGCGGCATTGCTCCCGAACAGCGAGTTTCTCGGTATGACACTCGCTTTCGCAGCATCTGGCACGATACCGCTTTGGATCGATGGGCGTACGCTGCGGAAACGCGGCATTGGGCAATCGGACGGTGCAACGAGCGGCTTTCGAGCGGCCTAGGCTCAGTTCCAACTATTTGATGCGGCGAGCGCTCGCGCGAGCATAGGCCAAGGCTGGCCTCAGGCCACCGCTGCGGGGCGTATCTCCCGATCTCGACGGTACTGCCCGAGCCTCCAAATAACCGCGTCGGCGAGGCTGCCCGCGTACAGAGGGGACGGTGGCGAACAGCCCGCACCAAATCAGGGTTGCCAGAGCCATGATGTCGAGAAGCTGGGTCATGCCTCGAAGATAGCTTGGTGATCGCAGGCTCCAAGCGGCCTTTTCCGATTACAGAGATCGAAAGGGCATCACCAAGGCCATGACACCCAATCGACGGTAGCGGATTGTCATTTCGGTACCTTACGATCGTGGGCTGGCTGTATCCGCTGAAAAGAAAGACTTTTTGAGCGGTCCGCTTTCACCAGCACCTGCGTGGGGCAGACTTCAGGCTGCCACCCGGCGAGGCCCGTTGCTTCTAGCCCTCATGTGAGGGTCAAGCCGGCACTCACCAAAGCCCGACATTCGCCAACATGGCATGTCGGAGGCGACCCATAAAGCGCCATTCACCGCCCTCCCACGGTTCCCAAAACCGGACGCCCATTCATGGACCGTGTTGGCACGCGCCATGGTGTTACGAAGGCTGCCAACTGAACCGCACACCGTCCCCGCCATCGGACTGCGGCCCTGACCGATCCGCTCGGAACACATGGCTTTGCCCGTCGACGCCAAGAAACCGGTTCGTGACAAGCGACATCAGGACCAATTCACCTGTCGGCGTCTCGATCCATTGAAAGCTACGCGCCTCTTGCGAGGGGGCTGCTCCGACCGACACACTGCCGTCGGCCGCGACGCTCAGGTAACCCGCGCTCGTTTTCAACGCGACGCGCCCGAACTTCATGTCGACAACCTCAAATTTGGCCGGGGCGCCCAGCCCCGGTTTTCCGTCATCGGCGGTTACTCCGAGCTTGTCGGGCACCGACGTCAGAGTGATCGACCGCCCGTATGGTATCGGCCGCGTCAGACCGTGCGGATGCGGCTCATATAGATCGATCGCATCGAAGTCGGCATGCCCGCCTTCAATCCCGCTGCTGTTGTAGGCGAATAGCGAGTAGCGAACCCCTTGGAAGGTGCGTCCCTGCATCACCATCGTGAACTCGGTGCCGAATGGTACGAAGCGCTTGCCATCGAGGGAATAGCGGAAGCGCGCTTTCTCGGTCATGTAATCGCAATCGGCACGCAGCCAGATACGGGACGCCGTGGTCGGGATGCGCACGCTCTTGCCGGTTTGCTGATCGAACTGGACGATGGTCATTCCACTGGCCGACCTTTCAAGGCCGATCCAGGCATAAGGCTGCATCAGGAGCGCGAGCCCCGCCACGTCACCCGGCTGCAAGCCGCTGCCATCGAGCAGGACTGTCGGACGAGACTGTGGGCCGATCGCGCGCTGGGTGAGGCTATTGCGGGCTTGCCAGAATGATGTGGCGGGGAGCGTATGAAGCCGCAGATAGCCGGAGCGCTCCGTCAACGACCATTTATTGTCGACCGGAACATGATTCCATTGCCAGATCGGCTTGAGCGTCGAGGCCGAAAAGTCGTCACTGCGCTCATAGGGCATATGGATCGGCACCGGTGCTGCCGTTTTCGGCTTCACCCAGGTACGCGGCGTGCGCCCGAGATTGCCGGGCAATCCGAAATACGGCCAGCCATCCTTCCAGGTGATGGGTGACAGGGCGAGCAGGCGGCCCACCGAATTATAGTCCATCATCGAAAAGCCCCACCATTCGCCAAGCGGGGTCTGGACCACGCCTCCCTGATGCAGCGAGACTCGCCCCAGTGGGGCGGGGTTCGGCGGGATGATCGCGAATGGCGGCGTCTTGACCTTCTCGTCCTCGCGATACCCCTGAGCGAGGCCGAAATCCTCGTCGATGCTGATCGCGGGATTGACCTCCCACGGCCCCCAGACGGTGTCGGCGCGGGCCGCGGGCATCCGCATACGGCCATCCCACCAGGCACTCGTGATGAAGTATTTGCCGTTGATCTTGTAGAGATGCGCACCCTCGCCCATCCCGGCTTCCGTCGGCACGATCTGTCGTTCCGTGCCTTCAACGATATCGGTCAGGTCGGGCGTGAGCTGCGCCAGATGCAGCCCCTTATAGCCCCAGACGACATAGGCTTTCCCGTCATCATCAAAGAGGACGGAGAGGTCGTGGAGCGACCGCTTCATCGCCCGCTGGGTCCAGGGGCCGCGCGGATCCTTCGCGGTAAAGATCTGGACGGTTCGCCCGTTGACGTTGGAGAAGATATAGAAGGTGCCGTCGTGGTAGCGAAAGCTCGGCGCCCAGATGCCCCGGCCATAGCGATCGCCGCCTTCAAGCCGATACTCCGGCCCCAGATCGAGCTTGTCGACCGCGTAGGAAACGAACTCCCAATTCACCAGGTCGCGCGAGCGCAATACCGGCAGCCCCGGCATCGCGTGCATGGTCGTGCCGGTCAGATAGAACCAGTCGCCGACACGGATCAGATCGGGATCCGAAAATTCGTCGTAGAAGAGCGGATTCGTGAAGGTGCCGTTGCCATTGTCCGCGGTCCAGGTTCTTGGCGGCTCTGCCGGTCGTGTCGGAGCTGGAACCGCAACCAGTCCGCCAGCCAGCATAATCGACAGTGCCAACGCCCTCATCACCCGCCTCCATTTGTAGGAGTAATACAGCGCCATCCGAGCAACTGGTCAATCCGCTCCAGCCGAACGCTGCGGACATCGTGTCTTGAAGCAATTCCTATCTGCTGAGAGATTCCTGAGTGGGCGAACTGGAAACTGTCGGGGCGGCGGAGCCCGTAAGCACCGAGCAATAGATGACGAGGAGGACCCATTTGCGGCCGTTCATGGGCATCCGCCCGTCGCCCGGAAGCGGACACTTGCTCACTCACTCCTGGGCGTGAGACGGCGCGCCGCATCGGGCTCGGCCGAGCATCCACGCCAAGGGAGAAACGCGAGGGGGACCGCCTTCGAGCGGCGGTCCCCCTCGCGTCCGCCATTCTCAGTAGTCGACGCGGATCCGCACCGAGGTGAAGCGGGGCGCGCCCTGAAAATAGGTCGGTCCGTTCGCGGCAATGCCGTTCACCGCCACCGCGTTGCGCCCATAGTTGATCGCACCGAGATAGCGCTTGTCGAACAGGTTGGAGACGTTGACGCTGACGCCCACTTTCGCGCGCCCGGTCCATTCCTGTGGCAGGTTGTAGCCTGCAGCGAGATCGACCGTGGTATAGCCCGGCACCTTCTCGTCGTTGGTCAGCGTCGCATAGCGAAGGCCGTTATACTTGAGCTGGGACTGCAGGAAGATGCGCCCCGTGTCGTAGCGAACGAAGCCGCCGATCGTGAACTTGGGCACGTCGGTAAGCGTCTTGCCCTCGGTGGGGAGCAGGGCGTTGGTCGTCTGGCCGGCAATGCCGACCGGCAGATTATCGAGCAGCTTCGATTCGTTGTACGATCCCGAGGCGTAGACCGAGACGTGATGGAACGGCTTGGTGCCGAGTTCCGCTTCCACGCCCTGCAGGCGAACGTCGCCGATATTGCGGGCGACCGTATTCGAAACGGCCACGTCATACACGGACTGCTGCCGGTTGCGGTAATCGATGTGATAGTAGGTCACCGAGCCGTTCAGGAACGGGCCCGAATAGCGATAGCCCGCCTCCACATCGATCGCGGTTTCCGGCTTCAGCGTGTCGAAATTCGTGCCCGGCTGGAACAGCGGCGCATTGTCGGTGGCGCGGAAGGTCTTGGCGACCGACGCGAACAGCGAGTGTTCCGGCGCCACGTGCCAGACCACGCCGGCATTGGGCAGAAACTTCTTCTGCTCGGTCCGCACCGATTCCGGCGCGATGAGACCACCCGAGGTACGGAGCGCGAGCGGCAGATAGTTGGTGCCGTGCCGCTTCACGATCGGGAACTGCGCGCCAATGGTGACGAGCAGCTTATCATTGGCGAGATGGATCACGTCCTGCGCGAACGGGCGGATGGTGGTAGTGATCGTCCGCTGGTCCTGGTTGCGGACGATACTGCCGTCGGCGCGATGCAGCGTCTCATATTGCTCGCTGGCCCAGGTGCTGGTGGGAAAGCCATTGGCATCCACTTCGATGAACGGACGCCACTCGTGCAGGTTCGCGCGCTCGAAATGGAAGCCGGCGATTAGTTCGTGCACGCCGGTGGTCAGCTTCGCGCGGGTGATCACGCCAGGGCGATACTGCTTCTGGTCGAACGGGTTCGAATAGAGGCGGGTGTCGAGCGTGTCGCCGTCACCGTTGATGTCGCGTGCGCTGCCGAGCAAAGCAGCGTTGGTTTCCGACAGATAGGTGCCGACGCCGCCTCCAGGGCCGCGCCCGAACCAGAGGTAAGGCTGGATATCGACGTGCAGATTATCGGCAACGTTGAGGTTCGCCTTGGTCGAGACGATCACATTCTCGAACACCGAGCGCTGAAGGCCCCAGAAATTGGAACGCTGCAGCTGGCCGGCGGTGGCGCTGTTATTGTCGTTCTGTACCGTGCCGCTCTGCGCGGCGGCGGTTGCGGCGTAGGTTGGCGAGCTGTTGAAATAATAGCCGAGCTGCGAAATCTGGTCCTTCGTCATCGCCTGATACGGGGGCATGTTCTGGCGGTTGTAGAAGACCGACGCCGAGAGCGTGCTGCCACCGCCAATGTCATGTTCGAACGAGGCGTCGACATGATCGCGGCGGTTGGATCCGACGCCGCGCCACTGGCCCGCAGTGCTGTGCGAATAAGCGATGAAGGCGCGGTTACCGCCGAAATCACCGGTATCGACGCGCAGGAAACTGCGCTTGAAGTCGGTTTCGCCGATCGCGAAGCTGGCCGACGCGTGGAAGTCGGCCGAAGGCTTGCGCACCGTCATGCCGATCACACCGCCGGTCGCACCGATATTGGGCGTCTCGGCATCGCCGGCCCCCTGTAGCACGAAGATCTGGCTGAGGTTCTCCGCATCGACATATTCGTGCGGGAAGGTGTTGAACGTGCCGCTGTCATTGATCGGCACGCCATCCAGCGACAGGCCCAACTGGTTGCTCTGGAAACCGCGGATCGAGATCTGGCCGCGATCCAGACCGGTCGCACCGCGACCGTTGGTGTTGATGCCAGGCGCCAGGGACAGGAGGCCGAACGGATTGGCGCCAGCCGGCTGATCCTTGATGAACGCATCCGAGATGATCGATACGGACTTGGGCAGATCCACAGGGCTCATCGCGCCGCCGCCAAGCGCTGTCCTGCGCCCCGAAACCACCAGTTCGGGGTTGGTGCTGGAGAAGGCCCGGCCCGAGCCCTGATCGTCCGCGTCTTTCTCGGTAGCGGCCGGAGGCGATGCGTTCTGGGCAGCGGCAGCGGTCGCCGCGCTTATCGCTATCGTTGCTGCCGTCACCAGCAGCATCCGTCGGCCTTCATTCTCGCGGCGGGGAAACCACTTCATCATAGCGCCCTTTTCCTGTGCGACGTCCCGGCAGCTAGCCGGGCAATAAATTACGTATGGAAGGATAAATTTGACTCGATGCGACCTATCAGGGTCATTCTCGTTAGACGGATGATCTAAGCCGCCTCGTCACAAAAGGGGCATTAAACTACTTTATGTAGCGAAATGATGACAGCCAGTATGAGGATTGGAATGAAGCATATGCTCTCGGCTCTGGCGACGATGCAGGTGGCGGTGATAGGGGCAGCCATGGCCGCCGCAGCCTCCCCGCCCGCGCCGCGCGTGGTTGCCCATCGCGGCCGGACGGATCTGTCCGAGCCGGAAAACAGCCTGCGGACAATGCGCCACAGCATCGCGCAGGGCGTGACCATGGTGGAGATGGACCTGAAGCCCGGCCGCGACGGTACGCTCTATCTGCTGCATGACGAGGATCTGGACCGCACGACCGACGGCCATGGCCTGCTGGCAGCCCTCGCCGATGCCGACGCCGCGCGGGTTCATCTGAAGGATGGCACCGGACGAGTTACTGACGAAACGCTGGTATCCTTCGACTCCGTCGCGCGCTGGGCTGCAGCGGAACCGCGCGCCCATCTGATGCTGGACATCAAGAAGACGTCCCCCGCAGCGATCATACCGATCGTCCGCGCACACAGGCTGACCGATCGGGTGCTGGTCCTCACCTTCGATCCGGCCATGGCGCGTGCCGCGTTCGCCGCCGATCCGGACTGGCGGGTCTCGGTCTTCGTGCCCGATATCGACGCATTCTCGACCTATCGGGCGATGGCCGGCGGCCATCCGATGACGGCCTATATCCCGACCTTTGCGCCTGCCTCCCTGTTCCGGGCGGTCCATGCGGCTGGCGTGCCGATCGTGACCGATGCGATGATGCCGGTTCCCACCGGCACGCTGGACGATCATGCCCGGAAGGCAGGAAGCGGCGTCTATCGTGATTATCTCGCCGGCCGGCCGGTCGACATTTTCGTGAGCGATCGCGCCACCCACGTGCTTGCGTCCCGCTAGCGGGCGTGCACAGGTTGGCGGGCATGCGGCCGCATCCCCTTCCCTCCCCGCTTTCCACCAATGAACGGCAGATTCTGGATCTGATCCGGCGGCGGGAGACGATCCCGCGCGCGCGCATCGCCAATATCACCGGGCTCACCAGCGCCTCCGTGACCCGCATCACGCAGGGCATGGAGGAGCGAGGGTTGATCGAAGAGACCGAGGCGACCCGCAACGGACGCGGTCAGCCGGCCAAACCGCTGCGGTTGCGGGCGGCGGGAGGCTGCGCCATCGGTCTCAACTTCTCTCACTCCACGGTCGATGCGGTGCTGCTGGATCTGGCAGGCAACATCCGCGCCGTTATCGACGCCCCGCTGGCCAATACGGCACTCGAGACGATCGTCGAAACCTCGCAAAGCCTGTGCCATGATCTGCTGGCTCGCCATCCGGGAATCGGCGCGGCGATGGTCGGCGTCGGTGTCTCCGTGCCTGGCTATCGGTCTGAACGGCCCGACCGGTTTGCGCTTCATCCCACCTTTTCGTCGCTCCTGACCCGCAATCTGACGGAGGAGTTTCGCGGCTCGCTCGCCCAGCCCGTGATGGTGGAGCGCGATGCGATCAGCGCGGCGGTTGGCGAGAGCCTGATCGGACATGGCCGCAACCGGACGAGCTTCGGCTTCGTCCATCTCGGCCACGGCATCGGCGGCGCGCTCGTCCAGAACGGCGCCCCTATCTACGGAGCGCACGGCAATGCCGGTGGCATCGGCGATCTGTTTCCGCGTGATCGCCCGCGCCCGTCGGGCAGCGATTTGATCGAGGCGCTGCGGGACGCGGGGCTCGACGTGAGCGACTTCCGCGATCTTACCGCGTTCGTGCCGGGCATCTGCGATCCGCTGGATCGCTGGATCGAGCGGGCGGCGCGGGAATTGCGCGATGGGCTTGCCCTGTTCGCGCGGATCTTCGATCCCCACGCGATCATTCTCGGCGGTCGCCTGCCGCTGCCGATCTGCGAGCAACTCGTCCAGCGGATCACGGATCTGCCGCAACCAGCGACCTACACTGACAACCTGCCGCAGCCGGAGATCAAGGTCTCAACCCATGGGCCGCTTTCCGGCGCGATCGGGGCGGCCTGCCTGCCGTTATACAGCCAGTTCTTCCTGCTGTAGACTAGGCGTCCTGCCACGGCCGGCCTCGCGGACCAAGCGTTGCCAGAGCAGCACGCTGCCGATGGCGCCGCCGACGATGAGGGTCAGGATCGCCGACCGGCTCGCCGCTTCGCCTGCTACATACCCCTCCAGCACCCGGCCGGTCAGCCAGCCGCCGACGACCATGCCCATCTTCGCTGCGAAGGCAAACAGCGCGAAGGCGGTGCCTCCGCTCCGCTGGTCCGGGTCGCCCGACCTGCGGACACGCTCCGCCAGCACGTGCCACAGCAGCGTTGCAGATGCCGACAGGCTCGCCCCGTAGAGAGACGTCGTCGCCATCCGCACGAACGACAGGCCCGGCAACCATAGTGAAATCAGCGCCGTCACGACCAGCAGGGACATGGTCACCGCGAACCGGGATTCCTTGAGCCCGGTGGTCACGCGGGCGACCGCCAACGGCCCGATCGTCATTCCTACCGTCAGCGCCACCATCAGGATCGGCGTGCCAGGAGACGGCGTGAAGATCAGCAGTCGCGCCAACAGATAGAGCAAGGCTGCATGCAAAGCGATGCCAAGCGCGAGCAGCAGGAATCCCTCCGGCAGATCAGTCTCTACCGGAGAGCCGGGAGACGATACCGCTTGGCGCTCCCCGGATATCGCTGCCAGATGGTCCGCAGAGAGGATAGCCAGGCCAGCGACGATGCCGGCGAGCAGGGCCTCCCGTCCTTCGAACGGCATTTGGTAACGGCCGATAATGGTGAAAGTCAGGCCCGCCGTTGCGAGACGTGCTGCCGCGCCCATCGCCGCGTTCAGGGTGACGAGCCGCCGCACGCCGCCGGCATCGCCCGGCAGCCACGCCATCAACATCGCTTGCGGCACGGCGACGCATTCGAAAGTGACCCTGAACAGGATGCTCCAGACGATCACCCAACGCGCATCGTGGACGGGCAGAAACTGCAGGACGAAGAAGACGCCGCAGAAGAGCATTGCATAGCGCTGCCAGGCGAGAGCCGCACGACCTCGAATGCCAAAGCGGCGCATCACCCAGCCGACCGCCAGATCGCTGACCGCGCCTGCTCCGGCGACGATCGCCAGCAGCAAGCCAGTCAGTTCTCCCGCCAGATCCAGTTCGGCATGGGCGTGGAAGCCGAGTACCATGTCTGAGAAGCACCAGACGAGGCTACGGAAGAACGCCGCCGCCGCGAACCAGCGGACATGGGATGCGCCCCCGAAACGGGCTGAGCGGCGTCGCCACGGGATCATCGCGCCCGCCTATCCGAACAATGCGGCAGGATTCTTACCTATGTAGGCCATTCGAGTTGCGATGCGGCCGAGATTTCCGCGCACGACATGCCGGGCGTCGCCTGCCCGTTCGATCCTAAATGTCGATCGGGCCCAGGGTCAGCCCCCGGACAATGGAGACTGCTCTCACCAGAGCGGCACCTATCGGAGGCGCGAACTTCTGCGGCGACCGGCGCTAGATTAGCGGCCTTCCGCTGCAGGATAGCCGCCACAAAGACCCAGGATCCGACAGTCCGAGCCCTCTATCGACTTCCCAACTTCGGCCGCTCGTTCACCTCTCTGGCGGCGGGCGCGTTTGCGCGCGCCATCGAGGAGCTTGACCGAGGACGTGGCGCGATCACCGCTCCCATCCTGTTTCCCGCTCTAGAATATCCGTTTCAGCAGACCTGCGTTGGTCTTGCAGAGTCTGCCGCAGCCGCGTTCTCCACGGCATCCGCGAACGCCGGCTCTTCTCGCCGGACCGACGCGCGCCTATCGCGTGTCGGCGATGACCCATTTGGAAGATCTTGCGGTTCTCGTCCGCATAGAAGCTTCGGGCAGCCTATCGCAGGCGGCTCGTGATCTCGGCATTTCGCTCACGGTCGTATCCAAGCGGCTTGCCCGATTGGAACAGATGCTGGGCGCTCGACTGGTCAACCGATCGACCCGCAGCGTAAGTCTCACGGCAGACGGCCAGACTCTGCTTCCCCGCGCTCTGGATATCCTCGCGCGCGTCGAGGAGGCACAGGCTGCCGTCCAGTCCGGTCGCACCGAAGCCTCGGGCATTCTGCGCGTCACGGCGACGGTGGCTTTCGCCTGCGGACAGATCGCTCCGAGACTGGGTCGCCTGATGGCGCTCAACCCGGATTTGCGGATCCACCTCCTGTCTACGGACAAGATGCTGGATATCGTCGAGGACAATATCGACGTGGCGATCCGGCAGGCGATCCTGCCCGATTCCAATCTCATCTCCCGCGTGATCGCTCCGGACCGGCGCGTGCTGGTCGCATCGCCCCTTTATGTCGATCGTCATGGCGCGCCCGAGCGACCGCAGGATCTGGCGCATCATCGTTGCATCGTTCTCGGCGATCCGCCGGTGACGATGTGGCGCTTCCAGCGTGGCGGCACCAAGATCACGGTCGAAGTGGGCTGGACGATGCTCGCCAATGATGGCGCCGCCGCCCATGCCGCCTGTCTCGGCGGCGCCGGCATCGCGCTCAAGTCCATCTGGGATTCGCGCGAGGACTTGGAACAAGGTCGGCTGATCGAATTGCTGCCGGGCTGGACCGCCCCCTCGATGCCGATCCGAGCCGTGTTCGCATCGCGCGGCCACCAACCAGCCCGTATCCGCGCCTTCACCGACTTCCTGCAGGAAGAATTGCGCGCGGAAGTCCTCAAACATCCGACGATCGAGTTCGCGCTGGATCGATCCTTCGCGATTTGACGGAACACAATCTCCAAATCGAGAAGGATGCCGGTCTGGCAAGCTGAGAGCCGCAGGCCTATGGCCCCCCGGCCCTTTTTGGGCGAGACAAGATCAGGACACATTTCATGGACCAGACTGCGGCGGTGCCTGCAGCGTCTTCGCTTTCGCTGAAGCGACGCAGCCTTTTTCTCGGCATCGGCACCACCGCCCTGATGGCCGGAATGGGCCTGAGCATCGCCACGGCCGCTCCCTCGTCCGCCGGTGCGCCCAGCACCGCCTTCGTCGAGATCAGCCGGTTCGTGACCGGATCGCATCTCGACGATGCCAGTGCGGTCGGCCGCGCGTGGGAACAGCTCGTGAAGCTGGATGCGGACTTCCCCGATGCCGTGCAGAAGCTGTCGGACGCGATAAAGCAGGCGCAGCTGGCCTCGATGGCGGCCTTCATGGCCTCGCCGCTCGCCAAGAATGACGCGCTGACCAAGACCGCCTCCACGATCGTCTCGGCTTTCTATCTCGGCTTCACCGGCACGCCCGTCGCGCACCGCGCCACCGACGATACCGGCTTCGTCACCTTCGCCGGCGCACTGATGTGGCGCCCGACGATCGACAATACGGTAATCCCCACCTTCGCGCGCGGCGGCACCGATTACTGGGTCCAGCCGCCCGCCGGCATCCCCGTTCCGAAGGGGCCGCAGGGCCAGCCCGAGTGGCAGGGCTCCGCCTCCTCTCCGAAATCCTCGAAAGCATAACATGGCAGAGACCTATGATGCCGACGTGATCGTCGTCGGCTCCGGCGCTTTGGGCTCCAACGCCGCCTATGAGTTGGCCAAGGCCGGCAAGTCCGTGATCCTGCTGGAGGCGGGCATCCGCATCCCGCGCTGGAAGATCGTCGAGAACAGCCGCAACAGTTCGCGCCGCGACAATTACAATGCGCCCTATCCGAACATGGCCTGGGCCCACACCTCCTATGAGGAGGAGTATCTCGAGAATACCGGTCCGTTCGATTTCCGGCCCGGCATGCTCAAGCTCGTCGGCGGCACCACCTGGCACTGGGCGGCGGCCTGCTGGCGCTATCTGCCGAACGACATGAAGCTGAAGACGCTCTATGGCGTCGGGCGCGACTGGCCGATCGATTATGATACACTGGAGCCTTACTACCAACGCGCCGAGGAAGCGCTCGGCGTGGTCGGCTCGAACGAGCAGGATCAGAGCGGCCAGGGCGGCTCGGCTTTCCCGCCGCGCTCCAAGCCCTATCCGTTGCCGCCCGAGGGCAAGACCTATCTGTTCCAGCGGATGGAGGCGCGCCTCTCGCCGCTCGGCTTCAACTTCGTGCACGAACCCAATGCGCGCGTGACCGAGCCCTATGACGGTCGCCCAGCCTGTGCGGGCAACAACAATTGCATGCCCGTCTGCCCGATCGGCGCCATGTATTCCGGCAATTTCCACGCCGATCATGCCGAACGCGCGGGCGCCAAGCTGATCGTCGACGCCACCGCCTACAAGCTGGAGAAGGCCGCCGACGGCAAGATCGCGGCGGTCCACTACAAATCCTCCAAGGGCGACGATGTGCGCCTGACCGC
This sequence comes from Sphingomonas sp. AP4-R1, assembly GCF_013113735.1. Lineage (NCBI taxonomy): Bacteria > Pseudomonadati > Pseudomonadota > Alphaproteobacteria > Sphingomonadales > Sphingomonadaceae > Sphingomonas > Sphingomonas sp. AP4-R1. The sequence continues at coordinate 4,722,133 of NZ_CP053346.1, forward strand.
GCGCTACTTCATCGTCGCCGCCAACGGCCTCGAGACGCCCAAGCTGCTGCTGATCTCGGACGTCGCCAACTCGTCCGATCAGGTCGGGCGCAACCTGATGGATCATAGCGGCATCGGCATGCACTTCCTGGCCGACGAGCAGCTGTGGCCCGGTCGCGGTGCCGTGCAACAGGGCGGCATCTTCAACCGTCGCGATGGCGAGCATCGCAAGCATTATGCCGCGATCAAGCATGCGCTGGCCAACAACGCGCCCAATCCGGCCGTCACCGCGCGCCTCATCAAGATGGGCGTGATGGGACCGGAGCTGGACCGCCGCATCCGCGACGAGGCCTCGCGCTGGGTGGACGTCTCCACCGTGTTCGAAATGCTGCCCCACGCCACCAATCGCGTGCAGGCCCATGCCGCGCGCCGCGACGCGCTCGGCATCCCGACGCTGACCGTCCACTATGATTTCGACGATTATGTGCGCGCCGGCCGCGCCGTGGCGGTCGATGACTTCCACACCTTCGCCAAGACGATGAACGGCGAGATCATCGACATCAGCGACGGTTTCCAGAATCGCGACCATATCATGGGCACGGTGCTCATGGGCGCCGACCCCAAGGACTCGGTGGTCGACGGCGATTGTCGCACGCACGACCATTCGAACCTGTTCCTGGCGACCACGGGTGTGATCCCGGCATCCGGCGTCATCAATCCCACGCTGACCGGTGTCGCGCTCGCGATCCGGGCGGCCGACATCATTGCGCGAGAGATCTGAGCCCATGCGTATCTCCGCTCTTCCTCTCACCGTCTTCGCCGGTTTCCTGCTCGGCGCGCCGGCCCTGCAGGCGCAGGCACCCGATCCGCAGATCGCGCGCGGCGAATATCTCGCCCGCGCCGGCGATTGCGGCGCCTGCCATCGCGAGCCCGAGGCCGGTGGCCCGGCCTATGCCGGCGGCTATGCGATCGCCTCGCCCATGGGCGATATCGTCGCGCCGAACATCACGCCTTCGAAGACGGCGGGCATCGGCAACTGGAGCTTCGCGGATTTCGATCGCGCGATGCGGAAGGGCGAGCGACCCGACGGCGCCAAGCTCTACCCGGCCATGCCCTATACCGATTATCAGGGCCTGACCGATGGGGACATGCACGCGCTCTACGCCTATTTCATGAAGGGCGTGGCGCCGGCGGACAATGTCCCGGCCAAGACGAAGTTGCCCTTCCCGTTCAATCTGCGTTTCATCATGGGCCCGTGGAACTGGATGTTCCGATCGGACAAGCCGTTCAAGGCGACCGAGGGGCTCAACCAGCAGGCGCAGCGCGGCCAGTATCTGGTCGAGACGCTCGGCCATTGCGGATCCTGCCACACGCCGCGCAACCTGCTGATGGCAGAGAAGGGCGATCAGGCCCTGTCCGGCGGCGAGATCGGCGGCTGGCATGCCCCCAACATCACCTCCGATCCCGTCAGCGGCGTCGGTGGCTGGAGCCAGGACGAGATCGTCACCTATCTCCGCAACGGCCATGTGCCCGGCAAGGGCGTCGCCGCCGGCGGCATGGGCGAGGCGGTCGAGCATTCGCTGCGCCATCTGTCGCAGGACGATCTGGCCGCGATCGCGGCCTATCTGAAAGCCGGCAAGCCGATCCGCGATCCGCGCGAAACCCGCCCGGCCTTCGGCTGGACCGGCCGGGGCCCACTGCCCGTCTCCGCTTATGAGGTGGGCGACAAGCAGGATCAGGCCGCGCTCGCAAACAGCAGCACGACCGATGGCGCCACACTGTATGCCGACGCCTGCGGCGCCTGCCACCAGCTGAACGCCAAGGGCACGAAGGACGGCTTCTATCCGTCGCTTGCCAACAGCACCGCGACCGGCGCGATCAATCCGTCGAACCTGATCATGACGATCCTGACGGGCGTGAACCGGGAGGGCGCCGACGGCCATGCGTTCATGCCGGCCTTCGCCGCCGATCTGAACGACGCGCAGGTGGCCGCCGTCGCCAATCACGTTCTGACGCGCTTCGGCCGCCCCGATACGAAGGTGACCGCCGCAATGGTCGCGGAAGCCCGCCAGGGCGGCGCGAAGCCACTGCTGCTGAAGATCATGCCCTGGCTGTTCGTGGCGGGCGCGGTCATCCTCGTCCTGATCGCAGCGGGCGTCATCCGCCGCCGCGGCGCCGCCGCCCGCCGTTCGGGCGCAACGGTCTGATCGACGTGCTGCCCTTCTCCGTCGATCAGGGCGTTCACGAAATGGCGGAAGAAGTCGTGTGGCTATTGAACAGCCCCGCACGGCTTGTCACGTCGCAGCGCAGGGATTTCCGGCTGATCGAAGGCGATACGACACGACCGCTCCGGAAATAGTGGCGACGAAAAAATGCGTCGAGTTCGTCTGAACGGTGCTCCGACCGGCTCGACCCAATTGCGGACGTTCAACAACCCCTATCCGCTTCCCGAAATCGGACATTCGTTAATCCGATACGTATCACCGACGCTAAAGCTGCGCTGCGTCGAGCTCGGGGCTTCAAGGAGTTTCAATCAGGCAGATCTCCAAGCAGTTTCCCCATATCAATTTCCGCCTCACGCGACTGGAATCCGCGTCCGATCGCATCATGAATGCGGCGCTGGGCGGTGGTCTGGGTCACACCTTCACCAAACAGATCGGAATCGCGCCGGAAATCCTCGACAGGCGCGAGCGAGATTGCATTGACCCGCTCTTTTACGATGACGTGACCAGAGGCGGGCATGCGTGCGATGCGATGCGCGAGCCTCGTGACGAACGATCCAATCTCGTCCTTGTCGAGGCTACGATTGAGCCAGCCATAACGCTCGGCCAGATCGGCGTCGTAATCGTCGGCGCTCAGCAGGATCTCCAGCGCACGGCCGCGCCCGAGCATGCGGACAAGATGCTGCGCGCCACCCCCGCCGGGGATCAACCCGAACCCAGCTTCATTCTGCGCGAGTATCGCCCGGCCGCGCGCGCCGAAGCGCATATCACAATTGAGGACGAACTCGCTGCCCGCGCCACGCGCACGGCCTTCGATCTGGGCGATCGTGACTGCCTTCGTCTCGGCAAGCCTGCGGAACAGCAGCGCGATCGAAGCCTCACCCGTCAGCTTTGCCGCTTCCGCCCGATAGGCATTCACCTTCGTGACGTCGACATGCGAGATGAAGAAGTCCGGATCGGCGCTACGGAAGACCGCGACACGGTAAGGCTCGCCGCGATCCAGCACCTCGATCAACGAAACAAGATCTCGCACGAGTTCAGGCCCGATCAGGTTCATCGGCGGCGCATCAATGGTGACGAACAGGACGGCGCCCTGGGCTTCCAGTCGGAGAGTTTGATAGTCGTGCATCGATAGACTCCTCGCCCAGTGTATCGGCTCAGCGGCCCGTTGCGGATGTCAGGGCAGCCCGGTCGGACATCACGGCGCGCGCGAAGGTGCGGATAAGATTGGCGATTGCGCCCGGCGCTTCCAGCGGCGAGAGATGGCCTACACCCGGCAGCAGGTGAAGCTGTGCCTGCGGAATGCAAGGCAGAAGTTCGCGCCGAAGAATCTCCGGCGGATCGACGCGGTCATTCTCTCCAGAGATGACGATCGTAGGACTCTCGATCTGCGATACCAGGGTGGCGATGTCTTCCTGGCTGGTGGCAAGCGGCCATGCCTCGGTCGCCGCCGGAACACCGCACAAGCTGTCCGCGATCACCATCTCAAGATCACCGGCGCCAAGGCCATCCGGGGCCAGCGCCTGCTCGACAGTCGTGATGATGCTCTCACGCGTCGCATAGGCGCTTACCATCGCTCGCCGCACGTCCCCTGGTAGACCGAGCGGAGAAGGCGGAGATGGAGCGACCAGAACCAACCCCTTCAGCCCATCGGGCCTCTGGGAGGCGATCAGTTGCGCGACCTTCCCGCCCATCGAGTGACCGACGAGGATATAGCGTTGCAGTCCCAGCGCCGCGATCACACCCATGGCATCCATCGCCAGATCTGCGAGCGCGTAGCCGCTGTTCGGCTTATCGGATTGCCCCCACCCACGTTGATCGATGGCGATGGTTCGGAAGTCGGCCTCCAAGGCTTCGATCACATGATGCCAGGTTCGCGAGGAGCCACCCCAATAATGCAGGAAGACGAGAGCGGGCACGCCCGCGCCTCTTTGCCGCACATGAAGTTCGATGCCGTTCGAACGGATGAACATGGCGCGTCTCCTCGGGATATCGGATCAGGCGGCAGCACTCAGGATGAAGTCGGCAACCGCCTGCGGCTGCGACAGCATCGGAACATGGCTGCTATCGACGTGCATGATGGTCGCGTTCATCCGCGTCGCCATGCGCGCCTGCTCGACGGGCGGGATCGCGTGATCCTGATCGCCAATCATGTAGAAGACCGGCCGATCGCGCCACGCAGCTGCAGTCAGTGTACCGCCGAGCGCAGCACCGTTGATGGGGCCCTGCGTCGCGTAGACTGCAGCTTTCTCACGCTCGTCGAGATCCTGCGCGAACAGATTGAAGGCACCATCGTGGCTCAGCTTCAGGAAGCCTTCAGCATCGGGGCGTAGTTCGGCTGCGAGCGGCGCCGTCTCGAACTGGGCGAACAGCGAGCCCGCGGACTCGCCGGCATCGGGCGCGAAGGCGTCGATATAGACCATGCGGGCGACCTTCGGATCATTGCCCGCCTCACCGATCACCGCGCCGGCATAGCTGTGCCCGACTAGGACGACCTCGCCTTCCGCCAGAGCAATCGCGCGGCGGACCGCAGCGACGTCGGCGTCGAAGGCCGTGAGAGGAAGCTGAACCGCCGTCACGGTCATACCTTGCGCCGCCAGCAGCGGCAGGACTTTCACCCAGCTTGAGCCATCGGCCCAAGCGCCATGAACCAGAATGATGTTGGAAATTTTCGCCATCGTCTTGCTCCCACGGAATGAGCGAAAGTCCGCTCGCTTTCGGTGGTGCCGATTTAAGCACTGTTCTTTCTGTCAGAAATGACATAGAAAACGCATATTCTGCCATGATAAACTGCCATGATCGAAGCGGTCGCCCTGCGTGTCATCTGGTTCGTCGTTTTCCCGGGCTTCGAATTGCTCGATCTTGGCGGTCCGCTTTGCGCGTTCAATCTGGCGGTCGACTTTCACGCCGGCCCCTATGAGATCCGGATCGTCTCGACCTCGGACGGCCTCGTGCGGGGCTCCTCAGGCGTTGCGATAGATACTGTCCGCCCGGATGAGAGCGGCCATATCGACACACTCATCGTCGTCGGGGCCTCGACGATCGACGCGCTCGAAAGCCAACCAGACACGGTCGCCTTTCTCCGCGCAGCAGCCCCGCGCGCCCGGCGCATCGCGAGTATCTGCACGGGCGCATTCCTGTTGGCGGAGGCTGGCCTGCTCCACGGTCACCGCGCAACGACGCACTGGCGTTACGCGGGGGAACTGCAACGGCGCTATCCTTCGCTGAAGGTTGATGCGGATCGCATCTTCATCCGCGAAGACGAGGTCTGGACCTCGGCCGGGATCACGGCCGGAATCGATCTCGCACTCGCGATGATCGAAGAGGATTGCGGCACCGAGACATCCAAGATCATCGCCCGCGATCTCGTCGTCTATCATCGACGCAGCGGCGGACAGTCGCAATTCTCAACCTTGCTCGATCTGGAGCCACGCCCCGGTCGCATTCGCGAAGCGCTCGCCTATGCGCGGGCGCATCTTCGCGAACGGCTCTCGGTCGAACGGCTTGCCGATGTGGCCTGCATTAGCCCGCGCCAGTTCGCTCGGCAGTTTGTCGCCGAAACCGGAGAGACACCGGCACGTGCGGTCGAAAGGCTCCGCTGCGAGGCCGCGATCCCGCGTATAGAAAATTCAAGTGAGACGCTCGACCAGATCGCACTTCACGTCGGTTTCGGCGATCTCGAACGAATGCGTCGGGCGTGTTTACGTATCTATGGGCATCCCCCGCAGGCTTTGCGTCGGCAGCGGCGAGGCTGATTGTTGGTCGGCGTTCGCGGTGACAAGCAAAAGCCTTGGGGCTGGTTTCGGAAATGCAGCTGGGAAGAGGGAGCCGCAAAGTCTCGGCCCGCACCTGTACAGTAACTCCACGGACGTCGAGACCCATTTGCGGACACTCAACACCAACGGAGCGCTTCCCGAAGCCGGGCGCCTATTCATCGGTCGCGAATGTCAGGTTTCAGATTCTTGGGGCCAATCCACGGGACAGGAGGGCCATCGCTCGATATGCTGGCGGGCTTTCAAAAAGGTCCGATAAACTGACAGCTATTGGAATCGTTTAGTCTGTCACCGCTACGCCGCCGTCTACCTCCGATACCTGCGTAAGCTTTCGTTTACCACAGATGGGTAAATGTTTCTGACACAATGAGGAGCGGGCTTTGCACAAATGTTTCGCAGCTTGGGCTGCGCTCTTCGTGGGAATGGCAAGTCTGCCAGCGCATGCCGGTCTACTCGACGGTATTGGTACCTGTACCCTTACAGTAAATGCCTCCGGCACTATGAAACTAGCGGGCGACGGCAAAACGCTCAGCACCACCGCGGTGGGTGGGCTTAGTGCGGGAATGCTACTGGTGGGCGTCAATATCACGCCAGAGCTTGTATTCTCGGCACCGACTGTGGTCGGACCCACAGGTTGGCCCGGATCTCCCAAGACGGAAATCTCGATAGATACGCTGAGCGGCACTCGAACAGGATTCACCAGCAACGCGATCACTGTGCGTCCAGGCGTTCTGATCGACACGCTGACTTTTCAGGCACGCGTCACCAGCAACGATGGCTTCAAGGCCGGCAATTATACGGTCAATACGACCGTCACTTGCCAATCGACTACATAGGCCAGCGTCGAATGTCCGCTACTGGGGCGATTGCGGCCTGACGACTTCGTAGTCGAAAGGACCCATTCCCGGTCATTCAGGCAGCCTGCCTCCCTTCCCAACTTCAGACGTTCGTTCATCGTGCCCGTACAACCGACAGCGACTGCTGAAAACGGGACTTTGCGCCCGGGCCGCTTTTGGGCGGCAATCGGAGATTGCTGCCGGATCGCTTTCGCGATTGCGGCCCCGGGGCTTTCGCCCCTGAGTATGTTTTACACAATACCGTCGTCCATTCCCGAAGCCGACCGTCGGCAGAACTGCGGCGGGAACAAACGAGTTTGCGTTCGCAAATGCGCCTGAGACAGGTGTGGGGAAAGCGCCTTTTCGGGCACTGCATTAGTTCCGTTTTTGCAAAGCATCACGACCAAAGCGGAGCCCGATCTTCACGATGGAATAGGCCGCCGTAAAACCCGGCTGGGCCGGTGCTTCACGGCGAGCTTCTAACGAGGGCTTATTGCGCGAGCATCCCGGCATCGACCAGATGCTCGGCGCCAGTAATGTAGGAGGCCTCGTCGGAGGCCAGGAACAGCACGAGGTTGGTGACCTCGCCAGCCTCTGCCAGGCGACCGAGCGGGATCTGCTTCAACGCTTCGCCGCCATTCTCATCGGTGCCTTCGACCATCATCGGCGTATTGATGAAACCGGGGTGGACCGAGTTGCAGCGGATGTTGTCGGGGCCGTATTCGATCGCCGTCGCCTTGGTCATGCCCCGCACCGCGAACTTGCTGCCGACATAGGCCAGGCTCGGGAAACCGTAATTCGCGGCGATGCCGGCGATCGACGAGATGTTGACGATCGAGCCGATCCCCGCCTTCAGCATCGAGGGGATGACCGCCTTCATGCCCAGGAAGACCGCGGTTTGGTTGATCGCGCAGACCTTGAGATAATCGGCTTCGGAGATATCCGCGGTCTTGGCGATCGGCCCCAGCACGCCGGCGTTGTTGACCAGGATCGTAACCGGCCCGAACTTTGCCTCAGCCTGCGAGACAACGTCAATCCAGCCATCGTAGCTTGCGACGTCATGGCGGATGAACAGCGCGTTCTCGCCGAGCTCGCCAGCGAGCGCATTGCCGCCATCGGCATTGACGTCCGTCAGCACGACCTTCGCGCCTTCCGCGACGAAGCGTCGCGCATGCGATGCCCCCATGCCCTGCGCCGCGCCGGTAATGATGGCCACTTTTCCGTCGAGTCTGCTCACCGTATCATTCTCCTCTTCTTCTGCCGCTCGGGTCGTGGCAACCCAGCCGTTCCAAGCGCCGCCGACAGGTAGGAATTAGATGACGCGTCAACAATAGCATGTCGATCAAGGACACGGATAATTGGGCGTTGGCCCTCACATGGATGGTGCTGCCGGCGGGCCGGGCATGGCAGCAGGCGGCGGGCGTGGCGCTTTCGCGAATGGGCTTATCGCTCTCTGCTGCCGCCCCGCTTCTCGTGGTCGCACGGTTGGGTGACGGCGTGAGGCAGCGCGACGTGGCCGAGGAAGCCGCGATCGATCCGGCGGCGATCGCGCGGTCGGTATTGCAGCTGGAGAAGGACGGCTTGCTGCTTCGACGCACCGACGCACATGACGCACGCGCTAAGACGTTGCATCTGACACCGCCAGGGCAAGAGCTCGTCGTAAAGTTGGAGCGGGCGCTCGACACGCTCCGCGACGAACTCTTGAAGGGAATCAGCGACCGCGACGGCAAAGCTGCCGTGCGCGTGCTCCTTGCATTGGAGACGGCATATCCACGGCTATCGTAATTCTAGACGGGCAAAGCAGTCTGGCAGCCAAGCCCTCGTATTGGCCACAAACCGAAGTAAAGCCACCAAGCCTTGGCGTGGATCGACGGCGTTAGATGCGGCGCGAGAAGCTGCCGATCGGGTATCAGGATCAGCCACTGGACGGCGGAATGGCAATATCTGGTCGCAAGCTGCCGCGATCACGCGACAGCCGCCAGGACCCATTTGCGGACGTTTCGCCAAGGATTAACGCCCACCATAAGCGGACGCCTGTTCATAGTCATAAACCTACCGCCCAACGATGAAGTCAGCGGATCGAGCGAAGCGGAACAAGGAAGCGTCACGGCCTTTGCGGATCGCAAATCAGGCACGTATTGCAGACACGGCTCATACAAACTCACGGCAATTAACGGGCGGCCGAGGGGGTGCCACACTATCCGACTGACCGTCCCAAGAAGGTCATCATGCCCATTCCATCGCCCATCGAACGCCGCCCTCACCGCCGGGAATTGATCGTGGCGCATCCATGTTCGCATCGGCCATTCCGATCGGGAAGAACAGATCGCGCCGATCGCGCCGGCCGATCTTCAGGCGCTCACCGCATGGCAGCGCCACGAACTGCTGTTCAGCGGCCAGTCGCTGGCCGAGTCCGTCGCCGAATATGATCGCTACCTGCCCGTCCCGATTCGGCTGGCCGACCCCAGCCTCGCGTCGGTCCGGCTCGGCGGCCGCTATCGCTCGGGCGACGTGACCGAATTCCTGGCCGCGCTGGACGCGAATTACGGCATTCGCATCGAACATACCGCAGCGGCGACCCTGTTGCGCCGCTGAGCGAGCATTGCGGGGCTCGCCGAAACGAGCCCCGCTCTACTCTTACTGCGGCGCTGCTGCCGGATCGGTCTGCACCTCGTTGGGGAGGTAGAAGCTGGTGTGCGGCGGCTGGTTGTAAGCCGTGTTCTGCCAGGCAACGCCCTCGCGATAGACGCGGTCGTGCATCAGCGTCTTGAGCTTGTAGACCGTGGGATAGGGCGTCGCGAAGATCCTGAGCTTCGTGCTATCCGCACTCGCCAGGATCAGTTCCTCCCGCCAGTCGCCGAGAATGTCCGCCTGCAGCGCCGGGGTCGCCTTGGTCCCGTTGGCGGAGATCGAATCCGCCGCCGTCATCAGCAGGTCGGTCGACTGGGTATTCCAGTTCCACTTGCTGATCGAGACATTGTCTTCCAGTTCGCGGAGCGTGTCCCCATCCCAGTAGATGGCGAAGTTGGTGGAATTCGGCTTCTTCGTCGCGGAAATCACCTGACCGGTCGCCGTCCGCAGTGCGGTGTGCGCGGACCAGTTTTCGTCGCCCGGATAGGTAGGATCGATGTCGGCCGAGACGCCACGGCCATTGTCCGAGGTGTCGGGCGCGGACCACAGCAAGGCGCCGGTGCGCGCATCGAGCATGGCCGCGCCAATGCCGCCATTGCCCTTCACATCTTCATGCACGCCGAATTTTTCGAGTCCGGGCCGCGACGGGTCGAGATCGCCGACATGCATCGCGTCGCCATGGCCCAGCTTCTGGCCACCGGGCGCATGCCCGGCCCAGAGCGGCTGACCGTTATCGTCCAGGGCCATCGATCCGTAGAGGATCTCGTCCTTCCCGTCGCCATCGACATCGGCCACGCTCAGATTGTGGTTCCCCTGCCCCGCATAGTCGGCGAGGCTCGGGCTGGATGCTGTGTCGAACAACCAGCGCTGGGTGAGTTGCCCGTTACGGAAATCCCAGGCCGTGAGCGTGGTGCGCGTATAATAGCCGCGCGCCATGATGATGCTCGGCCGATCGCCATCGAGATAAGCGGTGGCCGCGAGGAAGCGATCGACGCGATTGCCATAGCCGTCGCCCCACACCGCGTTCAGCTGCGCGCTGGTGGGGTTTTCGGTGTCGGGGTGGCGGCCGACCACATATTTCACCGTGGACAGCGCCTTGCCGGTGGTCCCCTGGAACACGGTCAGGAATTCCGGTCCGGCCAGCACATAGCCAGCCGAGTTGCGCCAGTCGGCATTGGCATCGCCGATCACGCGGCCCTGTCCGTCCGTCGTCCCGTCCGCCGTCCGGCAGACGATTTCGGCCCGGCCGTCTCCGTCGAAATCATAGACCTGGAACTGGGTATAATGGGCGCCCGCGCGGATGTTGCGGCCGAGATTGATCCGCCAGAGCTTCTTGCCCGCCAGCGTATAGGCATCGAGCAGAACCGGCCCGGTGATACCGGACTGGCTGTTGTCCTTGGCGTTGGACGGATCCCATTTGAGCACGATCTCATATTTGCCGTCGCCGTCGAGATCGGCCACGCTGGCGTCATTGGCGCTGTACGTATAGCTGCTCGTCGATCCGTCCGAATTGGTGATCGTGCCGCCTGCCGGCTTGTCGAGCGGGATCACCCCGAAACCCTGTGCCCAGACCGTGGCGGTGAAGGGCCGGTCCTGCTCCACGCCCCCCACGATCGCCTTGATCACATAGGTCGCGCTCGCCGAGCCGCCGGCATCGACATAGTTGGTCGCGCCCGTCAAAGGCTGCGGATTGAGCCGCGTGCCATTGCGATACAGGTTGAAGGCAGTTGTGGACGTGTCCGTCCCCAGCAGCCTCCAACTGACGAGGATGCCACCGTCCTTGGCCGGCACGGCGACGACGCCGCGATCCAGCCGCTCCATCTGCCAGGCCTGCGCCGGCGACCCCATGAGGGCCATGACCCCCAGCGCGATCAGTGACGTGCCCGCAATTCCGATACGCTTCCGTGTCATGACCCACCTCTCCTCATGATGTGGACGACCGCCTGCCGGGCGACATTCTTCTGGCTGCCCTCGTGCAGGTCGGTTTCGGCAGCGGCCGGTCCTGCCGGCCACCGCCGCTTATGATCGATGGAGGAACGCACAGTCGGCCCGCGCGTCCCGTCGCGTTCAGATCCTCGCCGGAAGGGCCACCGCGCTCCGCCGCCGGGAGACAGCGCCGGCCGCGCCGAAGCCGACGATCATCATCATCCAACTGGCCGGTTCGGGAACCGCACTGAAATTGACCGCGCCGTTGAAGGCGCGATCGGACGTGGCGCCCGCGAACGGCGCCGCCACGCCATAGCCGACGCGCAGTTCCAGCGGGCCGCTCGTCGCCTGCACCGAACCCGACGGCGTCAGGCTGTTGCCATAATTGATCGAGAAGGCTCCGCTGTCGGTGATGTAGAAGCCATAGAGGCCGCTGCCGAGGCCCAGATCGGCGATGTCGAGCGTGGTGGCGCTGCCGAGGCCCGCCGTCGTCAGCGCATCGAACGAGCCGAGCAGCGACCAGCCCGAAGGATCTTCCTGCGCGCCGCTGACGCCGCCTGCCCGGTAATAGACCGAATAATCATAGGTACCGAAATCGGCATTGATGTCGAAGGATTGGATCACGACGTCCGACGAGGCGAACAGATCAAACATGATGCCGTCATTGGCATTGCCGCCCGCATAGCCTGCCTCCAGCACCGCCGCCGGCGCCTGTACCGCAAGTGTCGCCGCGCACGCGCAGGCCAGTGCCCCCAGAACCTTCCACATCAGTCTCTCCTCTCGCTGACAAACGGAAACGGACAGGCCGCTCTCACCATCGCGTGGTGGGCAGTTCGCCCGCGCGGGCGGCCTCTTGTTCTTCTGGTGTCATCGCGGCCGGCACGCCGCCCGAAGCCCGCGCGACCTGCGCCGCGACCTCGACGCCGCTCCGCTCGCCCGAGGCCGATTGCCGCTCGGCCCGAAGCCCCCGATCCTGCGGCGCGACCGTCTCACCGGACCCTCCCAGACGCGGTGGCAGATCGATGCGATGCAATTGCCCGCTCTCGGCCAGCAGCACATGCCCCGCCCCGATTTCGGCGACGGTCAGGCCAGGAATGATCGTGGCGCCCTGCGCGAACGGCGTTGGAGAGCCATTGTGCGGGGTCAGCAGCGCGACCGTGCGCCCCTGCAGGACGGTGATGCCATGCAATTCATAGCGACCCGCATTTCCGCTCGTCGTCAGGCCGATCGATGGAGGGGGGATCAACGCCATGTCGCCGGACCGGGCAATCGGCACCGGCAAGGCCAAATCGGCCGTTCGCTGCCCGATCAGGAAAAGACCGCAGACAAGCCCCGTCAGGGCAGCACCCGTCCAAACGACAGGCCTAGGCGCACGTTTACCGCCAGCCACAGCATCCTCCGATCCGATCCCGCCTCCTTCTTTGGGAAGCCTTTCCACTATGTGATATCAGACCGATTTATATGATCTATCATCCCTGATGAACTATACTGCGACACGTTCTCAAAACGCGACCAGACGTTCAGCGGCGGCAGAGACTTCGGGGCACTCGAAGCAAAAAAGAGCAGCCCCGCTCCGGGACTGACTGGAATGGCGCCACAGGATCATCGACTCCGTCGGTGGCCCAAAGAGGCAAGCCCCAATCTTCGTCGATGGAATCGCAGTAGGCTACGGCGCCCTCGCCAGCCCGCCGATACCGACATGCAGCACGGCCTGCGCGCCATCCTCAATCTGCAAGATCGTGACCTGCGGCGCATCGCCGGCCAGATCGCCCCCCTCGAACGGCACGCCCCCGGCGAGCAGTCCTCGCCGAATTCGCAGCGTCACACCGCGGCTGCTGACGAGGATGTCTCGCTCCGGGGCCAGCCCGGCGATCCATGAACGCAACCGCTCGGCAATGTCCGGATACCATTCGCCCTCGGGCGGCCGCACCGAGAAGATATGGTGATCGGGGCAATGGATCGGCCCGATCTCGGCCACGACGAGGCGGTCACCGAGGACGCTCATGAGCCTTATGCCACCTAGAATCGGACACTCGTTAATTTAGGTGGATCGGCGGCTATAGGTCGGCAATTCGAAGTACCGAACAACGGAAAGTGGGACAATGAAGCAAAATTTGAACGACCACTAATTATACAGCCCAACGTTGACTTTCAGAACGGTAAGGACGCGGCGATCGTCAGGATATGATGCCCATGCTCGTCGCCCCGATAGCGATCCATGCGCGGCCCGCCGACGACCCATCCTGCTTCAAGCTGGGCGCGCCCAAGGCGGCGGGAAAGGCCGATCCTGATATCGTAACGCAGCCTCGGCGCGGTCTGGGGCAGATTATCACTGAGCCAGAGCAACAGGCCACCATGCAGCGTGGCGTTCCACCGGTCCGACAACGGAATCAGGTGGGTGATCTCGCCATAAGCGGTGACATTCCCCCGTCCCAACCAGTTCGGCGAGATACTGATCCGTGCGCTGGAGCGCTTGTTCGCAAGCCCCGCAAAGAGTTCGCTATAATCGGTTTCGCGACCGAAGCCCGAATAGTGCGAGAAGCGGGTGTGAGTCAGGCCTGCATCGACTGTAAGATCCAGGCCTATGCGCCTGGCGAAGCCGGCATAGCCCCGCGCACTCAGGAAATGCGGCGTCGCATCGCCGTCCAACACCCCCTCCACCTGCGTCCCAGCATAAGGCCCGCCTCCATCGTCATAGGCAAGATCGAGACCGATCGCCGACCGGCCCGCGCTGATCGATCGGCCGCGAAACGTCTGCTCGCTCGCGATCGTCACCTGTCCGCCGATGCCCGCTATGCCGGACGAGGCTGCCGCCACGGCGACGGCGAAAGTGACGACAGATCGGCCCGTTCTAGCAGCCCCCGTCGCACAGACATTCATGGGCGACGCGTTCGCGCGTCAGGCTGAGGCAAGCATTGACGACCCCGCCGCCGGCCGTGGCGAGAGCGAAGGATCGGGACGATGGCTGCCCCTCGCGCAGCAGAGCCAGCAGCCCGCTGACATGCGCCGCGGAATAGGAACTGCCGTTGACCATCGACCATAAGCTGCCCGGCTCCGTAGTGGGGATGTCGCGACCCGGCGCTATATAGACCGGATTACGGCCGGCATGGACAGACCGATCGCTGACCGCGATCACGCCTGCCATCGAGGCGGGAAAGCCTCCGTCCGCTGCTGCCGGGTCCACTGCGGCGACGATTGTCCTGCCCCGCGCCAGACCGGCTTCAATCAACCGCTCCAGCAACAGATCAGGCGGACCGCTCAGGCTCATGTTGATGATCGGGGCATTATGATCGAGCGCGAAATTGAGAGCCTTGGCCAAACTGAAGCTGTCGCAGACTGTGGCGTCGCGCGCGGTGGGGCCGATCTGCCAACAGGCGCGCAGGGCCAGCAGTCGCGCCTCTGGAGCCACGCCCACAATTCCCGCGCCGTTACCGCCCTTCGCCGCGATCACGCCTGCGATGCCAGTACCGTGCCATTCGGCTTGCAGGGGCAGCCTGCCCGTGAAGTCGTGATCGATCGCGATCCGGCCCTGAAGATCCAGATGCCGCGTATCCACGCCGCTATCGATCACCGCTATCGTGACGCCCTTGCCCGTAGCGATGCCATGCAAATCCGCCAGCCGCCACGCCTTCGCCGCCGGCTGGGCAGGAAACAGGGGATCGTTGTAGGTCTTGGCGACGCCCTGGGCATGATAGAGCCGTATCGGCTGCGACCAGGCGACGTCCCTGTCCTTGGTGACGTCCGCAGCGACATCCTCGGGCAACCGATCGGGCTGGGTTCGCATCACGAAGCAGTCGATGCCGAGGATCGGCATAGGCCAATTCTCGATCACAGCGAGATGATGGCGGCTGGCAATCTGCCGCGCGGTCCGCCGCCGCGCGCTCGCGCCAATCGCATCTCCATAACCGCCGCCATAGCTTTGATCCGGTCGGTAATGCACCGGCCCGGCGCGCAGCATGACGAGAATGATATGGTCGGGATCGGCCGGTGCCGCGCGGACGGGAATCGCCACGAGCAGCCCAAGGAAGACCGTCACCAGCGCCGGCAGTTTTCCTCTCATGGATCGATCGGTTCGGCCATTGCCACAGCACGCTGCGCCCGCAGACGTGCCAGCGCGTCCGTCCTCCCGCCGGGCGCCACATTCGCAATCCAGGCCCCCGCCGCGGTCGGCCCATCGACGACCCGCACGCCGGTCGCAGACAAGGCGCGCATCAGTTCCTCCGCTTTGGCGTCGGGTCGGAACATGACGAGGGCATTACCGCGCGTCGCCGACGGCGTCGTGCTCAGGACATGATAGGAAGCGGGCCGCCCCACCGGCGCAAATGCGACAATCGCGGTCACCAGCAACAACATCTGCGCGGCCAGCGCGAACCCGATCCAGCGCGGCAAATGGCTCATCCTTGCCCCGATGCTGCTGCGCCGTTCGCCCATTCGCCGATTCTTCAGCTTGCGGCGCATGTCGTCCCAGCCCAATTCGGTGTCCAGCGACAGCCCCGTCACGCGCCGTCCCATCGCCTGTTCGACGACCAGCGCCGCGCGACACGCAGCGCAGTTCGCCAGATGCGCGTCCACCAGGCAACGATCAGCTTCGTCTAGTTGCCCGGTAGCATACCAAGGCAGCAGCATCTGGGCCTCGCCGTGCGCGGCCATTCCACTCTGTCCGCTCATTTCAGCCGTCCCACAACCAGTCCTCTCGCTCTCCTGCCATCAACGCTCGCAGCCGGCGACGAGCGTGAAACATGCGGGTCTTCACGGTATCGACCGGGCATTCCATAACCACCGCGATGTCACGGTAATGAAGCCCGTGAAAATAGGTGAGATCGATCACCGCGCGATGATCCGCCGAAAGCATCGCCATTGCTTCGATCAGGCGCCGATGCGATTGGGATTGCCCTAACGCCTGATCGGGCGCGGGCTCGTACGCGTCGTCCAAGTCCGCCACGCCCGCCTCTACCGGAATATCCTGTCGCTGCAGCGCTCTCAGCGCCTTGCGATAGGCGATGGCAAAGATCCATGTCTCCAGGCGGCTCTCACCCCGATAGGCGTCCGCTTTCTCCCAGATCACCACCATCGTATCGTTCAGCACCTCCTCGACGATCGTCGGTCGATGCGTGACGCTCAACAGAAACCGCATCAGCCGAGGATGGAACCGGCGGTATAGCTGCTCGAACGCCACCAGATCGCCACCTCCGATCCGCACGATCAGCGCGCGTTCGAAATCGCGATCGAACGCGTCCGCGGACGCATGCCCGCCTCGGCCCAAAAATGCCTCCGGTCCGTTCAAGGTCGCATCCACATGGATCGGTTAGTGCCAGTCCGTCCTGCTTTGGTTCACTGGCCGTCGAAGTTTTTTCGCCGCAACGCCGACAGCCTCATTTCATCGGCCTCTGGGCACATTTCGGCGCTCCGATTGAACCTTCCCGTCTTGGTCCGAAACCAACCGACGAATGCAACGACGGGAGGTGGATCATGCGGAAATCCTTTAGCATCATCACGGCAGCAACCGGCTTATTCATGGCAAGCGGCGCCCTTGCCGTCGCGGTTACCGACCCGGTCGGCGATTTCGCCGCCGGCTATACTGGCCCGCATCAGGCGGATCTCGATGTCACGGGTTTCAGCGTCTCCTATAACAGCGGCACCTCCTCGTTCCTGCTTGAAAGCACGATGGCGGGCGCAATCGATGCCAGTCTTCCTGGCTTTTACGCGATCGGCGTGAACACGGGCACCGGGGCGAACAGTTTTGCAGCGATCGGCCTGGCCGGCGTCCGCTTCAATCAGGTCATCGCCGTTCAGAAAGCCGGGACCGCCGCCGTCAGCGGCAGCAGCCTGCCCGCCGGATCGGTCACGATCGCTGGCAATCTCCTGAGCGTCGTCGTTCCGCTCTCTCTGCTGCCCTCCACCGGTTTCACTCCCGAGACTTACGGCTTCAACATCTGGCCGCGCAGCGGGGCCGGCGGCACCGAAGTGATCAGCGATTTCGCGCCGGATAATGCCACGGTCTCCGCTGCGGCGGCCGTTCCGGAGCCAGCCAGCTGGCTGATGATGATTGTCGGGTTCGGGGCCCTGGGTGCCCGGATGCGCCGCCGGCCTGTCCTCAAGCCTGCTTGATCGGCCACGCCCCGGTACGGGCCGGGTCCAGATCCCCCCATCATCTGTGACCCGGCCCAATCAAATCAAAGGATCTATCGTGAGGGTGCTGTCAGTCTAATGTGAACTCATCGCTACCGGATGCGCTTCGGCCTTTGAGGCCCGTGTTCAGCTGAAAAGCGCCTGCCACTCCGCCAGCGCAGCGGAACGACGTGCCTTGTATGTCTGGCGGTCAATAAGATGGCGTTCGAGATTGAAGTGGTTGCTGATGTTGGCGTGGACCGAAGCGAATTTCTGAAGCGTCTTCATCCGCTGCGTATCACATGGCGCTCAATGATCGCCGTCTGCGCCAGCACCCGCGGCTGCAACATCACATGCTCGCCACCGGCACCATCCGGCACACGATATTCGGCGATCTCAATCAGTCCGAAGTCGAAAGCGAGCCCGGGCTGATCGCGAAGATACTCGCCAATCCGGCGGGTGCCTTCCGTGATTCCGTCTCCGACCACCAGCAACAGAAACCGCCCCGATGCCAGATCTCGCGAGACCCGGTCGACAAACGCCCCCTCGTCGAGGGTACCTCCGACGCTCGTCGCAAGCGCATAGAGGACATTGCCCTGCCGCTTCGTCGCGATCGACACCTGCCGCTGCAGATCCTCGTAGCTATAGCGGGCGAGTTCGCGCGCATAATCCAGGATCTGGCCGACGACCTCGCGGCGGGCCTGCGGGTTCCGCCAGAGTTTGCATTCGACAACGATCAGCTTGCCCCGCTCGTCCATCAGAAGGACGTCGATGAAGCCGACACCCGGTATATTGAGTTCCTTCGCGACGGCGACCAGTCGGCCATAACCTGGATCGAACTCGTGAACCGGCACCGCATCAGGGTTGTCATAGAGGAGGTCGCGCAGCGTCTTCTCCAGCCGCGCTTCGCCTTGGGGAACCCGCCGGAGCAACTGCGTCGGGGCCGTCTCGTCGATCAACACGAGGGTCATCGCGCCCCTCTCCCATTCCCCACCTTCGCCATACCGCCTCATGCTATCAGTGACGGTCGCACCAACGCTCTGCGTCGAAGCGAAGTCAACTCGAATGTCACTGATCGTCTGTAGATCGATCGACGACAGGCGCGTCTTTAGACGGCCGTGGATATCCGGCAGCGCCTTGCGAAAAATCTGCGGCGGCTTCGCGAGGAAAAGGGCTGGAGCCAGGAGGCTTTCGCGCACGAAGCCGGCATCCACCGGACTTATGTCAGCGACATCGAACGCTGTGCTAGGAATCCGACGATCACGGTTGTCGAGAAGCTAGCTGGACCGCTCGGGGTCAGCGCGGGAAGGTTGCTGGATTAACATTGCTGCTAGCGCCTGTGGCATTCTCGAGGCGCTTAGTTATGGGCAGGGGCATCTCAGCGAACCTTAATATAGGCGGCGCCGGGGCTAATTTTCGTACGGGATTCGCGGCAATAAACAGAAGCTGTTGCCCGGAGATCGCCGGGTGGCGCGCCGCGCCGGGGCGGCCGTTTTCTTGCCGGCCTGTGGGCAGAAGCTATGATCGGCGGTGGCGTGGTGGCGGGCCAGCCCCGTTGATCTGAGCTGCGTGCAGGTGGCGGCAGGCCAATCCATCCGCTGGATTCGCTATGATGGTACTGCCGCCTGCCGCCCGTAACGCGCGCAAATAGATCGATTTCGGATCGATTTCGCAGCCACTGGGCCGGAAGTGGAAAATCTCTCGCAGAATCCATTGGGCAACGACTTGTAAACCCGCCGACAATGCTGCATCGCGGCAATTGGTAACCGGGGGCGGCCTCCATGCGTAATAGTTGGCTTCGACAGTCGTTCGCAGATCAAACGATTTCGGATCGTTATCGAAGTATCGGCGGATTTACCCACGGATTCGACTATTTACGGATCGGCCTTGCCGCAGCGGTGGTGCTGCAGCACAGCATTCTGAGCAGCTACGGCGATTATCTGAACGTCATCTGGGGCACCTGGTGGCGAATCGCCTTCGCGCCGATCCTGCTGATGTTCTTCGGGCTGAGCGGCTTCCTCGTCTCGGGGAGCCTCAAGAAAAACCCCACCGCAACATCCTTCCTCACGCTACGAGCGGTGCGCCTGGTGCCGGCGCTCGCGGTCGAGGTGCTGCTTTCGGCGATCCTGCTGGGATCCATCTTCACGCGGCTTCCGCTGGCGGACTATTTCACGTCGGAAGGTTTCTGGCTCTACCTGGGCAACATGGTGGGGTGGGTGCATCGCGACCTGCCCGGCGTGTTCGACGACCTGCCCAACACGCTCGTGAATGTGAGCCTATGGACGCTTCCGTTGGAGCTGGAATGCTATGCGGCGCTGATGCTGCTCTATGTGGCGGGGTTCATTCGCAAGCCGATCCTGCTGCTGGGCGTGATCGCGGTCGCGATCACGGTGGGGAGCGCCCTCGCCTTCCAGAATTATGATCCGTTCTGGGCGCATACGCGGCCGCTATCCCGATCGCTGGTGGTGGCATTCCTCGTGGGCGTGGCGATCAATCTCTATTCGGACCGGATCCGGCTGAGTAAAGGGCTGGCACTGCTGGCGGTGGCTGCCCTCATCGCGACGACGATCGATTACCGGACGATCTATCTGGCCGCCGTGCCGGCTGTCTATCTGTGCGTTTATTTGGGAATGACGCATCCGCCGAAGGGGGGATGGCTGTTTTCCGGCGACTACAGCTACGGCTTGTACCTGTTCGCCTTCCCGCTGCAGCAGACCTATACCACGCTCTTCCCGCACGCGCGGATCTGGTATCTCAATTTCGCGTTCACGATCGTCTTCGGCCTGCTCTACGCAGCCTTCTCCTGGTGGTTCGTCGAGAAACCGATCCTTGAGCGAAAGAAGGGCATCGTGCTGGCGGCGGAAGGCGTGAAGGATCGCTTGCGCCGCGCGATCCGGCTGGCGGTGTGGAAGCCGGTCACCGGCACCCAGCAGATCTGATCGCGATCATCTCGCGATCGCGTCCAACTGGTCCACCGCCGCGGCGATGCCCCGCTTGTTCGCCGCGAAATCATCGGCGAGTGCGATCTGCGCCAGCGTGACGGCGCCCCTTCATGGGGGAACTACTGCCGGGTTCGGCCGATCGCTCGGCCAGCCATTGTGCAGGATAGCGAGCTGAGCCGCAAAACGTTGGCCGCGCACTGGAGCAATCGTAGAGCAACTCGCGTTAGGTGACCGTTACTTCCACGGCGTAGATAGCCGCCATTTAGCCTGGGGCAAGCGAGCCGCATCCTATTTTCTGTGATCATTCTGGCTACTGGATAAGGCGGGGTTCAGCGGCTGGAATAAGCCTACGCCAATTTTTCGACGTGGGTTCCGTTGACGTATGGACAAAAGCGCTCCGGAATATCAACCGACGTCAGTCGGAGTGAGGCAAGCCATTCCCTCGGGGTGACCCGCGAGTCCATCGTTCTCCATATGTTCTTTTCTTTCCTACACTCGTCGACCCTGCCAGATGGATCGACGGAGGTGCCCCATGATCGATTCGGCGATGATCCTCGCGTTGTCCGCGTTTCTGACCAGCCTGTCTGCCGTGATCTGGTCGATCCGGAGAAAGGCATGATGCCCAACTCTTTGCACAGCACATCGGTCAATGGATGACGGCAACGGACACCTATCGACCGTCAGCAAGAAGCCCACACGTCCGAATTCCATGCGTAGCCTCGAATACGATATTTGACCATGCGATGCATTCTCCTTGGTTCGATCCGAGGAGACGAAAATGCGTAGAAACGAAGCGCCGGCTCGCCGGCCCATCAGATGCGCGATTTACACGCGAAAGAGCGTCCGAGATGGTTTGGAGCTCGAGATGAACAGCCTCGAGGTTCAACGAGATATATGCTCAGCCTATATTCGATCGCAGCGCCACCGCGATTGGGCCGAGGTTGCCGAGCACTATGACGATGGCGGCTTCACCGGTGGTGATCTGAACCGGCCAAATCTCACCAAACTGCTGAGTGCGGTGGAGCAGGGCCTGATTGACGTGATCGTGATCTACAAGCTGGATCGCCTGACTCGCTCCCTGTCGGACTTTATCCGACTGATCGACCTCTTCGACCAGTTCGATGTGACGTTCGTAAGCGTAACCCAGGCGTTCGACACGCAGGACAGTCTCGGGCGGCTCGTACTCAACATCCTGCTCACCTTCGCGCAGTTCGAGCGCGAGATGCTCGCGGACCGGATCCGCGACAAGGCACATGCTCTCCGGAGAGCCGGCCGGTGGATCGGCGGAGCCGCACCCTACGGCTACGATCTTGTGGAGAAGCGGCTCGTGCCTAACCTGGGAGAGGCGGCTATCGTTCGCCTGATCCACGAGCGATATCTTATGCTGGAGAGTTCAAACCAGGTCACGCGCGAGATGAGGGCAAGCGGCATGGTGTCCAAGTCCTGGGTCACCCGGGATGGCCGACAGGCCGGGGGAGGACGGGCGGGAGGGGCTGGCAGGCGCGGCTCTGACCGGTGCGCTTGCGATCATCGTGGCGACGCCCTGCACCGCGCCGTTCATGGCGGGCGCATTGGGCTACGCCCTCGTCCAGCCGCCGCTGGTCGCGGTCGCGATCTTCGTGACGCTGGCGCTGGGTTTCGCGGCGCCGTTCACGGCGGTCGCGCTGCTGCCGGGTCTCGCGACCCGCATCCCCCGGCCCGGCGCGTGGATGGATGTGGTGAAGCGCGTGCTGGCCTTTCCGATGCTGGGCGCGGCGGCGTGGCTGGTATGGGTGCTGGACCAGCAGGCGGGATCAGGCGCGCTGGCGGTTGTGCTGGCCGCTGGCATCGGGCTGGGCTTCGCTGGCTGGATCTATGGCATTGCGCAGCGGCGGCATATGATGGGAGACGGTGCCCGGCCGCTCTACCTGCTCTCCGGGGTGGTTGCGGCCGGGCTGGTCGCGGCGGTGGGCGCGCTGATCGCACCGACAGCGGCGGAGGCGCCGCGCACCGTCGCGCAGGCCGCGTCGGAGGGGCCGGTTGCCTGGTCGCCCGAGCGTCTCGCTGTGCTGCGAAAGGAGGGCAAACCGGTGTTCGTGAACTTCACGGCATCGTGGTGCATCACCTGCCAGGTCAACGACAAGGCCGCACTTTCCACCGCCGAAGTGCACGATGCGCTGTCCCGCACGGGGACGACCTATATGATCGCGGACTCGACACGCTATGATCCGCGCATCGATGACGCGCTTGCCAAATATGGCCGGGGAGGCCTGCCGCTCTATGTCGTCTATCCCGCCGATGGGCGCCCGCCGGTGATCCTGCCGCAACTGCTGACCCGCGCGAGCGTGGTAGCTGCGCTGGAGGCGGCTGCGGGGTAATGGGGGCCGCCGCCCACCCGACGCCCATCGATCCGGCGGCATGGCCTGCGCTGATGGTGCGCGCGCAGGACGGCGACGGCGACGCGTATAACCGGCTGCTCAAGTCGATGATCCCGGCGATCCGGCGCATGGCCGGGCGCCGTATCGGAGACCCGTGTCTGGTGGAGGATGTGGTGCAGGACGTGCTGCTGGCGGTCCATCGTGTCCGCCATACCTATGATCCGGCGCGGCCGATCCTGCCCTGGCTGCAGGCGATCACGGCGGCGCGCGCCATCGATGCGCTGCGGCGGTGCGGGCGCCGGGCCGGCCGCGAGACAATCGACGAAAAGGCGCTGGCTGCCGAGGCAGATCCCGCCGCGCTGACTCGCATGGAGGACTTTGCGATGGCCGGCGAGTTGGACCGGTTCCTTGGCGTGCTCCCCGATCGGCAGCGCGAGGTGGTGGAAATGGTCCGCCTGCGCGAGATGAGCTTGGCCGATGCCGCCGAGGCGAGCACCTTGTCCGTCCCTGCCATCAAGTCCTTGTTGCACCGGGCTTTCCTCAAACTGCGTCAACACGGGATCCAGGACCATGGGTGATCACGATGCGCTGATCGATCGACTGAGCCTGTCGGTGGCTCCGGTTCGCCGGCTGCCACCGGCCTGGGTGCGTGCGATGGGGTGGGCTGTCGTGGCCCTGCCGTGCGGATTGCTGGCGACGGGCCTGATCCGCCATTCCTGGCTGGACTGGGCGCAGCCGGATGCCTGGCTGGCGGCAGTGGAGATCCTGCTCTCGTTCCTGACCGGTGCGCTGGCGGTGACGCTTGCCTTCGACAGCAGTGTCGCCGGGCGACCGCTGCGGGGTGGCGGCTGGCTGGCAGTCGGCGGGCTGGCATGGCTCGCCGCGAACATGATCGGGATCGGACTTTCCGCCCGCCCGCTTGGGCGGATCGGGGCGGGAACCTTCTGCTTCGGCTTCATGATGCTGGCGGCGCTGCCGATGATCGGGATCGGGATCCTGGGGCTGCGGCGCAGCCCGTCGCTGAACCCACGCTGGACGCTGGCGGTGGCGGGGCTCGGCATCGCGTTCATGGCGCTGGCGTTGCTGGCCTTCTGCCATCCTGTGCATGGCAATCTGATCGATTTTCTCGCGCATATCGTCGCGGGCGTCAGCATCGTCGGCCTGACCACCCTGTGCGGACGGCGCTGGGTGGCGCTCTAGGCGGTCGCAGGAAGATCGATCGTCACCTCCAGGCCACCCGTCGACCTATTGGCGAGCCGCAGATGCCCGCCGTGTGCGCCAACGATGTTGGCGGCGATGCTGAGACCGAGCCCTACCCCGCCCGATGCGGAATTGCGCGATGCCTCGATGCGGTGGAAGGGCTCAAGCACGCGCTCAAGCTGATCGTCAGGAATGCCGGGACCGTCATCCAGCACGCAGATGCGGGCGTGGTCGCTCCCGGCTGAAAGCAGCACGTCGGCCTGGCCCGCATAGCGCAGCGCATTCTCGATGATGTTCTGGACGCACCGGCGCAGATCCTGCGGACAGCCGGTGACCGCGTCTCCCGCCGAGCCCTTCACGCGGATCACACTGCCGGAGATAGAGAGATCGCCGGCGAGGTCCGCTACGAGCCGGTCAAGATCGACGAGCACGCCATCACGTCGCTCAGCGCCGGTGCGCAAGAAGTCGAGCGTAGCGTCGATCAGCTCTTCCATTTCCCCAAGATTCCGGCGGAAATTTTCCTTCAGCGCCTCGGTAGGGAGCATTTCGGTGCGGAGGCGCAGGCGTGTGATCGGCGAACGAAGATCGTGCGAGACGGCGGCCAGGAACCGCGTTTTCTCTTCTATGTCCGAGACGATCCGCGCCTGCATCGCATTGAAAGCCTCGGCGGCGGCGCGCACTTCGCGCGGGCCGTCCACGTCCAGCGGCGGCCTGTTGATGTCGCGGCCCAGCGCCTCGGCGGCACCGGCCATGCGCTTCAGCGGCGTCATGGCAAGGCGGACCGCAATCAATGTCAGCACCGCCACGATCACGATGCGAAGCAAGTAAATGCGCAGCACATAGTCAGCGATAGTCCCCAGCCGCCCGAAGTCGGCGCCATTCTCGTCCTCGCGCCCCATCGCCAAGAGCCAGGGCTGGTCCGGCGCGAGGCGTATTGCGACCCGGAACACAACTACGGGATCGCGGGCACTCATCATTGCCCAGCTGCCGGCGGGGCGGCTCCACTCGTCCTGCAGCTCGGCGCACAGGATGACGATCTCGGCCGGGCGGCCAAGGTGAAGCCGGATCACCTCGGAGAGCAAAGCCGTCACGCGGTCGAGGTCCGCATTTGATCGCTCGGGTGGCGGTAGCTTGGCTGTGAAGCGCAGGCGGAAGCCCGGCACGCTGAGCGCCTCGACCGCCTCATCGCGCGCTCCGGCCGGCCGCAGTGACAGGATGCGCGCGGCGTCGGCGACCCGTGTGGCGAACACGCGCGTCGGTATCTCCAGCATCTGTCGACGACGACTCTCGAACCAGATGGTACTGGTCAGCGCCTGCGCGAGCAGAAGGCCCGCCACGAGAATTGCCGCGATCCGCATCGACAGCGAGTCCGGCCAGAGCCGGCTCAGGCCTCGTACCGATCTGTTCACCGTTAAGCGACCGCAACGTCCACGGTGAGAGCGTAACCACCGTTGCGCACCGTGCGGATCATGCGAGGGTTTTTGGGATCGTCGCCCAGCAGGCCGCGCAGACGGCTGATGCACATGTCGATGGCCCGGTCGGACGGATCCCGCTCGCGGCCGAACACCTGCGCGGCGAGATAGTCGCGGCTCAGCGTCCGGTAGGGGTGGTCAAGCAAGGTGCGCAGCGCGAGATAGGTTGAACCATGGATAGGGAGAGGCTCACTTCCGTCGCTCCCGCTCAGCACGTTGCGCTTTGTATCAAGCGCCCACCCCGCGAACCGGAGCGTGTTCGAAGCGGCAGGCTCCATAGACGTGGTCGCTCGCAATGAACGGCGAAGCACGACCTTGATGCGAGCGAGGAGTTCGCGGGGATCGAACGGTTTTGGCAGATAGTCGTCAGCGCCCATCTCCAGGCCGACGATGCGGTCGATTAGCGCACCGCGCGCCGTCACCATGATCACGGGAATGTCCGATCGCTCGCGGAGCGACCGGCAGAGCGTCAGGCCGTCTGTTCCGGGCAGCATGAGATCGAGGATGATGAGGTCCGGGCAATGTCCGTCGAGGTGACGCCACATCGCCTCCCCATCTGCCACGCCTTCGGCATCGAGCCCCGCCTCGCCGAGATAGGTGCAGAGGAGCTCCCTGATCTCCGCATCGTCGTCCACCACCAGAATGTTCGCCATCGTCCGCCCGTTACGTCCCGTTACAAAGCCGGCCTCTCCGTGACAAAATCGCACAAATCCGCTGTTTTATTGCGCGCGCGACATGAATAGCCGCTGCCCCACTTATTGCGAATGATCCGCACTATACGGGGGTATCGACCTTGAAACCAATCCTTTTCGGCCGGCTGATCCACGCGCCGCTGCCGGCGCTTGCCCTCTGCCTGGGCTCCGTCCAACCCGCTTTGGCCGAGGCGCCCGACGAGCAGGACGTAGTCGTCATTGCCCACCGCACCGAGAACACTAATTCCTATACGGGCCAGGAGCAGACCTCAGCGATCGGCCTGCCGCTGACCTTGCGGGAGACCCCGCAGACCGTGACGATCATGACCCGGCAACTGCTCGATGACCAGCAGATCACCACCATTGACGACGCGCTGAAGACCACGCCCGGCATCACCTCTTACCAAAACGACAATGCCGGCCGGACGACCTATCGGGCGCGCGGTTTCGACATCACCAACTACCGGATCGACGGGATGCAGGTCGATGGATCGACCAGCCTCAGCGGCCTTGGCTCGTCGATGAACCTCGACCTGTACGATAGCCTCCAGATCGTGCGTGGGGCCAACGGTCTGCTTGGCGGCACCGGCGATCCGTCCGCGACTATCTACCTCCAGCGCAAGCAGCCGACGACCAAGCTTGGCGCCAACGCGATGCTGATCCTCGGTAACTGGAACCGGCGCCGCGTGATGGGCGACCTCAACACGCCCATCGTCGCGGACGGGGCGGTGCGCGCGCGCCTGGTCTTCTCGGACGAGGACACCGACACGTTCCGCGACCGCGAGCATGTGAAGCGGCGCGGCGTCATGGCGAATATCGCCGCCAATCTCGGGCCGAATACCGTGCTCAACGGCGGTATCCAGTATGAGCGCACCCGCAACGACGGTGCATCCTGGGGCGCCAACGTCTCGATCTGGTACGCCGATGGCTCGCTCGCCAACCTACCGCGCAGCACGAACCCGGTCACCGACTGGAGCGTCGCGCGCCGTGCGGCTACCACAGGCTTCGTCAGCCTCAACCACGCATGGGAGAATGGCTGGAAGCTCCGCCTCGGCTACGCCCGGACCTCGACAGACACTTATAACAATATCGGCGTCGCCAAGGTCAACAACGCGGCCCGCAACGTCGGCGGCTTCGCGGGCTTCTGGCGGCAGGACGGCACCGGCGCGTTCCTGAACGCGCTCCACTCCGAATATGAGAGCAGCCGCGACAACGTCGACGTCGCCCTATCCGGTCCGCTGCACCTGTTTGGGCGTGACCACCAACTGATGTTCGGCTTCAACGGATATCGCGACAAGGTGACCGAATTCGCGTTCAGCAACGCCATCGGCAACTGCAACATCGCGGGCGTCGCCCCCTATAGCGCCTGCCAGTATCGCTCCGCCGGCCTGCCCATCGCCGACTGGCGCTCGTGGGATGGCAGCTACGCCAATTATGCGACGTTCCGCACCGACGCACGCGCGGTCGACAAAACGCGCAACGTCGGCGGATATGCCGCCGGTCGCTTCAGCCTCGCCAAGGGCCTGACCGCGATCCTCGGCGGCCGTCTGAGCGACTACAAGGCGACGGGCGGCGACTACAATGTCACCAACGTCTATACCGCCGACACGGTGACGACCCACGAGAAGGGCGTGTTCACGCCCTACGCCGGCGCCGTTTACGATTTCAGCCGGAACTTCTCGGTCTATGCCAGCTACACCGACATGTTCACGCCGCAGCCCGGTCTGCGCGACGAGAGTGACGGCCTCCTGGCACCCGTAACCGGTGCCAGTCTGGAGGGCGGCATCAAGGCCGCCTTTTACGACGGACGGCTCAACGGATCGCTCGCCTTCTTCCGCAACAAGCAGAGCAACGTTGCGGAAAGCACCGGCGCGCTCAACGACGTGACCGGGCAAGCAATCTATCGGACGGTCTCCGGCGTCGTCTCCAAGGGGATCGATTTCGACGGATCGGGCGAGGTGCTGCGCGGCTGGCGGATCTTCTTCGGCTACAGCTATCTGACCGTGAAGGGGCTGAGCTATCAGCGCGATCCGCACAACGTCTTCCGGCTGTCGACCAGCTACACACTGCCGGGCGCGCTCAACCGCCTGACGATCGGCGGCGGCCTCTCGGCTCAGACGAAGACGGAATGGGCGACAAACCCGGGCCGTCCGCTGGGCGGCGGCCGCTACGATGCCACAAACCTGACGGTAGCCGGCTACACGCTGGTCAATCTGATGGCGCGCTACAAGCTGACTGAGCAATTCGAAATCGCAGCGAACGTCTCGAACCTCACCGACAAGACATATTACCGCCAGTACGGCTTCTACGATGGCCTGATCTACGGCGAGCCGCGCTCTTACAGCGTGACGCTGCGCGCGAAAATCTAAGGCCTATCTCCGCCCACATTCCAATAATGCAAATGATTGTCATTAGCGTTAGATGGACTATCAGCCGGGCTGGCAAGGATCGGATTCGTTGACAAAACGCGTACTTTTTCAGGTTCATTGGTTTCTCGGCATCACCACAGGTCTTGTGCTCGCGGTGATGGGCGTCACAGGAGCGACGCTGAGCTTCGAGGACGAGATCCAGGCCTGGATGGCGCCATCCGTGTTCGCGCCCGGCATTCCTCTCATACGAGACCTCACACCCGATCAGATCATCGCCAGCGCGGAGACCGATCACCCTGGCTATCGGGTCACCTATCTCGACTGGCAGGTGTCGCGGGAGAAATCCCACGCCGTGTTCCTGACGGCGATCTCGGGGAAGGACCGCGTGCGCGGTCATGTCGATCGCGCAGAGGGGACCTGGCTGGGGACCGGCAATGCGGCGCCCGTTTTCGAGACGCTGACGCGGCTGCACCGCTGGCTGGCACTGCCGGGCAACGGCAACGGGATCGGCCGGCAGATTACCGGCTTCAGCGCGGTCGCGTTGATCTTCTTCGCTCTGTCCGGGTTCTATCTCCGCTGGCCTTCCCGCCCGCTCGACTGGCGGAACTGGTTTGTGCTGGATTGGCGTAAGACAGGGCGCAATCTCTGGCGCGCGCTTCATGTGACCATCGGCACCTGGGTGCTGCTCTTCTATCTGCTGAGCGGCTTCACCGGCCTTTGGTGGAGCTATGGCTGGTATCGGCAGGGGGTTACCTCCGCCCTGACCGGGAAGTCCTCACCTGGTGGTGGCAACCGTCGAGGCGAGGCCTCGGTGGAGGCGGGTCCCGCGATCGACGCGGCCTGGCGCGCCTTCGGGCGTGAGACCCGAGGCCGTTATGCTCAGGTCGGCATCACCACCTCACGTACCTCGGAAGGCGCGTCGGTCCAGTTCGACGCCTTGCCGGCGAACGCACGCCATATGCGCCAGATCGACAAATATACGTATGACGTGACGACCGCCGAGCGCACGTCCTTCGAACCCTATGACCGGCGACCACTCGGGGTGGTTGTTACGCAGAGCGTCTACGAGTTGCACCGGGGCGCCTTCTTCGGGATAGCCGGACGCATCGCCTTGTTGTTGACCAGCCTGTCCATGCCGTTGTTCACGGTCACGGGCTTCCTGCTCTACCTTTCTCGCAGAAAGAAAAAGCCGAGGAGACAGCACAGGTTAGCCGGTTCTGAAAGGCCAGCGGATCTGCTGGTCGCCTTCGCAAGTCAAACCGGGACGGCGGAACTGGAAGCGCACAATGCGGCAAGCGCCTTGGCCCTGGGCGGCGTGCGAGCGGAGGTGGTCCCCGTCGGCAAGCTGACAGCGGAAAGCTTGGTCGCCGCCGGGACGGTCCTGTTCGTCGTCAGCACGTACGGCGACGGTGAGCCGCCGGACATGGCGCGAGGCTTCGCCAGCCGGCTGATGGCGAATGCGGATGCGGATCTCACCGACTTGCAGTATGGCGTACTCGCGCTGGGCGATCGGGAATATGACGATTTCTGCGCTTTCGGTCAGGCGATCGACACTTGGCTAGCACGGGCCGGTGCCTCGCCGCTGTTCGCTCGCATCGACATGGATCGGGACGACGACGCCGCGCGCGAGAACTGGCACGTGGCGCTGCGTGGCTTGGGGGCTGGCGAAGGAACGCGCGGGCAAGCCACCATAGCCTATGAGCCGTGGACACTCGTGGCACGCCATGCCCTCAATCCTGGAAGCGATGCGGCTACGGCCTTTCACCTCCGGTTCAAGCCACCCTCCCATATCGAGCCGGACTGGCAACCCGGCGATGTGGTCGAGATCCTGCCGTGCAACGATCCTGGGCGTGTCGAAGCCCTACTCGCGGCGCGACCGTCCGATGATGAGGTGGCTACGATATCCGGCACGCTCCGCGAACAGCTCGATCGACTTATTCTCCCGAAGCTTTCGGTAGGCCTCGACCAGATCGACACAACCGCTCTCCATCCTTTACCGCCGCGCGAATATTCGGCTGCCTCGATCGTTGCCGACGGATCGCTGGACCTCGTCGTCCGTCAGGTGCGCGACCCGGAGGGCGAACTGGGAATCGGATCGGGGTGGTTGACGGCACATCTTCCACTCGGCGCCACGACAATGCTGCGGGTGCGCCCCAATCCTGCGTTTCGTGTGCCGAACGATGCCGGGCCACTCATCCTGATCGGGAATGGCACCGGCATCGCCGGGCTGCGCGCTCATCTCAGGGCCGCAGAGCATCAGGGAGCATTCGGCCATTGGCTGCTGTTCGGCGAGCGGTCGCGAAGGCATGAAAGCTTCTTCGACGATGAGCTGAGCGCTTGGCAGGCGACGGGCGTGCTCGAACGGCTCGACCGTTCCTTCTCCCGCGAGTCTGCCTGCGGGCTCTACGTACAGCATCTCGTGATTCAGCATGCCAGCGAGATAGGACGATGGATCGAAGGCGGCGCGAGTGTCCTTGTCTGCGGCAGTCTCGACGGGATGGCCCAGTCCGTCGACGTAGCGCTTTCCGACATTATAGGCGAAGATCAACTTGCGAGCCTCAGCGAGGTCGGAAGATACAAGCGCGACGTCTACTAAAGGCAACCAAAAGCTTGCCCTACGGCTTTCGATCGCAAAACGCCGATCGCTCCCAACCATGGTCGGCTTCGTCGAGCACGCAAACAAATAGACCCATGTGTGGACGGCCCTCCGTTGGCAAGTACGAGCATTCGCCTAGCGTTGCTGGTTGGTGCGGCCATGTGTCCGACCTGTTGGTGCGGCGCATAGTGCCGCTGGCCGTAATGCCATTCGCGCGTCTCGGGTCCCGATCAATCCCGCGCACTCGAGGTGCTTGGGTCATAGTGGGTTTTCCCGATCCGGCGGTTCAACCGGCTTGTTGCATTAGCTCCTGATCGCCCTTTCCAACCTCGTCAGGCGCGGTCGCCCGCGCCGTGTTCCTTATGCCACCAGCGGCTCACGATACCGCTCACCGCTGGCCATCATCGCCCAGATCATGCGCGCGTTCTTGTTGGCGAGCGCAACCGCGGCGACCTTGGTCTTGCGGCGGGCGAGCAGCTGAACAAGCCACGGCCGCTTGGCGCCGTTACGTTCGGCAAAGCGCACCACCGCCATGGCGCCGACGATCAGCATCTGGCGCAGGTACTGATGGCCGGCCTTGGTGATGCCGCCGAGCCGCTCCTTGCCGCCGCTGGAATTCTGCCGCGGCACCAGGCCGATCCACGCGGCGAGGTTGCGGCCTGAGCGGAAGATCGCAGGATCGGGAACGGTGGCGACGATGGCGCTGGCGAGCAGCGGCCCCACGCCGGGTATCTCCATCAGCCGACGGCCAAGCTCGGTCTCGCGTGCGCTCGCCAAGATGCGGCGGTCGTTTTCCAGGATCTGCTCTTTCACAATGCGCAGCTGAGCCGCCAGCATCTCCAGGCAAAACCGCGCATCGGACGGCACCCGCTCGTCGGCAGGATCGGCGATCACGTCGAGGAGCTGCTCGATGCCGTTCCTGCCGATCGGCGCCGCAACCCCGAACTCGGCCAGATGCGCCCGCATCGCGTTCGACAGCTGCGTCCGTTGGCGGTTCAGGATCAGGCGGACACGATGGAGCATCATCGCGCTCTGCTGCTCAGGCGACTTGATGCCGACAAAGCGCATCGTCGGCCGGGTCACCGCCTCGCAGATCGCCTCGGCATCGGCTGCATCGTTCTTGCTGCGCTTGACGTACGGCTTCACGTACTGCGCCGGCATGAGTTTCACGTCATGCCCGAGCGCCACCAGCTCGCGTGCCCAGTAATGCGAGGTTGCGCAGGCCTCGATGCCAACCAGGCACGGCGGCAGCTTGGCGAAGAACTTTAGCATGCGGCCACGGGTCAGGCGCTGGCGAACCACCGCAACACCCTCCGCGTCGACCCCGTGCACCTGGAATACGTTCTTCGCGAGATCGAGACCTATCGTCGTGACGTTCCCCATCGTGGCTCTCCCTTCCGGCTCTCCGCAGATCATTCTGCGGGAGGGTTGGAGAGCCGTCCACGTCATCAGTCCCGGACGTTCAGGTCGCCTTGCCCGCTCTCCAATTACAGACATTCATTCATCGCGCTTGATCGATCGATGAGCTCAGTCTCACACGTCGAGCCTGTGGAGGCATTTCGAAGGGTCGTTCCGGGAGAAAGATCGGCAGATGCCTACCGAACCGACTGTCGATGAGGTGATCCAGCAGGATATCGACGCATTCCCGTCTTTAGGTAACGTGCGCATATGTCCGGCTCTCTCCTGATCAATCCTGAGCTCTGGACTTCGAGTCGCGCAGGTGCACGGGCGGGGCGCGGCTTTCGTTTTCAGGATGCAGCCGGCGCCTGGCTTGCCACCCGCATCTGGTCGGGTGACGTGCCTTTCACGGCATTGGTCGCTGAAGGCGTCGACGATCTAACTCTGCACGGCCCGGACGGCGAATTACGGGTTCAGGTCAAGGCACGCCACGACCCCCGAGGTCGTTTCAGCACGGCGGAGGTGGCCGGTCATCTTTTGAAGTCCCTTGGGACGATGGACGCCACTGCTGTGCGCGCTGGCACCTGTAGACTAATGCTACTGCTCGAACGCCCTCCCGAGGACCTGGTAGAAAGTCGATCCGGTCCTGTGATCGACCAGCCCGGGAACGCCGCGCTTCTGGCGCCGTATCTCGCCGGTATTTGTGCTACCTTCCGGATGAATCTCGAGGAACTTCTCGACCGGGTAAGTTTGGTCTACATGGCCGATCCTGTCGACGCCGTCGTCGAAATGGTCTGCAACCGCCGCTCGACCGCTGATGCCATCGCCAAGCTGATCGCCCATTGCCTCCGCCACCTCGTCGGAGCGCAGTCCGACCGCAATTATCGGGCGTCACCGGATCAGACCGCGACCATCGATGCGACCGATGTCGAGCGGATTGTCGAAGACGTCCTGCAACTTGTCGACCCGAACGCGCTTTATCCGGCTGTTGCGGAGGGGCTGTGCGAACCGGTGTCTTTCGATCCCGTTCATGAGGGGCGCTTCTACGAAGGCGTGGATGCGCTGCCCGGCCACGTCGCAGCCGGCTTGGTGCTGGATAGGCCCGCTCTTATCGAGGAAATCGCAGCCGGCTTGCAGCGACAACGGGCAGCTCTGGTTGCGGGACCTTCGGGCTCCGGCAAATCGGCTGCAGCTTGGCTCTTCGCTTGGCAGAACCGACATGCGGTGCGCTGGTATCGCCTTCGTCGGGCGAGCGCCGATCAGGCGCACCTGCTGGTGCAACTGGCCAGAAGCTTGGAAGCGTCTGCCGATCGGCCGGTGGGGTTCGTCCTCGACGATGTTGGCCGCGATCTTGGCGGCATCTGGGAGGCGCTCTCGACCGAGCTCGGCCATGTGCCTGGCATCGTTCTGCTCGGCACCGTCCGGGAAGAGGATCTTTTCGTCATCGGCAATCTGGCATCAACGGCGATCGCAAGGCCTGAACTGGACGCCGAGCTAGCCGAGCGGATCTGGGCGGCGCTCATAGCGGATTTCGAACCTGCCTTTTTGCATTGGCTTGAACCGTTCGAACTCTCGCGGGGCCTTTTGCTAGAGTACAGTCACCTGCTGACGAGCGGGCAGCGGATGCAGGACACACTGGATGCTCAGGTGCGGCGACGTCTTTCCGAAGGCCGGGACGATGAGCTTGCCATTCTTCAGGCGGTCATCCCCATCACCCGGTTTTCCGGTACGATAGATGCAGAGCATTTGCGCACGCACTTGCAACTCGCGGCTGGCCCCTTCGCACGTGCCCTCGCACGCCTCGTTGACGAGCACGCGATCCGCCTGACGCCGGATCATGCGCTCGCAGGTCTGCATCAAATACGCTCCGCCGGACTCCATGTAGCGTTGAGCCAACTCCTTCCACGTTCGGCAGAGGACGAACTGACAGAGACGATCCTCCTTCTGCGCGCGCAGGATTTCGCTTTCGTGCTGCCGCAGCTGCTAAATGCACTGGAGGGCATGGACAATGCGCTGATAGATGCGCTGGCCGCCAGATTCCCGTCCCTGTCCGTACGCCAGCAAGCCGCGATCTTTCACGGCCTCGGCCTTGCAGCTTGTGATCGCGTTGCTGCCGCGTGGACGCAGATCGTGGAGGAAGAAGGACTTGAGGCTCGTCAGGCGCCCTTTGCCTTCGCCTGCGGCCTCGCCGGGAGCAGATTCGAAATTCCGGCTCTCGCGAAACTCGACGCTACCTCCGCCAGATTCGGACAGGCCGCCCGCAACGATCTTCGAACGGCGCTACTCGCCCGGCTTAGTCCCCTGCCCGACGAGCTAGACGTGGATCTTGATGACTTTCACGAACTTGCGGCCGCCCTTGTACCATTACCATTCCTGACCCCAGCGCCCGCGTTCCGGTGCCAGCCGGGCTGGGCCGACATCACCGCGCCGCTGGAGCAGGCACTGGGTCTGGCTGCGACGATCCGCGAGTTCGGAATAGAAGCCGCGGAGGCGCTGGTCGCGCGGTTCGGTGGCACCGCCTACCTTTTGACCCGCCTGTATCAAGAGACCGCTTGGGTAACCGCGCCGACGTTCGATGCGGACGGGACCGAGCTTGTCGTTTCATCCAACGTTCGGTTCATTGGTGGGCCGGTTCACGAACAAGCGAATGACATCGTTGTCGGGTACTGCGCCCGTCTTCTGGCGGCGGCGCCCGGTGCGGAGATCGCCGTATCGACGATGATCGGCTGGGACGGCAGCCCGGCCGGGTTCAACGGCTATCCGATTGCGGACAAGAGGATCCCGCGCGAGAATTCCCCGTCGCCAACGCGGCTGGCATGGAACCGGGCGGCGCTACGCGCAATCCAAGCCCGCAACGGGCCGACGACCGAGAGCGGACGCGCCAATGCACTTTCGTCCGCCATCATCGAACTATCCGAAATGCTTGCCGATGCCGCAGAGCATTATTGCCGCGGACGTCCTGCGGACGTGAGACTTAACTCACTGCTGGCGATCCGCGGCCTCCTCAATTCCCACATCGAGCCACCATCCCCCGGCGTCGGTACAGGATCGGCTCGAGATGCCGGCGAATACCGGGTGGCGGATCAGGCCTATGATTTCGTGGCGGCGGTTACAAAGCTGGCCGGGGATCTCGCGATCGGGGTCGAGCGTCCCTTGATTAGCTCGACCGAAGCTGCGGAACTCGCGGAGACGGCCTCGGCGCTACTGGAAGCAGACACCTGGCGTTGGCTCGAAAGTCCACCCTCGGAAGCGCTCCGGAGCCTGCTCCTCATTTTACGGGACCTTGATGCGATCCTTGGTGACGCATTCGCGTTTCCCGATGCATTTAGGCGATCACAAATCCTTGCTGATCGCACTTCGCGTACCAGGCACGCGCGTATCCGCTTCGGGAAAGACAGTCGCGCTAGGGCGCAACGGGCGGGCGAAAACATGGCTGACCGTATCCGCGCCGCCCTGGCCGCGCGGCAAATCGAGGCCATTGTCATTGCCAAGCCACTAGATAATCAGACCGAGCCTTATTGGCCGCGAATAGAATATGCCGTCCTGCTACCCGTCGATCATCTCATTGCTTTCATGCACCTGGCAGAGGAGTTTATCGACGTGGTGCGGAGCTTCTCCGATGCTCCCAGGATCACGATCGTACCGATGCGCGAGGGGATGATCGTGACTCTACTGGCGGGTGTGATCCGGGACAGTTTCCTCCCGGCGCCCGATTTCAAGGGAAGATGGGACGGCCACCTCCCGCATCCCTTTCTGGAAGAAGAAGCGGCGGGTGCATTCTGTGAGGCGTTCACCGTACTGGTGGAAGCATCGACTGTGCTCGCGAATGCCGATCGTCCGCTCAACGAGGAGGAAATGGCGCACGCGCAAGGCTTAATCGACCGAATTCGGGAGAGGCTCGCAGTTCTGAGCAGGCTCCGTGACGAGCAATCGGACGAGGACGCCGCGCTCGCCTGCGCGTTCACCGCCGAGGTCCTGAACCGGCTCGTCACCGAATTTGACGGCGATCCTGAGGGATCACTGTCGGCCGAGATCGCCAGGATGGGGAACGGTCAGCCTTCCGGATTCACAACTCAGGTTATCGCCTATCGCATCGGCCTTCTGGAGCGGGACATCCTCTGCTCACGGGCAAAAGCTGGAACGGGCCCCTGAACCCGCCTTTCCGGAATGTAGAAGATTCCCGGGATCCGAACAGTGAATAGGATCAACGCCATTTCGGGCTTTCTCGCATCGCAATGATCATCGCGAAGAAAGGCCGGCCGGCTGGCGTCGGCACCAGCCCCCATCCGCTGCAGGTTGTGCAGTCCGACGGACCCATTACACCGGGTTTCCGGTTCTGCTTGGCGGACGGCATATCGAACCAGCGCCCGCTCCCCGAACAATCGGGGCATGCCGTGATCATATCATCCATTTGTCATCACACTCCCCTTGCTACCTCGCGAGTCGATAGGGCGTTTTTCTATGTAGCCACTGCCCATGTCGCATTCACCTTATCACGCCATAGCCAAGTAAGATCGACTGATAGAGACAGAGTCTTCAGATAAAACTCTATCTTTCACAATGGAAATACATAAAATAACGAGAATTAATTTCTCTTTATCGAAAAATTTGCCGATTCACTGCCAGCCCATCGCTCGGCGAGCGCAAATCGACTTGCGCAATAAATTCTATCAGTCATGTGCAAGAGATGCTACGATAGAGGATAGCGAAGGAGATTGGCAATGGACAGCAAGGCGTTGACGACCCCGACGGCGCTCGACCTTCCCCTCGACAGCGCGGCGCTGCGCCGACTGATCGACGAAGTGGCGGGCGGCCAGCATTCCGCGATGCGGGGATATAACCGTACCCATAACCGACATAATCGGTGACCCTGGCCAATAGCGGCAACGACCTGCGGACACTCGACACCGTTCTTCTCAAGGTCGCGAGCCGGTGCAATCTCGATTGCGGCTATTGCTACGTCTACCACATGGGTGACGAGGCGTGGCGCGATCAGCCTAAGCTGATGTCGCAGCGCGTCGTCGACAGGGTCGCCGAGGCGCTCGGCGCACAATATCGGCGCCAGCAATCGCCGTTCAGCGTGGTCCTGCACGGCGGCGAACCGCTGATGCTTGGTGCCGCTCGACTCGATGCACTGTGCAAAGCATTGCGATCGGCCTTGCCGCACCCCTGCGGTCTGCATGTGCAGACCAACGGTCTGCTCCTTACCGACGAAATAATCGACGTCTTTGTCTCTTATGATGTCGGGATTTCGGTCAGCGTCGATGGCCCGGCCGAGGTCCATGACCGCTTCCGCGTCGATCATCGCGACCGCGGATCGTATACACGCGTTGTGCAAGGCATTGCACGGCTCACCGCCCGCGCCGATGCGCGTCCGCTCTTCGCTGGCGTGCTCGCGGTCATCGATCCGACCAGCGATCCTGTCGACGTCTATGCAGCGCTCAAGGCGACCGGTTCTCCGAGCATCGACGTGCTTGTGCGCGACGGTAACTGGGATCAGCTACCGTTCGGCAAGGCATCGCCCGGCTCTACGGAATATGGCGACTGGCTGTCGCGTCTGCTTCGCGTCTATCTCGCCGATCCCACCCCTCCGCGCTTGCGACTCCTGGACGACATGATGAGGCTGCTGCTGGGCGGTTCGGCCCAGAAGGAGGGTGTCGGCACCACCGATTATGGCATCCTCGTGATCGAGCCCGACGGCCGGATCGACAAGAATGACACGCTCAAGGTTGCCCATGCCGCCGCCGACCAGTTCGAGCGTCCCTGGTCGATCCTGCGTGATGCGCTCGAAACCTTTCTCGATAATCCGGCCTATGACCGATATTATCGCCAGCAGCACGATTTGAGCTCAACGTGCCTCAGCTGCCCCGACCTGACGGTGTGCGGCGGCGGAATGGTCGCCCACCGCTGGCGCGAAACGAGCGGCTTCGATAATCCGACGATATTCTGCGCCGACCAGCGCCGCCTCATCGCAAATATGCGTGGCTTGCTCAGGCAAATGTCGGCAAAGGCCGCCTGACTGAGGACATTTTGATGCTCGAACGCCCCTTAAACACGAACGACACCGAGGCAGATTGCCCACCCTTGGAACTCGACCTGATCGACAGCGTCGCGCTCCAACGGCTCATCGACGAAGTTCGCTGCGATCCGACCCACATTGTCGGCGCGACGGCCTATAACCGGACCTATCATCGCCATAATCGATAGGCCGGGAGAACCGTTCGCACATACCATGCAGATCACCGAACGGGCGACCGAGCCCTTTCCCTATTTCCTCGCCCAAGACTGCGTTTCAGCCGAGGCCGGCGAGGCGCTTCTCGACTGGTTCGAGAGCGATGCTCCTTGGCGGCTGGTGTCCCAGGATTTCTACGATCAATATGAGTTCAGCCTGTTCGACGCTCGGCTGCCCGCCGCAGCCGCGATGCTGGTTGATCCCGATGCAATGGCAGACCTTCGGCGTCAGATCGAGGTCGAGTTTGGCGAAGCGCTCAGTGAGACCATGGGGATCGTCGCGCACAAGCTCGTCGCCGGTCAGCGCATTGGAATCCACAACGACTTTCTGCCGGGACACGAGACGCACCGGTTGACGGTGCAGCTCAACCGAGGCCTTACCGACGCCGATGGTGGCTATATGATGCTGTTCAACAGTGACAATGCAGCCGATATTCATCGCATTCTGCGGCCGGTGACCGGCACTGGGCTCGGTTTTGCGATCGGCCCGGCGTCGCATCACGCTGTTTCGCGAATGCATGGCGGCGAGCGCTTCACCCTGGTCTATTCCTTCCATGCCAATGGGCGTGCCTAACGCGCCAATCTGGTCGCCCGGACTTGCCGCCCGGCTGGCGCGGGGGTTTCGTCGCGACCCGGCCGCCAGCAGGGGGGTGCTGGCCCACGAAGGTCGCTATGGCAGTTGGGCATGGCTGACCGAAGGCGCTGCCGAAGGCCGTTATGCGTCGCCCGCGAACCACCCTCGGCGTGCCCGGTTCGAACTGCTCCCGGAAGACGGCCGACGGCGCTATGCGGCGATCGGTCTTGCTATCGCCACGCACCTACCCGGTGCCGACGAGATCGCACTCGTTGACGAAGCAATCGGGTGGCTTGCTCCGGCACCCGGCCTGATCGACGCGGTCGACGCACTGGTCCGCAGCATCCACAAGCTCGATAGCCAGGGACCTGGCTATGATGTCAGCCATTCGGATCCCGAGCTGCCCTTTTCGATCTTCCTCAACCTGCCCGTCGGCGAGACCGATGCGACACTGCGCGTCGCAGAGGCGATCTTGCACGAGACGATGCATCTTCAGTTGAGTCTGATGGAGCGGCTCCGCCCGCTTGTCGCCGATCCGGCAGCGACCACCCTCTCGCCCTGGCAGGGTAAGGCCCGACCGCTACAGGGCCTGATCCACGGCTTGTTTGTTTTTCGGGCAATCGACCAGTGGCTCACGATATTGCAGACTGCAGACCCGGCCGCCCACGGCCATCCTTACGCCGACAGGCGGCGGCTGGAGATTGCGGACGAGATTGCGAGCATTGAGAACTTCACCGCCTCGTCCGCGCTGACGCTGCGCGGGCAGCGCTTCGCAACGATGCTGATCGCCCGCTAACTCATTCGTTTGCCCGACAGGTCAGGCCGCCAGCGCGTCCTGCGCCATCGCGCTGAACTTCGCGGCCGGCAGGACCGCAGCGGCCAGATAGGTCTGAGCCTCGAGAATGACCGCTTCGACATCGGGCGACGTTGCTTGTAGCGCCGCAACGTGCCGCAATGTCTCGAGCCGCTTGAAATGTTCGAGTCGGGCTTCGATCAGGGGGAGCCGGTTCAGGCCGCAATAGTCGACCGTGGCGACGCCTTCGTCGGTGCCGCCCACCGCGATTTCGTTGTTGAAAAAGATATGGTCGCGCGGATCGGCGGGCCCGGCAGGGTTGAGGAGCAGCGGCGCTTCGCCCGTGAGATCGCCGCCATGATGACGCACCCTTGTCGTCGGATCACGCAGGGGAAAGAAATTCTTCTTGTGGCTGCGGTTGCAAACCTGACAGCAGTAGAAGAGATTGTCCCACGCATAGCCGCGCCAATAATAACCCGGATAGACCTTGGGCTGTCTGCGGCCCTGTTGCGAATATTTCTTCGGGCGATAATGTTCGACGTCGGCAGCGGCATTGGCTTCGAACATACCTTCGCAGAAACAGCATTTGCTGTGCTGGGCGTTGCGTAGCACATCCTTGACGTCGGCATGACCGTAATTGGCCGAGAGGATCTCGAACGTCGTGTCGCCTCGGTCATAGCGCGCCCGATCAGCATCGTGCGCGGCGCAATGCCCAGCAGTGAGATCGGCGAATTCGGCGAGCTTAGCGGGAGCGTTTGGCTTGGCGACGAGGATCATGAGGCTTTGCCAGACTCCACGAGCGCTGCGGCGCGACGGATAATGTCCATCGCCTTTTCGTCCTCGGATCGCTCGGCGGTGGGTAGTCCATGTACCTCGGCGTTGAGCCGGGCGAGTTCGGCACGTTCCGCATCGGTTGGCTTCTTCTTCAGCGTAAGTTCGGTACGGCGCAGAAGCATGGTCTCGACCGGTTGCGGGCGAGCCGACGGCAGCCCGAACAATTCGCTGGTGAGGATCTGGTCGAGCCGCCAGCTTTTGACGACCGATGGGTCGCTAACGATCCGCGCCTCGCCGTCATCGTCGTGGAGCACCGCGAGATTGGTCTCCAGCGCATCCTGCGCCATGAGCGGGCTGTGCGCGGTAGCGATGAATTGAACCGCCGGAAAATGCTGGGTGAGATGCGCGCGCATCGCGCGCTGCCATTGCGGGTGAAGGTGGAGGTCGATCTCGTCGACGATTACGATTGCCGGCTCGACCAGCGGATTGGAGCAGTCGGGATAGTGATTGAGCAGCCGCCAGGCGATATCGGCGGTCCAGGCAAGCACGGTCTGATAGCCGAGGCTGAGGCTTCCCATCGGCACGGTACCGAACGGGGTCCTGATCCATACGCCGCCATCCTCATCCGCCGATCCGGGCAAGCGCGGCCCTCTTATGTCGATCGCGTCGGGTCCGTCGATATAGGGGAGGATCTCGGCAAGCATCGCCTTTAAGCTCGCCAGTTGCTCTTTGGCGTTGGGCCGCTTCTTGAGCCGAAGATAATCGAGCCGCGAGAGGGTTTCCTCGGGATCGAACAGTTCGGCGGCGGCATCGAACAGCGAGTCGGTCGCGCCGTCCGAGGCGCGTTCGAGGTTGCCGGCACCGCGATGCCGCCCCGCGCCATAAGCGAGCACCAGCGGTTCGACGGCCTTTCCTTCGAAACTGGCTTGCGGATTGACGTCGCGGATGCGCCCTTTCGAGCGCGTGATCTCGACAGAGGTGCTGATCGCGCGCAGTTTACGGCGGCTCGCACCGTCGAAGGTGGCGCCTGCGACAAGGTCAGCGCTCAGACGCACCGTGCCGTCGGTGCCCGAGCGGGTCAGCGCTTTGAGGATCGCGTTATCCTCCTCGCGCACCAATTCGGGTTCAACTGGCTGGGCAAGGCTATGCCCTTCGTCGGGCATCTCGTTGAGAACCGGGCGCATACGCGCGAGGCACTGGAGTAGGGTAGTCTTGCCGACGCCATTGTCGCCGAGGATCAAGGTCCATTGCGCGGGGCGGCCGTGCTCGTCGAGCAGGTCGAGGCACTGGGGCGCCCCGAACGACCGGACATTTTCCAGCACGAGGCGCGTGAAATAGACGGGTTGGCTCGAACGACGCATCTCATGTCTCGGCGATAAAACAACACGCGGGCGATGCCCGGACGGACCATGAGATTATGGCCCGGCCTTTACGGGCGCAATCGCCCATGTTGTCCGCCCAGTGCTCAATCCTCAGCAGACTTTGATCCCATCGCCGGGTGCCAAGTAGAAGTTGCACTTCGTTTTGCCGGCGCCCGCGTCGGCACAAGTGCGCAGAGCGGACCGATTGCTCGCAGAAGGCGAAGCGTGCGGCGTACATGTACGCAATTGAGGCGCGAAGCTGCCTCTACAAGAGGGGCCAACGAACGTCCGCTTACCTCAGATCATTGCTCCAAACCGGCCATTCCGTTCTCCACCCGTCGATCACCGTTACGGACAACCCATTAGCGTTTGGCGTTCGATGCAATTGATGCTCACTTCCTGACGTGCTGATCCAGAGCAACGGCTGCTGCTATCAACGCCTGTATCGTGAAGGCAGCGCCAGACAATGTGATCAATGACGGTGTACGCGCTCCTTCGTCCCGTCCGATCATCGTCACGGCCAGCAGGCTGGTATCTTCCATGATCATCCCCGCACGCGTGCAAAGTCGGGTGATCAGCTCAGCGTCGTCTTCGTCCACGGCAGTCTCCTCTGCCTCACGACGCGACGACCCCGAGACGAAGTCCAGACGCAGCTTTGGGTCCCTCACGAAATCGCCCGGCGCTGCCACATTCCATTCGACTTCGTGTCCGAACCGAGCATGGGTGTCCGGGAGCCGCGGCGCTGACCGACGCGGCAAGCGCCCCGCGGACGATCCGCGGGGCTCTGGGTGGTGGGAGCGGCACGGCGCTGCTCCGGACAAGGAGCCACCTTTATGTTTCGACCCAGCGATCTCCAGCTCGTCCTGCTCACCACGGCTGCCCAGCGCGGTGACGGCAGTCTCCTGCCCCCACCCGAGACCATCGGCGGTCAGGCCGTCCGCATCCGCCGCTCGATCCCACCGCTCATCAAGAACGGGCTCGTCAGCGAAAGCGTCGTAACAGCCATTGGCCTTGCCTGGCGCGAAGACGGTGACACCCATTATGGCGCCTTCATCACAGACGCTGGTCGGGAGGCCATCGGCGCGGAGCCCCTGCAGGGTTCAGACGAAGAGAATGTAGCCGACGTGAAGGCGGCCTCGCCCACAGAGCCTAAGGCATCGACCAAGACCGGCATGGTCCTCGACATGCTCCGCCGAGATGACGGTGCAACGCTGGAAGAACTCGCCACCGCCACTGGCTGGCTTCCCCATACGACGCGGGCTGCGCTGACCGGCCTGCGCAAGAAG
Source organism: Sphingomonas sp. AP4-R1 (assembly GCF_013113735.1). NCBI lineage: Bacteria > Pseudomonadati > Pseudomonadota > Alphaproteobacteria > Sphingomonadales > Sphingomonadaceae > Sphingomonas > Sphingomonas sp. AP4-R1. The sequence continues at coordinate 4,765,653 of NZ_CP053346.1, forward strand.
GGCCACCACATCGCCCGCGGCAAGCGCGGCGAGACCACCTGCTACTCGCTGAAGGTCGCCGCCTGATGGCTCGCCTTGATGATCAGATCTTCCGGCTGGAGACGCTGTCTCCAGCCGCCCTGCAAGCCGCATGGGCCGAGGCCTATGGCAACGCGCCGCCGCTTCTCTCCCCTGCCCTCCTCCGCATGGGCATCGCCTGGCGTCTCCAAGAGGCAAAGCATGGCGGCCTGCCAGCTTCTATCCGGCGCGAACTGCAGCGGATCGCGGCTGGCGAGCCCGCGCCGACGCGACCCGTAGCCCCGGACCTGCGGCCGGGGACCCTGCTCGTCCGCGAATGGCAGGGGCGGACCATTTCGGTGCAGGTGGAAGAGAAAGGTTTCCTGTTCGACGGACAGCTTTATGCATCGCTCAGCGGCATCGCCAAGACCGTGACCGGAGCCCATTGGTCAGGACCACGCTTCTTCGGCATCACCGCCCGTGCGTAAGGCCGCATCGGTCGCCAGGGTCCGCGCGGCGATCTATACACGCAAGTCGACCGAGGATGGGCTCGAGCAAGATTATAACAGCCTCGATGCTCAATATGATGCCTGTGCCGCCTATATCCTGAGCCAGCGTCAGGAATGCTGGACGCTGGTTCCCAACCGCTATGATGACGGTGGCTTTTCGGGCGGCAATATGGAACGCCCTGGCCTGCAACGGCTGCTGGCAGACGTGGCAGCCGGGCGCGTCGATACGATCGTCATCTACAAGGTCGACCGGTTGACCCGCAGCCTTTCCGACTTTGCCAAGATCGTCGAGGTGCTGGACGACGCCAAAGCCAGCTTTGTGTCGGTCACCCAGGCCTTCAACACGACGACCAGCATGGGACGGCTGACACTGAACATGCTCCTGTCGTTCGCACAGTTCGAGCGCGAGGTGACCGGTGAGCGCATCCGCGACAAGATCGCCGCCTCCAAGCGCAAGGGCCTGTGGATGGGCGGGCCGGTGCCGCTGGGCTATGATGTCCAGGACCGTAAGCTGGTGGTCAACGAAGCAGAGGCCTCGCTGGTCCGGCACATCTTCGAGCGCTATCTCACCGTCCGCTCGGTCAGTGAGCTTGCCGCTGAACTTAATCGCGATGGCTATCGGACGAAGATCCAGAACCGGGCGAGTGGCCCGCACCGGGGCGGCTGCCCGTTTCGACGCGGCACGCTCTATCATCTCCTCGCCAACCGCATCTATCGCGGCGACATCGTCCACAAGGGTGATGCGCATCCCGGTGAGCATCCTGCCATCATCGACGAGCCTTTGTGGAATGCGGTCCAGGCAAAGCTCGCAGAACGAGGACCGGGTGCCATCTCGAAGACCCAGCAAGAGCGGACGTCGCATTTGCTTGGATTGCTCCATGATGGACTTGGCCGACCGATGACGTCCACCCACACCAGCAAGGGCAGCAGGCGGTATCGCTATTATGTGAGCCGGGACGCATCTGCAGAGCAGCCAGCGTGGCGAACTTCCGCCCATGACTTGGAGCAGCTGGTCCGCGATCGTGTTCGGGCGCTATTGCTCGACCGCAATCGGATCGCCCGGATGGTCATCCGGGTCGATCCCGCAAGGATGGAAAGCGCCGTCCGGGCAGCGATACAGGCTGCTGACGATGCCAGGCTTCTATCCCGGCTGAAGGAATTCGGCGTAGCAGCCATCGACCTGGAGGAAGCTCGAATCAGTATCCGCATCGACGAAAGTGCGCTGCTGGGGGCATTGGGTATCGAGGCGTCTGCAGAAGCCGCTGAGTTTCTCACGCTTGATGCACCCATCCAACGCGTCCGCCGAGGACACGAACTGCGGCTGGTGATCGCGAGCGCGGATGCACCACCGCCCACTCAAACCATGCGGGATGAAAAGCTGGTCGGGTTGCTCGCTGAGGCCCAGGAGGCGTTGGCACTCGTCCTCGCATCGCCGGGACAGTCGCTGATGGCGATTGCCAGCGGCGCTGGGCGGTGCCGGAAGCGGCTCACCAAGCTGCTGCGGATCGCATGGCTCGCGCCAGACATCACGACGGCGATCGTAAAGGGCGTTGCACCGGCCAACCTCACCACCGCCCTGCTGCTCGACAGGGAGCTTGCATCCGGGTGGGCAGACCAGCGCAGGCAGCTCGGGTTGCTCTGACCGAAGCGCCAAGTGGATCGAAGCCCGCCTCGCGCGGGCTTTTTTGTTTCCGGCTCTGGTCAGTATGCCGGCCATGCAGTCACGAGGTCTTCTCCCCGCCTCAAGGGCCAGGACTGAGGTCAGGAAAACCGGCCCTAGAGACACAGGCGAGAATGCCACCGGAATGGCCGCCTAACAGAGACCAACACCGCCTCAGAGCACACTCCGCATATCGGCAAAGCGCCGGAATTGCGGGGATAAATCCCCGCAACCCTGACCTCTTTCTCAATTGGATCAGCCCCTTCGGACTGAATGGTGCGGTCGAGAAGACTCGAACTTCCACGGCCTTTCGGCCACAACGACCTCAACGTTGCGCGTCTACCAGTTCCGCCACGACCGCACATCGAGAAGAATGCCCCGGAAGCTCCGGGGCGCTGGCAGGCGCGAGCCCCTAGCAGGGCTTTTCCGGGTCCGCAACCGCTCGCTTCGCTTCTTGTTTGAGAAGTGCGTCTTTCTCCGCGCACGTCGGAGACAGGCTCTCAGTTCCCGCCCGTCCCCGCGAAGCTGACGGCGATCTTGGAGGAGCTGCGCGGCACGTCGACGGCGGCGGCATCGAAATCGATGCTCTTGCCCGCGCCCAGCCGCGCCTGCGGGCGCGTGATCGTCCAGGCATAGACGGTCTTGCCCGCCGCATCCTTCAGCTCGGCGCGGATATCGGGCACGGGCTGCTCCGTCTGCGTCGGGTTCCAGATCCGCCCGGAGACCGCGAACAACTCGCTCCCTCCGGCGATCATGCGCCAGTCGGGCTGCTTGGTGATCGCGATGCCCAGCGGCACGCGCCGATCGGACAGGCCGAGCCCGGTCGCCACCTGATTGGGACCGAAGGTGATCAGCGCGATCGCGCCACCCAGCAGCAGCACGAGGAAGACGAGGCCCAGCGCGACCAGCGGCCCCTTGATGCCCCCGCGCCGCCTGCGGGGGGGCGCGACGGGCTCGAACGGGACGTGCGCGGCCGGCTCGGAGGGCGCGGCGTCCACGGTCGCCGGCGCGGCAACCGATGCGCTCGCCGCCTCCGGCTTCGGCGCGACCGACGACACCGCCGACGCGGACGCGCCCGCGTCCATTCCCGCCTGCATCCAGCTGGAGCCGCAGGCGCGACAGCGCACCTTTCGTCCCGCAGGCCCGATCGCATCGTCGGGCACGTCATAACCACTGGAGCAATTCGGGCAGGTGATCCGCATGCTCCTGTCGTTAGTGCCTGATCGGGTGCGGTGGAAGCACGAAGCGCGCGCCTTCCGATCAGGAATCGGGCACTCCCAATTGGATGCGCCGGTATCTGCGGCAAGCGGCCCGAATGGCGACCCCGCGCGCTTGCCCGCCGCCCGCGCGCCTGCAATGGTCGATCGCGATGTCCGGGATCGTCCACTTCGAGAATGTCGGCCTGCGATACGGCACCGGGGCCGAGACCCTGTCGAATCTCACCTTTTCGCTCGCGCCCGGATCGTTTCACTTCCTCACGGGCGCGTCCGGCGCGGGCAAGACGTCCCTGTTGCGCCTGATCACGCTGGCGCAGCGGCCCAGCCGCGGCATCATCCGCCTGTTCGGCGAGGATGTCGTCACGCTCCCGCGCGAGGCGCTGCCGATGGTGCGGCGACGCGTGGGCGTGGTCTATCAGGATTTCCGGCTCGTGCCGCACCTGACCGCGTTCGAAAATGTCGCGCTGCCGCTCCGGATCATGGGGCAGGACGACGCGGCCGTGTGCGCCAGCGTCAACGAGATGCTCGACTGGGTGGGCCTCAGCGCGCGCGCGGAGGCGCGGCCGCCCACGCTCTCGGGCGGCGAACAGCAGCGCGTCGCCATCGCCCGCGCCGTGGTCGGCCGGCCCGATCTGATCGTCGCGGACGAACCGACCGGCAATGTCGATCCCGAAATGGCCGAGCGCCTGTTCCAGTTGTTCGAAGGGCTGCACCGGCTGGGCACGACCGTGCTGGTCGCCACGCACGATCTGCCGCTGGCCTCGCGCTTCCCGTCCGCGCTCACGCTGCGACTGGGCGGCGGTACGATCGAGGATCCGTCCGGCCTGCTGCGCCGCCCCGCCGCCCCGCGCCGGGCCTATCGATGAGCGTGCTGCCCACCGATCTGCTGCCGCGCCCCGGCCGGCGCAGCGCCTTGCCGTGGCTGATCGCGGCGGTCGCGTTCCTGATGGCGCTGGCCGCCGCCGCCGCGCTCGCGCTCGGCCGCAGCGCGGATACGGTGGGGCAAACGGCGGCGGGGCGCATCACGATCTCGATCGCCGAGGCCGATCAGCCCCGGCGCGAGGCCGCCGCCGCCCGCGCGCTCGCCATCCTGAAGGATGATCGCCTCGCGCTGAACGCCCGGCGCGTGAACCAGGCCGAGGTGCGCCGCCTCGTCGCGCCGTATCTGGGGCCGGGCGCGGATCTGGCGCTGCCCGCTTTGATCGATGCGGACCTGCCGCCCGGCGGCGGGATCGCGGCGGTGCGCGCGGCGCTGACGTCGATCGACTCCGCCGAGGTGGATTCGGAAGGCGGCGCGCTGACGCCGCTGCTCGGCCTGATTGCGGCGCTGCGCCGGCTGTCGCTGGCGGTGCTGCTGCTGGCGGGCGCGGTCGCGATGCTGGTGACGGTGCTGGTCGCGCGCGCCGCGCTCGCCGCCCACGCCGGCACGATCGAGACGCTCCACGGCCTCGGCGCCACCGACATGCAGCTCGCCCGGCTGGTCGAGCGGCGCACGGCGCTGGATGCGCTGGCCGGCGCCACGATCGGGCTGGTTCCGGCCGTGGGCGTGATCGTGCTGGTCAGCACACAGCTGGGCGCGCTCAACGGGGGGGATGCCGCGCAGCGCCTGCCCCTCGCCGACTGGGGCCTGCTGGCGGTGCTGCCTCTGCTCCTTGCCGCGGCCGCCTTGCTGGCGACGCGCCTCACGATCCTCCGCCAGTTGCGGCGAGCCATCTGATGATCCGCCTGATCGCCACCCTCCTGCTGTTCTGGGCGCTCGGCTTCGCGCTGTTCGCGACCACGCTGCCGCACCCGGCCGACGATCGCGTGACGGACGGGATCGTCGTGCTGACGGGCGGCCCCGGCCGCGTCCAGCGCGGCGTGCAGCTGCTGGAGGCGGGCCGGGCGAAGCGCATGCTCGTCTCCGGTGTCGACCGGCAGGTTCGCCCCGCCGAACTCGCCACGATCAATCGCTTCCCCCACGCCTTGCTCTCGCGCATCGATCTCGGCGCGGACGCGGTCGATACGCGCACCAATGCGGACGAGGCGGCGGCGTGGGTCAGTTCCTATCGCTTCCACACGATCCGGCTGGTCACGACCGACTGGCACATGCGCCGCGCCCGGCTGGAGCTGGAGCAGCAGATGCCGCGCGACGTGGTGATGCTGCCCGATGCGATCCCCAGCACGCCGAACCTGCTCGCTCTGGTGCGCGAATATAATAAATATCTGCTCCGCCGGGGCGCCACGCTGATCGGGCGCTGAGCGGCGGCGCAGTCGCGTCTCCGACGCTCTGGGCTCCCGCTTTCGCGAGAGCATGGATGCGTGAGATGGGGTCTGTTCCCATCCAACCTAACGCACGGCCCGCCTTCCCGTTAAAGGCTCATGGGTGACCGATTCGCGCACAGAGCCCTCTCGCGTCCTGCCCATCCTCGCGCTGCTGGTCGCCAACGTCGTGCTGGCGCTCGGCCCGTGGCTCGTGCGCCTGTCTCAGAGCGAAGGCGGGATCGGGCCGGTCGCGGCGGGCTTCTGGCGGCTCGCGCTCGCGCTGCCGGTGCTGCTGATCGCCGCGCGCCGGATCGATCATTTCCCGCCGCATGCGCCACCCCGGGCGTGGGCCATCGTCGGCGCGGGCGGCCTCGCCTTCGCCGCCGATCTCGGCCTCTGGCATGTCGGCATCCTTCATACGCGGCTCGCCAACTCCACCCTGTTCGGCAACGTCACCGCCCTGCTCTTCCCGCTCTACGGCTTCCTCGTCGCGCGCGCCTGGCCACGCCCGCGCCAGTGGCTCGCCCTGCTCCTCGCGGCGGCGGGTGTGGCGCTGCTGGCCGGCCGTTCCTACGAGCTGTCCAGCCGCAATCTGCTCGGCGATCTGCTCTGCATCGGCGCGGGTATCTGCTACACGCTCTATCTGATCATGCTGGATCGCGCGCGCGGCCTGCTGCCGCCCGTCTCCACCCTCACCGTCTCGGCCGTCGCCGGCACGCCCGTGCTGCTGCTGTTCGCGCTCGGGCTGGGCGAGACGGTCTGGCCGCAAAGCTGGTGGCCGATGGTGCTGCTGGCGGTGGGCAGCCAGATCGTCGGCCAGGGACTGATCCTGTTCGCCGTCGGCCGAGTGCGCCCGCTCCTGATCGGCCTGATGCTGCTGACCCAGCCCATCGTCTCCGCCGCCGTGGGCTGGATCGCCTATGGAGAGGTGCTGACCATCGCCGACGCGATCGGCGCGATCGGCATCGCGATCGCGGTGATTCTGGCGCGGGAGAAACAGCGCAAGCCCTTGCCCGACGCACCACGGAGCCTAAATTCCGCGCCATGACCGACTCCGCCATCGCCCCCCTCGACATGACGCTGGACGAGCTGCGCGCCGCCCTCGGCCCGCTCCTGCCCCAGGAGGCCGCGTTCGATGGCTGGAGCGAGGCCGCGCTCGCCGCCGCCGCCACCGGGCTCGGCGTGCCGCCCGATCGCGCGCGCCTCGCCATTCCGGGCGGTGCGGTCGACATGATCGACGCCTGGTTCGCCAGCATCGATGCCGGCATGGTCGCCAGCTTCACCCCCTCGCAGCTGGCCGCGATGAAGATCCGCGACCGGATCACGAACATCCTGCTCGCCCGCCTCACCATCGCGGCCCCGCACCGCGAGGCGCTGCGCCGCGCGCTCGCCATCCTCGCTCTGCCCACCAACGTCGCGACCGCGACCACACTCGGCTGGCGCGCGGCCGATGCGATGTGGCGGCTGGCGGGCGACGACGCCACCGGCTTCGCCCATTATTCGAAGCGCACCACGCTGGGCGCCGTCTATGTCTCCACCCTGCTCGTCTTCCTCGACGACGAGAGCGAGGACATGGCCGAAACGCGCGCCTTCCTCGCCCGCCGCATCGCGGGCGTGATGCGATTCGAAAAGTTCAAGGCGCAGCTCCGCCCCGATCCGGACATGCATTTCAGCCCCGCCCGCTTCATCGGCCGCCTGCGCTATCGGGCGCGGTGATGGTGCGCCTATTCGGCGCATGACGGCACCAGCCCGCTCCCCCACCCGACCTCCCATCCAGGATATTCTGTGGGAGGTCGGGTGGGGGAGCGGGCTGGTGCCGCCTCGAAATGCGATCTTCCTCGCATTTCGCAAACAGACTCTTCCGCGCCGAACCGAACGCGACGTAATTGATAATCAGTCGCAACAGCCCTATGTCGCCGCCATGCGTCTCGATGAGCTCCCCCCGCGCCGTGCCACCCATATCGCCGCGATCGATTGGGATGCGCTGGACGACAAGGCCGCGCGCCGCCTGCGCGAGCTGGGTTTCGACGAGGGCGTGACGATCGAGACGCTTCATCGCGGTCCCGTCGGCCTCGATCCGATCGCGGTGCGCGTCGGTAAGATGACGATCGCGCTTCGCAAGGTCGTGGCCAATGCCGTCACGGTGACGCCGGCATGACGCCCGCCCCCCTCGTCGCCCTCGTCGGCAATCCCAATGCGGGCAAGAGCGCGCTGTTCAATGCGCTGACGGGCGCGCGCCAGAAGGTCGGCAATTATCCCGGCGTCACGGTCGAACGGAAATCGGGCCGGATGGCGCTCGACGACGGCCGCCCGATCGAGATGCTCGATCTGCCCGGCACCTACAGCCTCGATCCGTCGAGCCCCGACGAGGCGGTGACGCGCGACGTGCTGATCGGCACGCAGGATGGCGAGCGCCGCCCCAATGCGATGGTCGTCGTGGTCGACGCCACCAATCTCGACAATCACCTCCGCTTCGCGCTCCAGCTGATCGCTTTGGGGCTGCCCACCGTGGTGGCGCTCAACATGATCGACATGGCCGAGCGCGACGGCACGCAGATCGATATCGCGCGCCTTTCGGCCGAGCTGGGCGTGCCCGTCGTCGCCACCGTCGCCGTCCGCAAGCGCGGGCTGGAGGACCTGAAGGACGCGATCGGCCGCGCGAGCGCCGGCGGCGGCCGCGCGGTGGTGCCGCCGGTCCTTCCCGAAACCGACATCACCAGCCTGCAGCGGCGCGCCCGCCAGATCGCGCGCGCCGCGACCGTCCAGCGCCCGATCGCCACCCGCTGGACCGAGCGCTTCGATCGCGTCGCGCTCCATCCCGTCGCCGGGCCGATCCTGCTGGCGGTGCTGATGTTCGTGATGTTCCAGGCGGTCTTCTCCTGGAGTCAGGCGCCGATCGACTGGCTGGCCGCGCTGCAGGAATGGCTCGCGGCCCAGGCCGTCGCGCATCTGCCGGACATGTTCCTGCGCGATCTGCTGGTGGAAGGCGTGATCAACGGCGTCGGCTCGGTCGTCGCCTTCCTGCCGCAGATCCTCGTCCTGTTCGCCTTCATCCTCGTGCTGGAGGCGTCGGGCTATATGGTCCGCGCGGCCTTCCTGATGGACCGGCTGATGGCGAGCGTGGGCCTGTCCGGTCGCGCCTTCATCCCGCTCCTCTCGTCGTTCGCCTGCGCCATCCCCGGCATCATGGCGACGCGCGCGATCGACGATCCGCGCGATCGCCTGACGACGATCCTGATCGCGCCGCTGATGACCTGCTCGGCGCGCCTGCCCGTTTATGCATTGATCATCGGCGCCTTCATTCCGGCGCGCGACGTGGCGCCGGGCGTCGGCCTGCAGGGGCTCGTCCTGTTCGGGCTCTATATCGCCGGCATCGTCGGCGCGATGGCGGCCTCGGCCGTGCTGCGGCGGACCGTCACCAAAGGCGGCGGCGGCGGCTTCATGATGGAATTGCCGCGCTATCAGCTGCCGGTGGTGCGCGACGTGCTGCTCGGCCTGTGGCAGCGCACCTTCGTCTTCATGCGGCGCGCGGGCACGGTGATCCTCACCGTCACGGCGGTGCTGTGGCTGCTCACCTCCTATCCGAAGGTGCCGGTCGGCAGCCCGATGAAGCAGAGCGAATATTCGATCGCCGGACACATCGCGAGCGCGCTGGAGCCCATCGTCCGCCCGATCGGCTTCGGCCACGATATGGCGCTGGCGATCATTCCCGCGATGGCCGCGCGCGAAGTGGCCGTGTCGGCGCTCCAGACGGTCTATTCGATCGACAGCGCCAGCGACGAGACGCAGGGCGAGAAGAAGCTGGCCGAGCGGCTGCAGGGCGCCTGGTCGCTCCCCACCGCCCTCGCCTTCCTCGCCTGGTTCGTGTTCGCACCCCAGTGCCTCTCCACCATCGCCGTGATCCGCCGCGAGACCAATGGCTGGCTGTGGCCCAGCTTCACGCTCGCCTATCTGTTCGGCATGGCATGGCTGGCGGCGGGCGCGACCTTCTGGACGGCGACCGCGCTGGGGTTGTAGCCCGTCGCTTATCCCCGACTTTGATGCGTCAAGCCCTCATGCCGGACTTGTTCCGGCATCCACCGTGCGGCACAGTCCGTCCGATCGAGTTTCACGCATGGTGCCCCCGGGATGAGCCCGGGGTGACGCGGATCAGGCGCCTGCCGTCCGTTCTCACCCGACTATCGAGAGGAAAGACATGGCCGGATCGGTCAACAAGGTAATTCTGGTCGGCAATCTGGGCCGCGATCCCGAATCGCGCAGCTTCCAGAATGGCGGCAAGGTCGTCGAACTGCGCATCGCCACGTCGGAGACGTGGAAGGATCGCAGCAGCGGCGAGCGCAAGGAAAAGACCGAGTGGCACACGGTGAAGCTCTTCAACGAGGGCCTCGCCAACACCGCCGAGCGCTATCTGCGCAAGGGCAGCAAGGTCTATATTGAGGGCCAGCTCCAGACGCGGAAGTGGCAGGACCAGAGCGGCGCCGATCGCTATTCCACCGAGATCGTGCTGCAGGGCTTCAACGGCACGCTCGTGATGCTCGACGGCCCGCAGGGCGGTGGCCAGGGTGGCGGCGGTGCCAGCCGCGGCGGCTGGAACGAGGATGACGGCGGCGATTTCGGCGGCGGCTATGGTCAGGGTGGCGCAAGTGGCGGCGGAAGCGGCTTCGGCGGCGGCGCGGCCGGCGGCAGCTTCGGCGGTGCGCGCGGCGGCGGAAACGCGGGCGGTGCACGCCCGAGCCCGGCCCCCTTCGACAGCGATCTGGACGACGACGTCCCGTTCTAAGCAGACGCGTTCGCCTTGCTTCCGTACCCCGGCGAAAGCCGGGGTACGGTCTCACATCACTTCTTCAGCAGGTCCTTGAGGCCCGCCAGCGCGCCGGCGGGCTTGGCCTCCTCCTCGCTCTTCACGCCTGCCGCTTTCAGCGCCTGCGCCGCATGGGCCGCGCGCGGATAGGGATCGAGCGCCAGCGCCAGCGTCTGCGCCACCGCCTCGCCCACGTCGATACTGCCGCCCGTGTAGAACAGTTCGTCCAGTTCGCCCTCGTCCAGCTCCACTTCCTCGTCGCCGCCATTCGCGGCCTGCTCGGGCACGAAGCGCAGGGTGAAGGGCTCGTCGATCGCCTGCGGCACATCCTCGCCGCTCGCCACGCACGCCTGCACCACGTCGGCCACGATCCGGCCGGACACCTCGACCGCCTCGCCGACGCGCGTCAGCATCGTCTCCGCCTCCAGCCGGCCGATCGCCACGATGCGGAAGCGCGCCGTCAGCGCCGCACGCTCGGCCTCGTTCGCCGTCACGGCCAGCGCGCGCGCGCCTTCGCCGAGCGTGTCCAGCCGCACCGGCCGGGAAAATTCAGAAGTCACGTCCGCCATGCACCATCCAATAATTCGTTCACCGGCGTCGCTTCCAGCGCCGTATACAGCGAAACCAGCCCGTGGCGCAGCACCGCCACCGCCGCCGGGTCCGCCGCATCGCTGCGCAGCAGGTTGCGCGCGATAGGCCCGTCGAGATCGCCTTCCCAGGCCAAACCGTCGCGGAACGCGCCGAGCCTGCCGCCCAGCGCGCCCATCATCCGGCCGACATGCTTGCCCACCACGATGTCGCCCACGCCCTGCTGGCGCAGCTGGCCGTCCATATCGTCCACGAACAATTCCGTCAGCCGCGCCGATGCGGCGACCGCCCGATCGCCCTCGCGCTCCAGCCGGATCAGCACGAGGCTCAGGATCGTGGCGATCATGTCGAAGCGGCCGTCGATCGTGTCGGGCACCTTGCCCGCCTGATACCAGACCGGAAGGCGGGCGGCGGAGACGACCGCGCGATACAGCGGAACGAGCGCATCCCGCTCCGGATCGCGCCCGATCAGGCGGCTAATCAGCTTCGTGATCAATCCATCGTCCCTTTTGCGATCGCCCGTTCTTGCCTGACCGCGGGCTCCCGCATATTGAGGCCCCCGCCCGCCGTTGCAATCCCGGCCGGGTTGCCGGTGTTCCCAACGGGAGAGAAGTTGAATGCCCACCCTCGCATCGCGCCGCCTGATGGTCGGCCTGTGCCTTGGTGCGGTCCTCCTTTCGGGCTGCACGCGCATTCGCGACCACAAGGGCTATGTCGTCGATTCGACGTTGGTCGAGAGCGTCCAGCCCGGAGTCGACAATCGCGATTCGGTGATGAAGACGCTCGGCCGCCCGAGCTTCGCGTCCGAATTCGATGATGGCGCCACCTGGTATTATCTGTCGCGCGAGACGCGCCAGTTCGCCTTCACCAATCCGAAGCCGGTGCAGCAGGTGCTGCTCGCGGTCCACTTCACCAAGACCGGCGATGTCCTCAACGTGAAGAAGACGGGCACCGAGACGATCGCGAACGTCACGCCCTATGGCAAGAAGACGCCGACGCTCGGCCGCAATCGCGGCTTCTTCGCCGATCTGTTCGGCAATATCGGTGCCGGCGGCGCGAACGCCACCCGCGCGCCCACGGCGGACAATCCCACCAACCGTTGATCCGGGCGTGAGGCCAGCAAGAGCTGGCATCGCCTGAGGCGGAAGCGGCCTCCCCCAATATACGTCATCCCGGCGAAAGCCGGGATCCATGTCGGCGACTCGCTCTCCTTTGAGCGAACCGTAATGTGGATCCCGGCTTTCGCCGGGATGACGATCTTTCAGAGGATGGCTTGCGCGATGCCGCCCGTCAGACGGCGATGCCCGCTCCCGCCAGCACCGCCAGCGTCAGCAGTTCGGATGCGGTCGACGACATGGTCGCGATCTGCACCGGCTTTTCCATGCCCACCAGCATCGGCCCGATCATCGCATCGGCGCCCACCACCTCGCGCAGCAGCTTGGCCGAAATGTTGGCCGACTGAAGGCCCGGCATGATCAGCACGTTCGCCGGCCCGGACAGGCGGCTGAACGGATAATTCTTCATCACGTCCTCGTTCAGCGCGACGTCGGGCGCGATATCGCCCTCATATTCGAAATCGGGCTTGTCCTGATCCAGCAAGGCGATGGCGTCGCGGACATTGTCGATCCAGGTGCCGTGCGGATTGCCAAAGGTGGAGAAGGAAAGGAACGCGACGCGCGGCTCATGCCCCATCTTGCGGGCGACATTGGCCGTATGCTGCGCGATCGCCGCCAGCTCCTTGGGCTCGGGCCGCTCGGTCACCATCGTGTCCGACAGGAACAAGGTGCGGTTCTTCGCCACCAGCACGTGGATGCCGCACGGGCGGCGGCCCTTCACCGGATCGATCACGCGGCGCACCTGCTGCAGCGTGCGCGCATAGGTGCGCGTGACGCCCGTGATCATCGCATCGCCCTGGCCCAGCGCCAGCAGCAGCGCGCCGAAGACGTTGCGGTCCTGATTGACCATCGATTCCACTTCGCGGCGCAGGTAACCGCGCCGCTGCAGCCGGCCGTACAGATAATCCACCATCTGCGGCACGAGCGGCGAGTGGCGGCTGTTGTGCAGTTCGAAGCCCTCGGGATTGGTGATGCCCATCTCGCGGAGCTTCTCCGGCACGCCGTCGCGGCCGACCAGCACCGGGATGCCATAGCCGCCCTCGCGGAAGGCGATCGCGGCGCGCAGCACCACTTCCTCTTCCGCTTCTGCGAAGATCACGCGCTTGGGATTGGCGCGTGCCGCCGCATAGGCGCTCGTCAGGACCGAGGTGGTCGGGTTCAGGCGGCCGCGCAGGCTGTCGCGATAGGCGGTCATGTCCTCGATCGACTTGCGCGCCACGCCCGTCGTCATCGCGGCCTGCGCCACGGCGGCGGGCACGATCTCCATCAGGCGCGGATCGAACGGCGCCGGGATGATGTAATCGGTGCCGAACGAGGGCGCCCGGCCGCCATAGGCCGCCGCCACTTCCTCCGGCACCTGCTGCCGCGCCAGTTCCGCCAGCGCGCGGGCGGCGGCGATCTTCATCTCCTCGTTGATCGTCGTCGCGCGCACGTCCAGCGCGCCGCGGAAGATGAACGGGAAGCCCAGCACGTTGTTCACCTGGTTCGGATAGTCCGAACGGCCGGTGGCGATGATGCAGTCGGGCCGCGCCGCCTTGGCTTCCGGCGGCGTGATCTCGGGATCGGGATTGGCCATCGCGAAGATGATCGGCTTGGGCGCCATCGTCTTCAGATAGGCGGCCGGCAGCGCGCCTGCGGCCGAAAGGCCCAGGAACACGTCCGCATCGACGAGCGCCTCTTCCAGCGTGCGCCGATCGGTGTTGGCGGCATGGGCCGACTGCCACTGGTTGATGTCGTCGCGGCCCTTGTGGAGCACGCCGGTGCGGTCGCACATCAGCACCTGATCGTTCGGCACGCCCATCGCCTTGATCAGCTCGGTGCAGGCGATCGCCGCCGCGCCCGCGCCGTTCACGACGACATTGACGGTGCGGATGTCGCGCCCGGTGAGGAAGCAGGCGTTGATCAGGCCGGCGGCGGTGATGATCGCGGTGCCGTGCTGGTCATCGTGCATCACCGGAATGTTCATGCGCTCGCGCAGCGTCTGCTCGATCACGAAGCATTCGGGGGCCTTGATGTCCTCCAGATTGATGCCGCCGAAGCTCGGCTCCATCAGGGCGACCGCGTTGATGAAGGCGTCCACATCCTCGGTCGCCAGCTCGATATCGATCGAGTCGACGTCGGCGAAGCGCTTGAACAGCACCGCCTTGCCTTCCATCACCGGCTTGGAGGCGAGCGCGCCGAGATTGCCGAGGCCGAGGATCGCGGTGCCGTTCGAGATCACCGCGACCAGATTGCCCTTGGCCGTATAATCGAACGCGGCGCCCGGATTTTCGGCGATCGCGCGTACCGGCACGGCCACGCCGGGCGAGTAAGCGAGGCTCAGGTCGCGCTGCGTCGCCATCGGCTTCGACGCGACGATCTCGATCTTGCCGGGGCGCCCTTGCGAGTGAAAGTTCAGAGCCTCGCGCTCGGAAAATTCGACGTTGCTGCCCTCGGCCATGCGTTACTCCTGTCTGCGAGCCCCGCCCTATAGCCGCTGAGCCCCATGAGGGAACCGCCAAACGATGCGGATCGTAACTTGTCCGGCAGCGACTTGCCTGGGTGGTGCGCGACCGGCCGAGGCGTTATGCTCGGGCCATGAACGTGGAACGCGGATCATTCGACGGTGAGGAGACGTCCGAGCAGGCGGCGGAGCTGGATGCGCGCATCGCCGCACTGGCCGAGGCGGCCATGCGCGACCCCGCCTATCGGGCCATTTTCGGTCCGGAAAATGATGATGCGCGGCTGGCCCAGGCGCGCGCTGATATCGCGGCCGGACGCGTAGTGCCTCATGAAAAGGTCGCCGAATGGCTGAAGACGTGGGGCAAGCCCGACGCAGGGCCACCACCACGCGAATGGTTCGAGTAGTCTGGACAAAGCTCGCGATCGACCGGCTGGAGTCCATCCGAAGCTATATATCGATCTCCAACCCTTACGCCGCTGATCGGCTGGCCGGACGAATCTTCGCCGCCGGGCAAAGCCTGAGCGAGTTTCCCCGACGCGGCCGCCCCGCACGTGACGATTGTCGCGAACTGGTGGTGCATCGATCCTATGTGATTCTATACCAGATTTCCGCCGAAACCGTTTCCATCCTCGACGTGCGCCACGCCGCCCAACTGCAAGACGAACCCGGACAGCCATGACCACCGCCCCCACGCCGATGATGGCGCAATATCTCGCGCTGAAGGCAAGCGTGCCCGATTGCCTGCTCTTCTACCGGATGGGCGATTTCTTCGAACTGTTCTTCGACGATGCCGCCAAGGCGGCCGCCGATCTGGATATCGCGCTCACCTCACGCGGCGAGCATCTCGGCGCGCCGATCCCAATGTGCGGCGTGCCCGCGCACAGCCACGAAGGCTATCTCGCACGCCTGATCAAGGCCGGCCACCGCGTCGCCATCGCCGAGCAGACCGAATCCCCCGAGGAGGCCAAAAGACGCGGCGGCAAGACGCTCGTCACGCGCGCGATCGTCCGCATCGTCAGCCCCGGCACGCTGACCGAGGAAACCCTGCTCGACGCGCGGGCGGCCAACTGGCTGGCGGCGGTGGGCGAAGCGGCGGGCGGCCTCGGCATCGCCGCCTGCGACATCTCCACCGGCCGGTTCGAGATCGGCCCCGCCGCGCGCGACGCGCTGGAGGCGGAGATCGCCCGCCTCTCCCCCGCCGAACTGATCGCTCCGCCCGCGCTGGCCGCCACGCTTCCCGACGGCCTCGCCGTCGACAAGGGCTTCGACAGCGCCAACGGGGAACGCCGCCTGAAAGCGCTGTTCGGCGTGGCCACGCTGGACGGCTGGGGCGCCTTCACCCGCGCCGAGCTGGCGGCGGCGGGCGCGCTGCTCGACTATCTCGACCGGGCGGGACAGGGCCACCTCCCCTTCCTCCAGCCGCCCGTCCGCCGTGCCGCCGCCGATCACATGATGATCGACGCGGCCTCGCGCGAAAGCCTGGAAATCACCGCCACGGCCTCGGGCCAGCGCAAGGGCAGCCTGCTCGACGCGATCGACCGCACCGTCACCGGCGGCGGCGCCCGCGCGCTGGCGGCCGACCTGTCCGCCCCGCTCGGCGATCGCCCGATGATCGAGGCGCGGCTGGACCTCGTCGCCTTATTCCATGACGACACCGATCTGCGCGCGCGCCTGCGCAGCGCTCTCCGCGCCCAGCCCGATGTCGCCCGCGCCCTCGGTCGCCTCGCCTCGGGCCGGGGTGGCCCGCGCGATCTCGGTCAGCTCCGCGACGGTCTGGATCAGGCGCAGCGGCTGCAGGCGATGCTGCGCGGCGTCGATCCCGCCCCGCCCCTGCTCGCGCATCTGCTCCCGGCCCTCGGCGGCCACGGCGCCCTCGTCGACGAACTCGCCCGCGCGCTCGTCCCCGCCCCGCCGATCGAATCCGCGCAGGGCGGCTATATCGCACAGGGCTATGATGCCGCGCTCGACGCGCTGCGCGCCACCGGCGGCGAGGGCCGCCGCGCCATCGCCCAGCTGGAAGCGCGCTTCCGCGAGAAGACCGGCGTCTCCCAGCTCAAGATCAGGCACAACAATGTGCTGGGCTATCATATCGAGGTGCCGGCCAAGTCCGCCGATCCGCTGATGAAGGCGGAGAGCGGCTTCACGCACCGCCAGACCCTGGCGGGCGTCGTCCGCTTCAACGCGCCCGAACTGCATGAGGAGGCCAGCCGCGTCGGGCAGGCCGGCGCCCACGCGCTCGCCGCCGAGGCCGCGCATCTGGAGGCGCTGACCGAACAGGCGCTTGCCCGCCGCCACGACATCGCCGCCACCGCCGATGCGCTCGCCCGGCTGGACGTGTCGGCAGGCCAAGCCGAGCGCGCGGCCGAGGGCGGCTGGTGCCGCCCCGCCATCGCCGAACATCCCTGCCTCGAGATCGAGGGCGGGCGCCACCCCGTCGTCGAGAGCGCCGTCGCCGCCACCGGGGGGCGCTTCGTCGCGAACGATTGCCGCCTCTCGCCCGACGATCGCCTGTGGCTCGTCACGGGCCCCAACATGGGCGGTAAATCCACCTTCCTGCGCCAGAATGCGGCGATGCTGATCCTGGCGCAGGCGGGCGGCTTCGTGCCCGCCACCAGCGCCACTTTGGGTCTCTGCGATCGCCTGTTCAGCCGCGTCGGCGCGTCGGACAATCTCGCGCGCGGCCGCTCCACCTTCATGGTCGAGATGGTCGAGACTGCCGCGATCCTCGCGCAGGCGACCGAACGCAGTTTCGTGATCCTCGACGAGGTCGGGCGCGGCACCTCCACCTATGACGGCCTCGCCATCGCCTGGGCGGTGGTGGAGGCGGTGCACGACATCAATCGCTGCCGCTGCCTGTTCGCCACTCATTACCACGAGCTGACGCGGCTGGCCGACCGGCTCGACTCGCTCTCGCTCCACCATGTCCGCGCGCGCGAATGGAAGGGCGATCTCGTCCTGCTCCACGAGCTGGCGCAGGGGCCCGCCGACCGCAGCTACGGCCTCGCCGTCGCGCGGCTGGCCGGGCTTGCCCCCGCCGTGGTCGGGCGCGCCAAGGATGTGCTGAAGAAGCTGGAGGCCGGCCGCGTCGCCACGGGCGGCATCGCGGCGGGTCTGGACGACCTCCCCCTCTTCGCGGCTGCCGCAGTCGCCCCCGAGGAAGAGAAGCCAGACGCCCTGCGCGACGCCCTCGCCACGATCGATGCCGATGCGCTGAGCCCGCGCGAGGCGCTGGAGGCGCTCTATCGCCTCAAGGGGCTGGCGGCGGGAGAGTAAGCCGCCCTACCCGCCTCACGTCACCCCGGACTTGATCCGGGGTCCCGCTACCCATCCAGCGCCGAGAGGGAAGAAGACGCGGGATCCCGGATCAAGTCCGGGATGACGAGGAAGAATGAGCAATCTCTCCGCGCAATAGCACCGCCCCGCTCACCCCTCTTCCTTCTCCCCCAGCGCATCGCGCAGCGCGCTCACATCCGCGTTGAGCCGCATCAGCGTCTCCACCGGCAGGCCCGATCGCTCGGGCAGAGTCGCCAGCAGGCAGGCCGACTCCTGCTGCAGCGCCCGCCCCTGCTCGCGCAACGTCACGATCACCTGACGCTCGTCCTCGGGATTGCGCTCGCGCCCCACGAAGCCCGCCGTTTCCAGCCGCTTCACCAGCGGCGTGATCGTGCTCGATTCCAGCGCGAGCCGCTCCGCCAGCGCGCCCACCGTCTGCCCGTCCCGCTCCCACAACACGCGCATCACCAGATATTGCGGATAGGTGATGCCCAGCCGCTCCAGCACCGGCCGATAGGCGCGGTTGATCGCGATATTCGCGGAATAGATGGCGAAACACAGATGCGCGTCGAGCGGCAGAGTCTCGAGGGGCATAGGTGCGGACGGCGTCGTCACGATCGATCTCCAAAGGGGCAAACAGGCCCTTATCACGAAATTCGATATCGCGATAAACGAATCGCTTTACAAGGCCGTGGGACACGCCTACTTAATCGTTATCGCGATAATCAATATCGCGATCAATTATCGAAGGAACCCGCCATGAACGTTCTCTATCGCGCCGAAGCAACCGCCACCGGTGGCCGGACCGGCACCGCCAAGACCAGCGACGGCCGCCTCGCCGTCACGCTCGATACGCCGAAGGAACTGGGCGGCGCGGGCGGCGACGGCACCAATCCGGAGCAACTGTTCGCCTCGGGCTATTCGGCCTGCTTCCTCGGCGCGCTGAAATATGTCGCCGCGCAGAAGAAGGTGACGCTGTCGGAACAGACGACGGTCACCGCCACGGTCGGCATCGGCCCGCGTGACGACGGCAAGGGCTTCGGTCTCGAGATCGCGCTGTCGGTGAGCATCCCCGGCATCGAACGCGCCATCGCCGAGGACCTGGTCGCCGCGGCCGACGTGGTCTGCCCTTATTCGCACCTCGCCCATAACGGCGCCGCCGTCGCCCTCAGCGTCGCCTGAGCCCCCCTTTGCCCGAATGATGCCCGCCGGTGATCCCGGCGGGCGACAGGAGATTTGCCATGACCTCGTTCCGCACCCTGCTCGCCGCCGTTTCGCTGGCCGCCCTCTCCGGCACCGCCGTCGCCGCTCCCGCCACCGGCCCCGTCCGCAACGTCGTCCTCGTCCACGGCGCCTTCGCCGACGGATCGGGCTGGAAGCCGGTCGCCGATCTGCTGATCAAGGACGGCTACACCGTCAGCGTCGTGCAGGAGCCCGAAACCTCCCTCGCCGATGACGTCGCCGCCACCAACCGCGTCATTGATCGCCAGTCCGGCCCCGTTGTGCTGGTCGGTCACAGCTATGGCGGCACGGTCATCACCGAAGCGGGCAACAACGCCCGCGTCGCCAGCCTCGTCTATGTCGCGGCGCTGGCGCCGGACGAAGGCGAGAAATCGGGCGCGCTCCTCGCCTCCAAGCCCGGCGCGGCCACCAGCATCGGGCCCATCGCGGATGGCTATCTCCTGATCGATCCGGCGAAGTTCCCGGCCGATTTCGCGGCCGACGTGCCCGCCGCCGAGGCCCGGTTCATGGCCCTCTCGCAGGTGCCGATCAACGGCGTGATCTTTGGCACGGCGATCACCGCGCCGGCATGGAAGAGCAAGCCCAGCTACGGCATCGTCGCGACGCAGGACCGGATGATCAATCCGGATCTGGAACGCTCGATGTACAAGCGCGCCGGCGCGAAAGTGACGGAGATCAAGGGCAGCCACGCGGTGTTCGTGTCGCAGCCCCGCGCCGTGGCCGACGTGATCGAGCAGGCCGCGCGCGACGCCCAGTAAACCACCGCCCACGCGACCAGCCGACATTGCCATGTCGTCCCACACTCCGGTATGCCATCGCAGAAAGTGAGCATATGGAGAGGTTCGTGATGGCTCGGAAACTGGCGCTCGGCATGGCCGCCGCTTTGACGATCGGTGTCGCGATCGGCGCGACCGCCGCGTTCTCGGCGCCGCCGGCGCCCGTCAGCGTGATCGATCCCACCACCGGCCACCGCATCGTCAAGGTCGACGATCGCCCCGGCAATTACGCCCTCTATTTCAATTACAACGCCTTTACGCCCGATGGCGGGCGGATGGTCTATCTCACGCCCGAGGGCATCCGCACCGCCCATGTCGGCGACTGGACGACCAAGCTCGTGCTGAAGGAAAAGATCGATCGGCTGCTGTTCGTCGCGCACCGCAGCCCGACCGCTTATTACACGACCAAGCCCGCCGGTGCCACGGAAGCGGACGAGCCCTACACCGTCTGGGCGGTCAATCTCGACACGGGCAAGCGCCGCAAGATCGCGGACATGCCCAATGGCCGGATCGAATCGATCAACGCGGACGACACGTTGCTTTCAGGCAATCGCGAACTGTCGCCGCCACCGCCCGCCATCGCCGCGCAGGGCCGTCGCGATCCCAAGACCGGCTCGCCCAATTATGCCGGCACCGACGCAGCCGGCCGCCCCCTCTCCTTCGCCGACGCCAAGGAGAAGTGGATGGGCGAGCGGCTGCACGCCGCCGTGCCGATGGAGATCTTCACGATCGACACCGCCACCGGCGCGCGCAAGTCCGTCCACCAGGCGACCGACTGGCTGAACCACGTCCAGTTTTCGCCCACCGACCCCACCTTGCTGATGTTCTGCCACGAAGGCCCGTGGCACGAGGTGGACCGGATCTGGACGATCCGCACCGACGGCAGCGCGCTCACGAAGATCCACCAGCGCACGATGCAGGCCGAGATTGCCGGCCACGAATTCTGGTCCCCGGACGGCAGCACCATCTGGTATGATCTGCAGGCCCCCAAGGGCGCGATGCCGTGGCTCGCGAGCTACGACGTGAAGACGGGCGCGCGCCGCTGGTACAAGGTGGAGGCGAACCAGACCTCGGTCCACTTCAACATTGCGCCCGACGGCAAGATCTTCGGCGCGGACGGCAACGGCACCAACAAATATATGAGCCTGCTCGTCCCCAAGCCCGACGAACGGCCCGAGGCGAAGACCACATTGGATCGCGACAAGCTCATCGCCACCGGCACTCTGGTGACCGAGCATGTCGTGGACATGGCCAGGCAGGATTACACGCTGGAGCCCAATCTCCACTTCACGCCCGACGGCCAATGGCTCGTCTACCGCGCCAACGTGGACGGCAGCCCCGCCATCTACGCAGCAGAGATCGCCAGGGCGAAGTGAGGCTGGGATGACGCCCCCTTCCTCCCCCTCCCTTCCAGGGAGAGGGGAAGATGGTCAGCATCCCCGAACGGGCGTCGCTCCGCCCGCTCTCAGGCCTCCCCCTCCACCAGACTGCCGGGCGCGATGCCGGCCAGATAGGTCCCGACCTTCGTCTGCGGATCCGCGTCGTCGGTAGCATCGGCATGGCCATAGCGCGCCTTGTCCTCGGCGTTGGCGGCGCCGGTGCTCGTCTCGCTCGTCCCGTCCGTATAGGTCACCACGGTCGTCTTGATCGCGCCGGCCACCGTCACGATGCGCGAAAGCTCGGTCTTGGCGGCGCTCCTGCCGCCGCCACCTCCGCCACCGCCATGCGCCCCGCCCGCAGCCTGTGCCGCCCCGGCATCGCCCGTCGCCGCCCCGCTATCGCCTGAGGCCGCGACCGACGCATCCCCCATCCGGTCCAGCGCCTTGCCGATCGTCGCGGCGTCCGCCTCGCTCAGCTTGCCCGATGCGACATCGGCCGCGATCTTCTGGTCGAGCGCCGCGCGCACAGATGCGGGCCTGGCCGTACCCCCGGCGCCCGTCGCCTTGAGCGCCGAGTCCAGATCGTCCTGGACGAGCTTGGCCTTCGCGGTCGAGACGCCGCTCGAAACCAATCTGGTCTGCAGCGCGCTCGTCGAACTGGCGGCGGTGATCATGCTGTCCTCCGGGAACCCGTATGACCGAACGTCGCCCGCCCCCGAAACTTTAGAGAATCCGCCCTTCCCAGCCGCAATTTGCGACCGGCCGAGCCGCCGCGCTCTTCCTCACTCGGGCTTGGGCATCGCCGCATCGTCCAGTTCCGCCGCGCGCTTATGCGCCGGGCGCGCCTTCAGTCCGTCCCAATAGGCGACGAAGGCCGGGCGCGGCGGGATCCGGCCGAACTGCATCCCCCAGCCGATCTGCGAGCCGACATAGACATCCGCCGCGCTGAACGCGCCGCCCGCGACAAAGGCCTTGCCCGTCACCGCCTGCTCCAGCGCCGCCAGCGCATCGTCCATGCAGCCATAGCCGACCATGCGCTTCTTCTCGTCGCTGATCTCGATCCCCAGCGCGCCGTTCGTCACCGCCGCCTCCACCGGACCGGCCGCGAAGAACAGCCAGCGATAATAATCGGCGCGGTCGGGCGATCCCGGCGGCGGCGCCAGCCCCGCCTCGGGAAAGGCATCGGCCAGATAGGCGCAGATCGCCGCGCATTCGGTGACGACCACGTCGCCATGCCGGATCGCGGGCACCTTCCCCATCGGGTTGATCGCGCGATAGGCGTCGCCCTTCATCGTGCCGCCATAGCCCATGATCTCGACATCATAGGGCTGGCCCACCTCCTCCATCATCCAGCGCGCGATCCGGCCGCGCGACATGGGGTTCGTGTAGAGCGTCAGTTGAGCGGCCATGGCATCCCCTTCCCTCGATTCGGGCAGGGGGAGTATTTGTTCTTATTTCGTTCCTTGCAAGTCCTTCGTGCTCCCCGTCACCCCGAACCTCCGTCCGGGGTGACGAAGCGACCTCAGAACCGTGCCTTCACGGTCGCGCCATAGGTGCGCGGATCGGCGGGCTGGCCGACGACGAGGCCGGTATTGCCGGACTGGGTGGCCAGCACCTCGTAATAATTCTTGTCGAACACGTTCCGCACCCAGCCATACAGCTCCCACGTCCGGTTCACGCGGATGCCGGTGCGGATGTTGGCGAGGTAATAACCGGCGATATCGGTGTAGGCCGAGCGCGACGGATTGGACGAGAATTTGGAGCGATAGCTGCCGTCATAGCCGAAGAAGATCTCGCTATCGCCGAACAGCTTGGCGGGGATGCGATATTCGCCGCCATGGCTGCCCGCCCAGCGCGAGACGCCCGGCAGCCACTGGCCGGAAATGTCGCAGGCCAGCGGGCTGCGGCCGCCCGGCGTGCCGGGGGCACTCGGCGTCTGCCCCGCCGTCACGGCCGTTCCGCCGGCCAGTTCGGGCGGGCACGGCGCATCGACGAACTTCACGTACTTGGCGTCGGTGAACGCGCCCGAGGCGTAGAGGCTGAGCTGGCTGGTCGGGCGGAAGCTGGCGTCCAGCTCCACGCCACGCGTCCGCACCTTGCCCGCATTGGCGAGATAGCCGCGGATCACGCCCAGCTGCCCGTTCGTCACCGTCGCCTGATAATTCTTCACGTCGGTCCAGAAGCCGGCGACGTTGAAGGTCACGCGCCGGTCGAGGAACTGGGTCTTCAGGCCCACCTCATAATGGTTGACGCTCTCGGGCTTCACGCTGCCCGAGGACAGGATCGGCTGGTTGTTGGCATCCAGCGGCAGGCCGGAGAGGTTGATGCCGCCCGACTTGAAGCTCTTCGCATAGGTCGCATAGGCCAGCACGTCGCGCGCCACGTCGAACGAGGCGGTGAAGTCGCCCGAGACGTTCCAGTCGCTGAACTTGGGATTGTAGCTCTGCGGCGGCAGCGTCGCGCACTGGTCGGCCAGCGCCGAGCCGGAGGTGAGCGGCGGCGCGCAGTTGATCGTCACGCCCTGCCCGTTGATCACGGTCGCGACATAGCTGCCCGTCTTCTTGTCGTAATTCACGCGCAGGCCCGGCTGCAGGCGCAGTCGATCCGTCACGTGCCACGTCACCTGCCCGAAGGCGGCGAGGCTGGTATTCTTGAAGTGGATGTCGTTGAGCGAGGTCAGCCCGTTCAGCACCGCCGGATTGCTGGCATTGGCACTGGTGGGGTTGAGCAGCCAGCGGCTGGCGGCCGGCCCCTGCACCTGCGATCCGGTCGTGTCGATCTTCTGGTAGAAGCCGTAAAGGCCGCCGACATAATCGATCGGCCCGCTGGTGCCCGCATAGCGGAACTCCTGCGTATACTGATTCTGGTGGGACGGATTCTGCGACACGGTCGTGATCGGCAGGCCGGTGAAGTCGCGATCGTTGGACGGCTTCCAGTCCCAGAAACGCCACGCCGAAACCGACGTGAGCGTGCCCGGCCCCACATCCCATTCGGCCTTCAGCGACACGCCGCCGATGGTCTGCTTGGCCCGCAATGTCGCATCCAGATCGGTCACGCGATCGAACGCGTCGGTGGAGGGCGGCGCATAGTTGAACGCCGCAGCGAGGCCCGCAAACTGGCGATTGAGCGGCCGCTGCGTGGCGCCTGTCCGCACATAGATCTGCACGCAGCAATCCGGGTTCTGGCGATTATAGTCGCCCGACAGGGTCAGCTTGAAATCGCTGGTCGGCTTGAACAGCAATGTGCCGCGCACGCCCAGATTGTCCTGGCTGTTCACGTCGGCATTGGTGGTGATGTTGTGGATCGTGCCGTCGCGCTTCGTGACCGATGCACCGATGCGGACCGCCACCGTATCGGACAGCGGCCCGGAAACGGACGCCTTGCCCTGAACAAAGCCGAGATTGCCGGCCGAGACCTCCACCTGCCCCTCGGGCGTGAAGCTCGGTTCCTTCAGCGTGATGCTGATCGCGCCCGCCGTGGTGTTCTTGCCGTAGAGCGTGCCCTGCGGCCCGCGCAGCACCTCGACCCGATCGATATCGAGGAAGTCGAACGTCGCCGATCCCGGCCGCGCATAATAGACCTGATCGATATAGAAGCCGACGCCCGGCTCGATCCCGTCATTGATCAGGCCGAAGGGCTGGCCCAGACCACGGATGTTCACCGTCGTGTTGCGCGGATTGGTCGAATAGAATTGCAGGCTCGGCTGAATCTGCGTGAGCTTCAGCACATTGAAGCTGCCGGTCGCGTCGATCGCGCGCGCATCCAGCACGGAAATGGCAAGCGGCACCTTCTGCACCGTCTCGCTGCGGCGGCGCGCGGTGACGAGAATGTCGCCGGAAGGCGCGCCCGCGGGCACGGTGCGCTCGCGCGGCCGCTCGGCCGGTGTGGCGACGGGGGCAGGCGTGGATGCGGCGCTCGCCGCCGGAGCCGTGTCCGCTCCAGCCGGAGCCGCCGTCTGCGCTGACGCCGCGCCCTGCACGGCCATGGCCGCAATCAGCGATACTCCCGCCAAACTTCCGATACGGATCGCCCGCGACGCCATCTCATTCCCCTTGAATCGTTGTGGGAACGTTACCTACTTATCTGATAGGATTAGGCGAGTTAGCAAAACTTCGTACGCCGGAAGGCGAACTGCGGGTGCGGCATACGGTTCCCCGGATCGATCGGAGGGGGAGCCCGGTCAGTCCGTCACGATATGGGTGCGAAACCAGTCGGCCAGTTCGTCTTCGGCAAGCTCGCCCGCCGCGAGGGCGAGAACGGTTTTGATCGCATCTGCCGCGTCGAAAACCAATCGATGACCGTTGAGCACAAGAAACAGACGCGGGAGCACCCAGGCCGTTCGCTTATTTCCATCCACGAAGGGATGGAAATAAGCGACACCATAGGCATATGCCGCCGCAAGAACGGCGGGATCATCCTCGCCATAGGCCCAGCGATTTACCGCTCGCGCCAATGCGGACTCCAGCCCGCCCGGATCGCGCACGCCTGATCCCCCGCCATGTTCGGCGAGTTGACGATCATGAATGGCGAGAGCGTCGGTGGCGTCGAGCCAAATCGGCTCGATCCGATCCGACATGGCTATTGCGCCAGAACGCGCAGGATATCGCGATCCTCGCGCATGATCGCTTCGGCGGCCGCCATCTTCGTTTCGAAGTCGGGATTGGAGGCAGTCAGGCGTACGCCATCCGGCGATTCCGTCGCATACAGATTGTCGCCGGTCCCGACACGCAGGCGCGCAAGCAATTCCTTTGGCAGGATCACGCCGGTCGAGTTGCCGATCTTCACGAGCTTCAGGGGCATGTTCATACGAACGTTATAACAGATTGCTCATCACTCAATAATCGATGCCCCCAAACGCGAAAGGGGCGCCGGCTTCCGCCAGCGCCCCTCCCTCTCTGAACCCAAAAGAGCCGCTTACGCCTGCTCTTCCGGCGCCTTCTTGGTCTTGCCGCCCTTCTTGGGCTTCTTCGGTGCGGCCGCCACGATCTCGAACGCCATGGCGCCCTCCTTCATGTGGACCTTCACCTCGCCGCCGTGGAGCAACTTGCCGAACAGCAGTTCCTCGGCCAGCGGCTGCTTGATCTTCTCCTGGATCAGGCGGCCCATCGGCCGCGCGCCATAGAGCTTGTCATAGCCGCGCTCCGTGAGCCACGCCTTCGCATCGTCGTCCAGGCTGATATGCACGTCGCGATCCGCCAGCTGCAGCTCCAGCTGCAGGATGAACTTCTCGACGACGCGGCCGATCACCGGCGTCGGCAGATAATCGAATGGCACGATCGCATCGAGGCGGTTGCGGAATTCGGGGGTGAAGAGCTTCTTCACCGCCTCCTCCTGCACGTCCTCGCGGCTGCTGGCGCCGAAGCCGATCGACTCCTTGGCCATGTCGCTGGCGCCCGCATTGGTCGTCATGATCAGGATGACGTTGCGGAAATCCACCGTCTTGCCGTGGTGATCGGTCAGCTTCCCGTTGTCCATCACCTGCAGCAGGATGTTGAACAGATCCGGATGCGCCTTCTCGATCTCGTCGAGCAGCAGCACGCTGTGGGGCTGCTGGTCGACCGCATCGGTCAGCAGGCCGCCCTGATCGTAGCCGACATAGCCCGGAGGCGCACCGATCAGCCGGCTGACCGAGTGGCGCTCCATATATTCGGACATGTCGAACCGCTGCAGCGGAATGCCCATGATCGAGGCGAGCTGGCGCGCCACCTCCGTCTTGCCGACGCCCGTGGGGCCGGAGAACAGATAATTGCCGATCGGCTTGTCCGGATCGCGCAGACCCGCGCGGCTGAGCTTGATCGCGGACGACAGCACCTCGATCGCCTTGTCCTGCCCGAACACGACTCGCTTGAGATCGGTGTCGAGGCTGGCCAGCGCCTTGGTGTCGTCGGTCGAAACCGATTTCGGCGGGATGCGCGCCATCGTCGCGATCACCTGCTCGATCTCCTTGGCGGTGATCACCTTCTTCCGCTTGGAGGGCACGACCAGCATCTGCATCGCGCCGACTTCGTCGATCACGTCGATCGCCTTGTCCGGCAGCTTGCGATCATTGATGTAGCGCGCCGACAGCTCGACCGCCGATTTGATCGCCTCGGGCGTGTAGCGCACCGAATGATGCTGCTCGAACGCCGAGCGCAGCCCGGTGATGATCTTGATCGTGTCCTCGATCGTCGGCTCGTTCACGTCGATCTTCTGGAAGCGCCGGAGCAGGGCCCGGTCCTTCTCGAAATGATTGCGGAACTCCTTGTAGGTGGTCGATCCGATGCAGCGGATCGTGCCGCCCGACAGAGCCGGCTTCAGCAGGTTCGATGCATCCATCGCGCCGCCCGAGGTGGCGCCCGCGCCGATCACGGTGTGGATCTCGTCGATGAACAGCACGGCGTGCGGCATCTTCTCGAGTTCGGAGACGACCTGCTTCAGGCGCTCCTCGAAATCGCCGCGATAGCGGGTGCCGGCCAGCAGCGCGCCCATGTCGAGCGAGTAGATCACCGCTTCCTTCAGCACTTCGGGCACCTGGCCCTCGATGATCTTGCGCGCGAGGCCCTCGGCGATGGCGGTCTTGCCCACGCCGGGATCGCCCACATAGAGCGGGTTGTTCTTCGAGCGGCGGCAGAGGATCTGCACCGTGCGATCGACCTCGGCGGCGCGACCGATCAGCGGATCGACGCGGCCTTCCTTGGCCTTCTCGTTCAGGTTCACGCAGAATTGCTTGAGCGCGCTCTCGCCTTTCTGCTTGCCCTCGGATTTCTGCGCTTTCTCTTCCTCCGAGCCCTTCACCTCGCGGTTCTCCGTCGGTTGCCCGGCCTTGCCGACGCCGTGGCTGAGATAGCTGACCGCGTCGAGGCGGCTCATATCCTGCTGCTGCAGGAAATAGACGGCATAGCTCTCCCGCTCCGAGAAGAGCGCGACGAGCACGTTGGCGCCCGTCACCTCCTCGCGGCCCGAGGACTGGACGTGAAGGATCGCGCGCTGGACGACGCGCTGGAAGCCGCTGGTGGGCGACGGATCGGCATTGCCCGATGTCTTCAGGGCATCGAGCTCGGTATCCAGATAGGTGGTCACCGCGGTCTTCAGATCGCCGAGATCGACACCGCAGGCGCTCATCACCTTGGCGGCATGTTCGTCGCCGATCAGCGCGAGCAGGAGATGCTCCAGCGTCGCATATTCGTGGTGGCGGGAGGATGCGGCCGTGAGCGCATTATGCAGCGTCTGCTCAAGCTCGCGGGCAAAGGATGGCATAGTCAGCTTACTCCTGGCAGCGGCCGAAGAACGGCCCTGCGACCATCCTCATGTCGTGATGCCGATCCCGCCGATCAAGCCGGGCGCCCATCAAGGCGTTCCTTTCGAAGGCGGGATCCACCTTCATCTCTTGAATAGGCTCTCGGCGCTTGCACGATGGTTAACGGCGGATTTTATTTTTGCGCGGGTGCGCACGATCTCGGCCTCCAGCGTGGCGATCCGGGCGTTCAGCTCATCCACCGAGAGGCTGTCGAGATCCTGCGTGGCAAGGGCCGATGCGGGATCGGCGGATTTGCGCGGCAGGATGTCATCGATATCCATGAGCGGTAACGTTGACCCTCTCCGAAGCCCTGTCAATAAAGCGCGCGACCAATTGCCGGTTCCCGGAGAAGAGATGACCTCCCTGCCCCTGACGATGATGGCGCTCGATCCGGCGACGGCGGGCGAACCCGAGATATTGGTGCCGGTCGAGCGTCCCGTTCCGACTCCCGGACCCGGCGAATGGCTGGTCCGAGTCGCGGCGGCCGGCGTGAACCGGCCGGAGATCATGCAGCGCCAGGGCAAGTATCCGCCGCCGCCCGGCGCGCCCTCGATCCTCGGCCTCGAACTGGCGGGCGAGGTCGTCGCGGCGGGCGACGAGTCGGGCGCCGCGATGATCGGCACGAACGTCTGCGCTCTGGTCGCGGGCGGCGCGCAGGCCGAATATGCGATCGTGAACGCCGGTCATTGCCTGCCCGTGCCGCCGTCGCTCAGCCTGATCGAGGCGGCGGCGTTGCCCGAAACGCTCTTCACCGTCTGGCACAATGTGTTCCAGCGCGGCGGCGCGCAGGCGGGTGAGACGTTGCTCGTCCATGGTGGCACCAGCGGCATCGGCACGATGGCGGTCCTGCTCGGCAATCTGTTCGGGCTGGAGGTGATCGTCACCGCCGGCAGCGCCGCGAAGTGCGAGGCGGCCAAGGCGCTCGGTGCCGCCCACGCGATCGACTACAAGACGCAGGACTTCGTCGAGGCGGTGAAGGACATCACCGGCGGCAGGGGCGTGAACCTCGTGCTGGACATGGTCGGCGGCGACTATCTCCCCCGCAACATGAAATGCCTCGCGCCCGACGGTCGCCATGTCTCGATCGCGACGCAGGGCGGCCCCAAGGCGACCCTCTCGATCATCGATCTGATGGTCCGCCGCCTGACGCTGACCGGCTCCACCCTCCGCCCCCGCGACGCCGCCTTCAAGGCCGCGCTCTGCGCCGACATCCGCGCCAAAGCCTGGCCGTTCGTGGAGCAAGGCAAGCTGCGCCCCGTGATCGACCGCACCTTCCCGCTCGCCCGCGCCGCCGAGGCGCACGCGCATGTCGAGGCGGGCGATCATGTCGGCAAGGTCGTGCTGACGATCGGCTGAGCGCCGTTCTTCCTCTTCTTTCCGTTCGTGCTGAGCCTGTCGAAGCACCGTCCTTCTTCCTCTTCCTCGCGATGAAGGGGAGAAGAACGGCACCCTTCGACTGCCTGCCAAGGCAGGCGCTCAGGACAGGCTTCGACAGGCTCAGTGCGAACGGGAAAGCGGACGGCGGATTCTCGCAGACGCCTCCCAGGCGCACAGCACCCCCACCGCCTCCCCTTCCCTTTCCCCGCCACGCGCGCTTTAACCTCGCGGCATGACCAAGCCGCTCCCGCTCTCCGCCCTCGCCGTCGCCCTGCTCGCCACCACGGTCGCGTCCGCCCAGACGCCGCCTGTGAAACCGCAGGCCACGAACGACATCCCGGCCCACTATGACGCCCCCAATGAGGGCTATGATTATGTGAAGCGCGTGGTGGAAATCCCGATGCGCGACGGGGTAAAGCTCCACACCGTGATCGTCGTGCCGAAGGGCGCGAAGGGCGCGCCGATCCTGCTCACCCGCACGCCTTATTATGCCGACAAGCGCGCCGCGCGATCGGAGTCCGGATCGATGCTCGCGATCCTGCCGCAGGGCGACGACGTGTTCGTGGGCGCGGGCTACATCCGCGTGTTTCAGGACATTCGCGGCAAATATGGCTCCGAAGGCCCCTATGAGATGACGCGCCCCGTGCGCGGCCCGCTCAACCCCACCGACACCGATCATGTCACCGATGCCTATGACACGATCGACTGGCTGGTGAAGAACATCCCCGAGACGAACGGCAAGGTCGGCATGATCGGCTCCTCCTATGAGGGCTTCACGGTCGTCATGGCGTTGCTCGATCCGCATCCCGCGCTGAAGGTGGCGGCGCCCGAAAGCCCGATGGTCGATGGCTGGATGGGCGACGATTTCTTCCATTACGGCGCCTATCGTCAGGCGGGCGATTCCTACTTCGTCGGGCAGGAATCGGGTCGCAAGGGCGGCGAGAGCCTGATCACCTCCAACGCCGACGATTATGACGCCTATCTGCGCGCGGGCTCGGCCGGCGATTTCGCCAAGGCGCACAAGCTGGAGCAGTTCGGCATGTGGCGCCGGATGGTCGATCACACCGCCTACGACGCCTATTGGCAGGGTCAGGCGCTCGACAAATTGGTCGCGGCCCATCCCTCCAACGTCCCCACCATGTGGCTGCAGGGCCTGTGGGACCAGGAGGACATGTACGGCGCGATCCACAGCTGGGAGGGGCTGAAGGCGGCCGGGCATGAGGCGAACAATTATCTGGTGATGGGCCCGTGGCGGCACAGCCAGGTCAATTATGACGGCTATAATCTCGGCCCGCTCAAGTGGGACGGCGACACCGCGCTCCAGTTCCGCCGCGACGTGCTGCTCCCCTTCTTCAACCAATATTTGAAGGATGGCGCGCCCAGGGCCGATACGCCCAAGGTGTTCATCTACAACACCGGCGAGAACCATTGGGACAAGCTGCCAAGCTGGCCGCTCGCCTGCCAGACCGGCTGCGCCGCGCCGCTGAAGCCGCTCTATCTGGCCGAGGGCAAGGGCCTGTCCTTCACCGCGCCCGCCTCGAAGGGCAACGATTCCTATGTCTCCGATCCGGCCAAGCCGATCCCGTTCGTCCCGCGCCCGGTCAACATGCACAATGCCGATCAGTGGAAGCCCTGGCTCGTCAGCGACCAGCGCAATGTCGGCACCCGGCCGGACGTGCTGACCTACCAGACCGAGGCGCTGACGAAGCCGGTTCGCATCTCGGGCGCGGCCATCGCCGATCTGTTCGCCGCCACCACCGGCACCGATGCCGATTGGGTGGTGAAGCTGATCGACGTCTATCCGGACGAGATGCCGAACCAGCCTGAAATGGGCGGCTATCAGCTGTCGGTCGCGCTCGACATCTTCCGCAGCCGCTATCGCGACAGCTTCGAGAAGCCCAAGGCGATCCCGGCCGGCAAGGTGCAGGAATACAAGTTCCGCCTGCCGACGACGAACCACGTCTTCCAGCCCGGCCACCGCATCATGGTCCAGATCCAGTCGAGCCTGTTCCCGCTCTACGACCGCAATCCGCAGACCTACGTGCCCAACATCTTCTTCGCCAAGCCCACGGACTACAAGGCGCAGACGATGACGATCAGCCACGCCCCCGGCGCGGCCAGCGCCGTATGGCTGCCGCTGGTGGACGCGAAATAGCGTTCAGCGAAGAGACGGAGGCGCTCACTCTCCCCTCCCTGCAAGGGAGGGGCCGGGGGTGGGTGGAAACTCGCGCAACGCCGGCCGGATCGCACCTCTTTCTTCCCTCCCTTCTGATCTACGGAATGGAAGGCGCGTGACCGCAATTGGTGGATAGCGGACATCCACATCGAGGTTCTGCTGGTCTACGAAGAATGCCTGCGGCATCAAGATGCGATGAGCGAAAGGCTGATCCCGCTTACCTGCATCATCGTTGCCGCGATTGTTGTCGGCATTCCGGCTGATGCTCAGCCTCTGACCGGTGCAAATGCGCAAGTGATGATCACCGGACCCGAGACCATCGATCCTCCGGCAAATCAAAAGAACGATAGAGCTGCCGTTTTTCTCAGCGGCGAGGCCGCCCGAAAAATCTACGAAGCTATGCCCGGTGCGACCAAGCGCGGAGATGCGTGCGAGGAGGGGCTACGGCTACGGCAAAGCGGTGGTCTCGTGTGCACCAAACATCAGGCGGGCCAGTACGCTTGCAGCGTAGCCATCATTTTACAGACAGGTGAAACTCGATCTGTCGGAGCATGCTGAACGGTACGACGCTGCGTTCCGATGTCCGCTATTGGGGCGAAAGCCGACGCTCCCGTCATTCCAGCGCAGGCTGGGATCGATGCCTCTCTCTTTCCAGCGCGCCGAAGGCCAGAATAGTGAGGGGTGCCAGCCTGCGCTGACATGACGGGAGAAGATGCACTCGTCAGTGCAGTGCGACACCGTCAGCTTATCCCGAAAGGGCGCCCAGCCTCAGCCGGACGCCCACCCCACTCCTCAGAACTTGTACTTCACCGTCGCCTGGAAGCTGCGCGGCACTTCCGGCTTCACGTTCTGCGAACCGTACAGCTCGACGAAGTTGGCGCGGAAGTAACGCTCGTTCAGCGCGTTCTTCATGTTGACCTGGAACAGCCAGTGATTGACCTCGTAGGAAACACCCACATCGACCAGAGTGTAGGACGGCAGCCGCAGCGTATGCGGATAATCGGCCCACACCTTGGGAACGTGGCTCGCGCTGGCGGTGAGCGAGATGCCGTTGTCGAACGAATAGCTCGCCGTACCCGAATAGAGATTGCGCGGGATGCCTGGACGCTCCGCCATGCTCTTGTCGGTCAGCGCGACGAGGCCGTTCGGCGCCGCGCCGAGGATGAGCGCCGGATTGACCCCGATCGCCTGGAACGCGCCCGCGCCATAATAATAGAAGAAGGCGCCGCCACCGTTCAGGAAGGCCAGGTTGACCACCTTCGTATGCGTATAGGCGCCCGTCACGAACAGATGCCTGTCCACCGCCCAGCGCACCTCGCCCTCGATGCCGGTAGTGCGGATCGCCTGGTTCACCGTCAGCGACTGGACGGTGTAATCGGTGCGGGTCTGCTTGTAGACCGAGATCGCCGCATAGAGCCTGTTGTCGAGCCAGCTGCCCTTGACGCCGCCTTCATAGAGTTTCGAGGACGTGACCCACGTATCGGCATAGACGTTGTTCGGATCGACC
This sequence comes from Sphingomonas sp. AP4-R1, assembly GCF_013113735.1. Taxonomy (NCBI): domain Bacteria; kingdom Pseudomonadati; phylum Pseudomonadota; class Alphaproteobacteria; order Sphingomonadales; family Sphingomonadaceae; genus Sphingomonas; species Sphingomonas sp. AP4-R1. The sequence continues at coordinate 4,799,233 of NZ_CP053346.1, forward strand.
TCCGCACCCTGCCCGGTGATGATCACCGATTGCTTGGAGATCGTGCCGTAGGGCTTCAGCCCGAACGGCAGCTTGTAATTGGCGCTGGCCGACCATGACCAGACGCCCTTCTTGTCCTGCACCGTCCGGTAGCCGCGCTGGAGATCCGCCGCCGTCGTCAGCGCGGTCTGCGGCATGTTCACGGAGAAAGCGGTGGCATCCATCCGCGACAGCACCGCCGTCGAGGTGACGGCCATCCGGTCATACCGGCCGCCCAGCACCACATCGAGGCCGAAATCGAAATCGAGATCGGCCAGCGTGCTGAACGACGTATCCCAATAATGTCCCTTGAAGTCGCTCGAATAGCCGGACCCGCTCTGCGTGGAGAGCAGGCGCGTCGAATTGGGCGTGTAACCCTGCGTCAGATCGACGCGACCGAAATATTCGTATCCGAAATCATCGGCGTGATTGAAGCGGGTGTAGCGCACCGAGGGCGACGCCTGGATCGAGAATTTGCCGAGGTCGGTCGTGAATTTCTTCGACAGAGTCGTCTTGTTCTCGAAGACCCAGGAGCGCGCGAACTGCGAGAAGCCGTAGGCATTCTCGTTATTGTTCTTCGTGCCGTCGTAGAAGCTCTGATTCTTGATCTCCAGATCGTTGCCGCCATCCCAGATGATGTCCGCATAAGCGGTGGTGGCGATGTTATCGAGGAAATCGTTCGGCCCGGTCAGCGTCTGGCGGCGGCTGAGCTTCGCCGTGCCGGGATTGATCAGACCAGAGTCCGGATAAACGCTCGAAAGGCAGGCATTGGTGATGCTGCTGATGAACGGATTGGCGAAGGGCGGCGTCGTGCAGAAGGCCGAGCCGAATGTCCCCAGCCCCAGCCCCCGGTTCGCCGCCTGCGCCTCGGCCTGCGAGATCTTGCCGTCGCCATTCGTATCCAGCGGCCGCGCGGTGCCGGTGATGTAGGTGCCGTTGTCGATCAGCTGCTGGGTAACGCGGTTCCATCCGCCATTCTGCGTACCGCGATAATTGTCATACATGCCGCCGAACTCGACCCGCAGCGAACTGGTGATGTCCGTGTCGAACGAGGCCTGCAACAGGGTCTGGTGCGTATAGATATTGTCGTAATAGCTGTCGGAATCGGTGACCTCGCCATAGAGGCTGTAGCCGAACTCGTGGCCCGCGATCTTGCCGGGGCCGACGATGTTTCCGGACAGGACATTCCCGTTCCAGCTGCTGCGCGTGTAGCTCAGTTCGGCCTTCGGCTCGGCGAGATAGCTGCCGTTGCCGGCACGCGCCGATTTGGGGACGAAGTTGATGTAGCCGCCGGTCTTGGCCGGCCCCATCAGGGGTGAGGCCGGGCCGCGCACGATGTCGATCCGGTCGGCGGCGCCGATCGGCGTCGGGTAATTGCCCGGATTGTCGAGGCGACGAATGCCGCGGAAATAGACTTCGCCCGGCGTGCCGCGAATATCGAGCGAGCCGCCGACGCCGAAGAAGCTGTTGGTGAACGTGCCCGGCGCCTGCGCCACGAGATCATAGATGCTCGTCACGCCGAAGCGCTCGATCTGCTCCTTGGACACGGTCGAGGCCGAGCGCGGCGTATCCACCAGAGTCTTGTCGAAGCCGAAGACCGTGCCGACGTCCTTCACGGGCAACGCGTTGAGCGAGCCCGAGACGACGATGTCCTCGCCGGACTTCGCGGTGGTTTCGGAATCCTGGGCCCACGCGGCGGAACAGAGCGAAGTACAGGCGAGGAAGCCGGCAACCAGCCCAAGTCGCGAAGCACCGCGCCCAACGCGCTGCACTGCGGCGACGCCATCGATCTCATCGAGACACACGTTTCCCATTGGTATCGCCCCCATTTTTTACGGCCGACACGCGCAAATCCCCCGCGCGTCCTCGCACGATGCTTGGGCAGGGGCCGATCTTCGGCTCTCCTGCTTTTGCCGCATCGCAGTAACGTAATGCTGCAGTCGCGAAACTGTAAAGAGAAACTTGCGGGCACATTTGAGAGGCGGGACATGATGTGTCGCCGCTCTTGCCAAGAGCATGAAATATCGATGATCGGCCCGCAAAAGCGTTGCCCGAAAGCTACAATCGCCGGGACAAAAAGACGTCTCGAGCGCCTGTTTAGCCGCCCCGTGCTCCTGCGAACGCAGGAGCCCAGGGCTTCAAACGAACCACTTGCAGCCCCGGACTCCGGCTTTCGCCGGAGTACGGCACTGATCGCCTTACACCCGCCGCGCGATCGCCTCGCCCTGCCGGATCGGCCGCCCCTCGCCCACGCCCTCGGCCAGCGCGAAGCCTTCGGGCAGGAACATCACGATCGTCGATCCATGTTCGAACCAGCCCATTTCCTCGCCCTTGGCCATGTCCGCCGCCAGCGGCACGGTTCGGTCGCCGCCCTCGCGGAGCAGCCGATCGGTATTGAGGAAGGTCAGGCGGATGCCCGCCACCAGGATCGCCGCCACCGCCACCAGCAGCACCGGCGCGCCGCCCTCGCGCAGGCGACAGCTGACCACCGCGCGCTCGTTGCGGCAGAATAGCCGCTCCACCCGCTTCAGCGCGATCGGATTGACGTTCCAGCAGTCGCCCGAAAGGTAGCGCACGCGCTCCACCGTCAGATCATCGGGCGCGTGGAAATGGTGATACATCGCCGCCGTCAGCCGCAGCGTCACATAGGTGCCGCCCAGAAAGGGTTTGGCGTCCGCCGCATCGCCCAGCAATTCGGCCAGCGAATAGGGCATGCCCTTGATCTGGTGGATCTCGTCCGATGCGATCGTGCCGTTCGCGCCGACGATCGCGTCGCAAGGGCTGGCCACCACGTCCGCGCGCGGATCGACCGGCCGTGCCCCCGGCTTCAGCGCCCGCGTGAAGCAGTCATGCATGCTGCGGAAGCGCGTCGCCGCCGCATCCGACAGATCGAGATCCGAGAAGATCCGCCACGCGCGGATCGAGGCCTTGGCGACGAGCGGCTGCTCGATCTTGCTGAACCAGCCGACCGCATTGGTCGCGAAGCGGCGCGGCAGCCGGTTGGTCAGAAGGAAGTTCACGTCTTCCTGCAGGAGCACGCGCATCAGGGCGCCGCGGACTGTCATCGTTTCGTCTGCCTTGTTGTCATAATTGCGTGTCTCGTCCTGCGTAGGGCAAAGCCATGATACCGACATTCGCACTCGTCGCCGGCGCCGCCGTCACCGCACTCGGCGCCGACAAGGCCCGCCGCCGCCTGATCCTCTCCAAGGCCAAGCATCCCTCGCTGGCAGGCCATGTGCGCTGGGGCAAGCGCATCGCGGGCCAGATCCCCGCCACGCGCTACGACGAGGCGCAGGCCTTCCATGTCGACGATGCCCCGGCCGATATCGTCGCGGCGCGGCGCGCGGGCTTCGATCGGCTCGCGGCCTTGTTCGCGGAGCGCTTCGCCAAGACCCGCGCGCTCACCGCCGAGGCGAGGAGCGGCTTGTCCGATCTGCAATTCACCGGCAGCTACCGCGTGCCCTTCCAGTTCGCGCAGATGATTTCCACCGCGCTGTCGGCCGGCACGTTCTACGAACGCTCCGAAGGCCCGATCCTCACCGATCTGGATGGCAATCGCCTGTGGGATCTCACCGGCTCCTATGGCGTCAACGTTCTCGGCAACGACACCTACAAGACGCTGATGCGCGAGGCGATCGATCAGGCCGAGCCGCTCGGCGGCGTGCTGGCGGGCCTGCACCCCCTCGTCGCGGACAATGTCGCGCGACTGAAGGCGCTGTCCGGCATGGACGAGGTCTCGTTCCACATGTCCGGCACCGAGGCGGTGATGCAGGCGGTGCGGCTGGCGCGCTACCATACGCGCCGCAGCCACCTCGTCCGCTTCGTCGGCGCCTATCATGGCTGGTGGGGCGACGTGCAGCCGGGCATCGGCAATCCGGTGCCGGCCGACGGCACCTATACGCTGGCCGACATGTCCGAAAAGTCGCTGCGCGTGCTGCGGACCAAGAAGAATATCGCCTGCGTTCTGGTGAACCCGCTGCAGGCGCTGCATCCGAACAAGGGCGCGCCCTCCGACGGATCGCTGGTGGCGGGGCGACAGGTGCCCGCCGTCGATCGCGCGGCTTATGCGGCATGGCTGAAGCGGCTGGCCGAGACGTGCCGCGAAAACGACATCGTCCTGATCCTGGACGATGTGTTCACCGGCTTCCGCCTCGCCCCCCACGGCGCCGCCGAATATTTCGACGTGCAGCCCGATCTCGTCACCTACGGCAAGACGCTGGGCGGCGGTTTCCCGGTCGGCGTGCTGTGCGGCAAGGCGGCTTTGATGCGCCGCTTCCGCGACGATCGCCCGGTCGATATCTGCTTCGCGCGCGGCACCTTCAACGCGCACCCCTATGTGATGGCGGCGATGAACGGCTTCCTGCGCCTGCAGGATCAGCCCGCCACGCGCGCGCTTTACGACGGGCTCGACGAGCGCTGGAACGGCCGCGCCGCCGCGTTCAACGCGAAGCTGGAGGCGGCCGGGCTGCCGGTGCGCGTCGCCAACCTTTCCAGCATCTGGACGGTGCTGCACACGGCCCCGTCGCGCTACAACTGGATACTGCAATATTATCTCCGCGCCGAAGGGCTCGCGCTCAGCTGGGTCGGTACCGGGCGCCTGATCTTCAGCCTGGATTATGATGATGCCGCCTTCGCCGAAGTGGCCGACCGCTTCGTGGCGGCGGCCGAGAAGATGAAGGCGGACGGCTGGTTCTGGCATCCCGACGGCGCCACCAACAAGACGATCGGTCGCACCCTGCTGCGCGAGGCGATCGCCAAGCGGCTGGGGCGCAACTGACACGTCCCACATTCCGTTCGTGCTGAGCCTGTCGAAGCACCGTCCCTTTCTCTGCCTCACGCGGGATAAGAAGGACGGCATTTCGACGGGCTCAATGCGAACGGAATAGATACGAGAGAAGGGAGCGGTTGCTCCCGATCCGCCAACCGGATCGCAAGCCTCCACCCCCTCCGTCACGCCTGCGGCGTGCCGCCTCCCCCTCGGGAGGGGGAGGCGCCTTGTCAGCCGATGACGTCAGGCAACGCCGTGATTGTCGATGCGCTCGCCCTTCATCAGGCGCAGCGGCGCGCGCCAGTAGAGCAGGAAGTCGTTGAACGGATCGGTGATGATCTTGGTCGCCCACACGATCCCCGACATCACGTCGCGAATGAAGAACAGATGCACGGTGCGGAACAGCAGACCGCCCACGCCCACCGCCAGCCACAGATAGCCGACTTCGCGCAGCACGTCGCGATAGCCCTGCGGCTCCGGGCACAGACCGAACAGGGTCGGGCTGAAGAACAGTACGGTCGGGCTCAGCGCCCACAGGGTCATCAACACGACCTTGCGGAACAGATTGTAGCCGACCTTGATGTCTTCCTTATGCTCGTGGGTCGCTTGGTTGAAATGGTCGTAACCCTTGGGCTCGAAGAAGAAGTGGCCCGCCTGGCGGCTCGTCATCGCCACGCCCCACGCCAGCAGGCTCGCCAGCGCCGGATCGGTGAACAGCAGCACATAAGCCGTGAGGAACGTCATCGCGCTCACGAAGTGCAGGCTCTGGTTGATCAGGCTGTGATGATAATAACGATGATCGTCCCAGCGCTGCTCGGCCAGCTGCGCCTTGAAGCCGACGCGGTCTTCCATGTCGGCCTGCAGTTTCAACGCCCTCATGCGGAGGCTCCCGGAAGCTTGCGGTAGCGGATCAGCTCGAAATGCCCGAGCGGCGGCAGCGGCGAACGCTCGACGAGGCGCACGGAGGGCGAACCCTTCTCCCACGCCGCATAGCGTTCCCACGAAAATTCGGTGCGGAAGCCCAGCCGGCTCGTGATCGGCATCAGGAACTTCTCGATCGAGGCGCGCGTGCCGGTGTCGGCGCCGATGCGCGTGGTGATGATCACCTCACCGCCCGGCCGCACGACGCGGGCCAACTCGTCCAGCGCCTTTTCCGGATTCGGCACGGCCGTGATCACATATTGGGCGATCGCCACGTCGAAGCTCTCGTCCGGAAAGCGGAGCGATTCGGCATCCATCACCTCGATCGCCTCGACATTGGTCAGGCGCTTGGCGCGGGCTCGCGCCTTGTCGAGGATCTTCTCGGAGATATCGATGCCGAACACGCGGCAGTTGCGCCCGTAGAGCGGCAGCGAGATGCCCGTGCCGACGCCGACTTCCAGCACGCGGCCGCCGATGCGCCCGGCAGCCTCGATCGAGCGCGCGCGCCCCGTGCGGAAGACCGGCCCGAAGACGAGGTCATAGATCGGCGTCCAGCGATCATAAGCGGATGCGACGCCACTGGTGTTCATCGTAAGTGCCATTTCGGGCTCCCTGAGCGAGCCCCCTCTATCGGTCCCTCTCAAGACAACACCGCGAAGATAAGATGAAAGTTCGATGACTATGGCCAAAATGAAATCGGCCTATCATCCAACTGTCATCTTGCCGAAACGAGAACATCACCCTGAAAGCGTAAGGACATCCTCGTGTTTCGAGGAGAAGAGGCGAGATGTCTCAGCCGGAAGCGAAGCGCGATCTGCGCCCCGCCCACCCTGTCCGTCCCCCTGCCCGGCCCGCCGCGAAGCGGTCCGTTCCACGCGTACCCGGCTGGCTGCTGGAGCCGGAACAGGATCATGATGGCGAAACGAAGTCACATCGTTCGCGCACGTCGTATCGCACCATCTGGATTTCGGACATTCATCTCGGCACGCCGGGCTGCAATGCGGAACTGCTCATCGATTTCCTCAAATCGATCAAGTGCGAGACCTTGTATCTCGTCGGCGACATCGTCGATGCGTGGCAGCTGAAGAAGGGATGGTACTGGCCGCCCCGCCATAACGACATCGTCCGTCGCATCCTGAAGATGGCGAAGCACGGCACCGACGTCGTCTATATTCCGGGCAATCACGACGAGATCTTCCGCGATTATACGGGCCTCGGCTTCGGCGACATCACGATCGCGGACGAGGTGATCCACACCACCGCCGACGGCCGCCGCCTGCTGGTGCTGCACGGCGATCAGTTCGACGGCGTCGTGCTCTATGCCCGCTGGCTCGCCTTCCTCGGCGACAGTGCCTACGTGATGCTGCTCAAGGCGAATGCCAGCGTGAACTGGGTCCGCCGCAAGTTCGGCCTGCCTTACTGGTCGCTCGCCGCGCATTTGAAGAAGAAGGTCAAGAACGCCGTCCAGTTCATCTGCCGCTACGAGGAAGTCGTGGCGCATGCCGCGCAGGAGCGCGGCGTGGACGGCGTGGTCTGCGGCCACATCCATTCGGCCGAGATCCGGCAGTTCGGCGACATCACCTATTATAATGACGGCGACTGGGTGGAGAGCTGCACCGCGCTGGTCGAGCATGCCGACGGCACGATCGAAGTGATCGACTGGGCCGAGAAGCGCCGGCTCGAAGCGATGGAAAAGCCCGCGGCCGATACCGCTCCGAACCTTGAGCTGGTGCCCGCGTGAAGATCGCGCTGGTTTCGGACGCCTGGGCGCCGCAGGTCAACGGCGTCGTCCGCACGCTGCAGACGACCGTCGCGACGTTGCGCGGGCGCGGGCATGAGATCGAGACGATCACGCCGGACGGCTTCCGCACGATCGCCTGCCCTACGTATCCCGAAATCCGGCTCGCGCTCGGCTGCAACCGCGCCGTGGCGGACAGGCTGGACCGGGCCGCGCCGGATGCGGTGCATATCGCGACCGAAGGCTCGCTCGGCTGGGCCGCGCGCAAATGGTGCCTCGCCCACGGCCGTCCGTTCACGACCAGCTTCCACACGCGCTTCCCCGATTATGTGGCGATGCGCACGGGGCTTCCCGCCGCCTGGTTCTGGCCGATCCTCGAACGCTTCCACCGCCCCGCGCACGCGATCATGGTCGCCACCGAGACGCTCTCGGCGGAGCTGGCCGCGCACGGCCTGCCGCAGACGCAACGCTGGTCGCGCGGCGTGGATCTCGCGCTGTTCACGCCCGGCAATGCGCCGCATCCGAAGCTCGCCGCCCTCAAGGGGCCGATCCAGCTCTATGTCGGGCGCGTCGCGGTCGAGAAGAATATCGAGGCATTCCTCGCCTCCAGGGTGCCGGGCACCAAGGTCGTCGTGGGTGACGGCCCTGCGCGCGCGATGCTGGCGCGGCGCTTTCCGGACGCGGTGTTTTTCGGCGCGCTGCACGGCGTGGAACTGGCTTCGGTCTATGCGGGGGCGGACGTGTTCGTCTTCCCCAGCCTCACCGACACGTTCGGTCTGGTCATGATCGAGGCATTGGCTTCGGGCGTGCCGGTCGCGGCTTTCCCGGTGCCGGGTCCGCTCGACGTGATCGGCGGCATGGGCCGTGGCGCAGGCGGACGGGCCGGCGCGCAGATCGGCGCGCTGCGCGACGATCTGGATGCCGCGATCATGGCCGCGCTTTCCACCGATCGGTCGGCCTGTGCGGCCGAGGGGCGGCGCTATTCGTGGGACGCCTGCACCGATCAATTCTACGCGGCGCTCGCCAAGCCCGACGAAAGCCTCGCCCGCGCCGCCTGACGACGGGTTGCGGCCGCCGCCGTTCCGCGCCACCATCCTACGACCAGAGCGCGCGGCTCCCATCCGTATAGAGAAAAGAATGGCGACGATTACGGTTTACAGTTCCAAGGGCGGCGTCGGTAAGACGAGCCTGTCGGTCAATCTCGCCTGGGCGTCCGCGACGCTTTCCTCCCGCCGCACCTTGCTGTGGGATCTGGACGGTCAGGGCGCGGCAAGCTTCATCCTCGCCCCCGATCGCAAGATCGGCAAGAAAGCGAGCGAGGTGATCGAGCGCGACGTGGCGCCCGAGAAGCTGATCGTGAAGACGGCCATCCCCCAGCTCGATCTGCTACCCGCCGACGAATCGCTCCGCACGCTCGATCTGCTGTTCGCCGAGCTCGGCGCGAAGAAAAGGCTGCAGAAGATCGCGGGCGAACTGGCCGGGCTCTACGATCGCATCATCGTCGATTGCCCGCCCGGTCTCGGCATCACCGCGGACCAGATCATCCAGGGATCCTCGCTGATCGTGCTGCCGATGATCCCCTCCGCGCTCTCGATGCGGACGGGCGAGGAACTGCGCCAGCATCTGAACGAGCGCCGCAAGGCCGGCCCGCCGATCCTGCCCGTCTTCAATCTCGTCGATCGCCGCCGCCTGTCGCACCGTCAGGCGCTGGATACCGCCCCGGACACGCCCGTCGTGCCGATGGCGAGCGCGATGGAGCAGATGGCCGAACGCCACGCCCCCGTCGGCGCCTATGCTCCGAAGAGCGCCCCGGCCAAGGCGATCGCCGAATTGTGGACCGGGATCGAGCGGAGGCTCGCCGCCGGCTGACCGTTACGGCTTCGCCGTCGCAATCGGCCTTTCCCGGCGCAGCATCGCGCGCGCGATCGCCTGAAAGCTCGTGCCGATCGCCGATCGGGGCGTGCTGAGGTTGCGGTTGAGGTGGACGGGAAGCGCGCCCGCGCCCTCGATCGGCACGATCCGGATCGCCGGGTCGCGCGCCTGCTCGGCCGTGAACGCGTCGATGATCGCCACGCCCAGCCTGCGCGCGACGAAGGCCAGCGCCGTCTCGCCGAAGCGCACATAGGCCCGGACATTGGCGGGATGGCCACCCATCGTCGCCGCGATGGCGCGGCCGTGCGGCGTATCCTCGCGGAACGTGACGAAGGGCGCCTCCGCCAGCATCGCGGGCGTCACCCGCGCCTCCGCCGCCAGCGGATCGTCCGCATGCACCGCCAGCACCAGTGGCGCGGCGCCCAGCTTCACCGAATGGATCGACGGGCTCGTCATCGCGAACACGGTCAGCGTGAAGTCGCCGCGCCCCAGCTCCAGATAATCGTCGGTCTGCTCGACCGAGAGGATGTCGAACTGGAGGACCACGCCGGGGTGTCGTTCCACCAGCTTCGCCAGCATCTCCGGCACGATCGAATGGCCGAGCGAGGGCGAGGCGGCGATGCGGAACAGCCGCCGGTCCCCCGAGGCGAGGCGCCGCGCGACCTGATCCAGATCGATCAGCCCCTTGTGCACCTCCTCGATATGGCGTGCGAGCAGGTGCGCCTCCTGCGTCGGCACCAGCCTACCGCTGGAGCGATCGAACAGAGCGAAGCCCAGCCGATCCTCGATATGCTTGATCATCCGGCTGAGCCCCGGCTGCGCCACGCCCAGCATCTGCGCCGCGCCCCGCACGCTGCCCGCGCGCATCACGGCGTGAAGGGCTTCGACATGGCGCGCGTTGAGCATGGTGGTTCGGTCCCGCTTACTCTCTCTCCCGTCATCCCGGCGAAAGCCGGGATCCATCTCGCGGCAAACGATCCCCTTTAGACCGAGCCGCAACGTGGATCCCGGCTTCCGCCGGGATGACCAAGGGGAAGTCCGTGAGGAGACATATACCATTTGGGTATCGCTGAGGAAGATATCGCCATCTCGTGCTATCGCTCGACTCACGCGACAGTGGCGGTGCTGGCAGAGGAGTTCCCGCAATGATCGACGCGATCGCCACCGTTTCGATAAGCGGCACATTGGAGGACAAGCTCCGCGCCGCCGCCGCCGCCGGCTTCACGGCGGTCGAGATCTTCGATCAGGATTTCCTCGCCTCGGATCTCACCGCCCGCCAGGTGCGCGCGCTGATGGACGACCTCGGCCTCGCCTGCGTGCTCTACCAACCGTTCCGCGATCTGGAGGGCATGCCCGAGCCGCAGCGCACCCGCGCCTTCCAGCGGATCGAGCAGAAATTCCAGGTGATGCAGGTGCTGGGCTGCGATCGCATCCTGCTCTGCACCAATTGCTCGCCCCTCGCCTCGCCCGACGAGGACCGGATGGTGGCGGACCTGCGCGACCTCGGCGATCTCGCCGCCCGCTACGGCGTCACCGTCGGCTACGAAGCGCTCGCCTGGGCACGCCATATCTTCGATCATCGCGATGCGTGGCGGATCGTCCAGAAGGTGGATCACCCGAATATCGGCATCCTGCTCGACAGCTTCCACTCGCTCTCGCGCGGCATCCCGATCGAAAGCCTGCGCGAGATCCGGCCGGAGAAGATCGTGTTCGTGCAACTGGCCGACGCGCCGATCCTGTCGATGGACCTGCTCTACTGGAGCCGCCACTTCCGCAACCTGCCGGGCCAGGGCGGCTTTGATCTCACCGGCTATGTCGGGGAGCTGTTCCGGCTGGGCTATGAGGGGCCGCTGAGCCTGGAGATCTTCAACGATCGTTTCCGCGCCAATTCGGCTTTGATGGTCGCGCAGGACGGCCTCCGCTCGCTCACCGCGATCCGCGACGCCGCCGCGCGATCGATCGGCGCACCTGTCACGATGCCGCCACCCGCGCAGATCGATCATGTCGAGTTCGTCGAATTCGCGGTGGACGAGGCGGATCGCGAGCCGCTGGAGGCTTTGCTGCGCTCGGCCGGCTTCGCGCCCGCCGGATCGCATCGCGACAAGGCGGTGGACCTGTGGTGCAACGGCGCCGCGCGCTTCGTGCTGAATTTCGAGCAGGAAGGGTTCGCCCACGCCTATCGCCTGACGCACGGCACATCGATCTGCGCGATCGGCCTCGCCGTGGCGGATCAGGCCGCGACGATCGCCCGCGCCCGCGCGCTCGGCATAACCGAGCATCCGACCGACATTCCCGCCATGCCCGCCTTGCGCGGCGTGGCCGGCAGCCTCGTTTATGTTCTCGACTCCGCCGACGTGGCCGGCGTGTGGGACGGCGAGTTCGACACGATCGACGCCGGTAGCCCCGGCGCGGCCGTGGGCGTCACCGGCATCGATCACCTCGCCGCCGTCGTCCACAATGACGAGTTCCTGTCGTGGCAGCTCTATTGGCGCGTCCTGTTCGACGTGCGCGTGCAGCAGCCGCAGGACGTGATCGATCCCAACGGCCTCGTCCAGTCGCAGGCGATCCAGAATCCGAGCGGCACGTTCCGCCTGACGCTGAACAGCACGGATGCGCGCGGCGCGCTGTCGGCGCGCTTCCTCAGTCATTCATTCGGCGCGGGCTTCCAGCATATCGCGCTGGCGGTGGCGGACATGACGCAGGCCGCGCGGGCGCTGGACGCGCGCGGCCTTCCCCGCCTGCCCGTGCCGGAAAATTATCAGGACGATGCCGAGGTTCGCTTCGCGCTCTCGCCCGAGCAGAGCGACGCCGCGCGCCGCTTCGACATCATGCTGGACGAGGATGCCGAGGGCGGCCGCTATGCCCAGCTCTACAGCCGCGCCTTCGCCCGTACCTTCTTCTTCGAATATGTCGAGCGCGTCGGTTACGACGGCTATGGCGCGCCCAACGCCCCGATCCGGCTGGCGGCGCAAAGCCGCTTCCGGCCGCTGACAGAGGCGGATTAAACAGCGACCTGATCCCAATTCCCGTTCGTGCTGAGCTTGTCGAAGCACTGTCCTTCCTTTGTGCGGGGAAAAAGAAAGAACGGCACTTCGACAAGCTCAGTGCGAACGGGATGAGGTCGGTGCTGCCAACAGGAGAGAGAGAATGCGCGTCGACCGCCTTGGCCATGTGAACATCCGCACGCCCGCCTTCGCGGAGACGATCGCCTTCTACGAAGCCTGCCTTGGCCTGCGCGCCGGGCCCGCCGTCTCCTCGCAGGCGCGGCCGCAGAATGTGTGGCTGCATGACGAGGCGGGCGATCCGATCATCCATGTGAACGGGCCGATCGAGGGCGAGGCCGTCCACCCGCACGGCGGCGGCAGCCGGCTCGATCATTTCGCGCTGGATTGCTCGGGCCTCGACAGCTGCATCGCCCGGCTGGACGCGCAGGGCGTGCCCTATCAGCGCATCCGCATCGCGGCGCGCGGGCTCACCCAGCTCAACATCACCGATCCGAACGGGCTGAAGGTGGAGCTGACCTTCAGCGATCCAGATGGAGATCGGCCAGCCCCCGCGAAATGATGCGCGCGGCGATCGCGCGCGCCTCCCGCGGGTCGGACGCTTCGATCGCCCCCATCAGCAGCCGGTGATCGCCGGTGGAATCGCGATGCTCGTGCGCCTGCCTCTTGGTGCGCGCGACATAACCGACCGAGACGCCGATCGTGGCGGTCAGTTGCCCCATCAGTTCGTTGCCCGCCGCCGTCGCCAGCGCGGCGTGGAAGCGGCGATCCGCATCCTCGGCCGCCTCGCTGTCCGGCTCGTGCCGCTCCATATCGAGCAGGGCCGCGCCCATCCGCGCCAGATCGTCACCCGATCGCCGCTCCGCCGCCAGTTCCGCGAGGCGCGGCTCGATCGTCAGGCGCAGCTCGAACAATTCGCGCAGGAAAGCGGGCGCCGGATCATTCTCCAGCGCCCAGCCCAGCACGTCGGGATCGAGCAGGTTCCAGCGGCTGCGCGGGCAGACGCGCGTGCCCGTCTTGGGGCGGCTCTCGACCAGCCCCTTGGCCACGAGGATGCGGATCGCCTCGCGATAGGCGGCGCGCGAGACGCCCAGCGCCTCGCTCGCGCCATTCTCGCCCACCAAAGTTTCGCCCGGCCGATAGCCGCCGGTCAGGATCGCCACCGCGATCTCGCGCGCGACGGCCGAGTGCAGCCGTTCGTGTCCGGCCAGCCCATGGGCCTTCTTGCCGCCCACCTGCGCGTTCATCGCGTCACACCACCCAGCCCGCTCATGCCGCGTGGGGTAGGTCGCGGCGGAAATCCTGTCGAGCGGCTATTTTCCAGGCAGAGGATGCGGCCGCACCGGATAATCCGTCACGCCCGCCGCCCACTTGATCGCCTCGAGGAACATCGTCTGCTGGCGCGGATCGTCCCATGAGGCATCCGAATGGCCGAGGCCCGAATAGAAGACGCGGCCCTTGCCGTAATCCTTGATCCACGCGACCGGGAAATCGCCGTCGGTGCGGTGGACGTTCGGGTTCTTCAGATCGACCGATTTGGTATCGATCCGGGCCAGCACGTCGAGGTTGGCGCGATCATAGGGCGCCATCATCTGATAATGCTCGTCCTTCACGATCGGGCTTTTCAGATAACCCTTCATCTCCGGCGCGTCGGGCCGCTCCACGATCACTTTCGCATCGACGATGCCCCAGGGGTGATTGTCGAAATAGGCGCCGATCATCGCGCCATATTCGGGCCACTTGGATGCCGTCGCGGTCGCGGTATGGATGCCGACGAAGCCCTTGCCGTCGTCATGCACGAAGCCCAGCAACGCCGCCTTCTGCTCGTCCGACAGATCGAGATCGCCGTTGGTGTAGAAGACGACGGCGTCGAAATCCTTCAGGTTGCGACCGCGCGCCTGACGCCGGCCGCCCTTCGCATAATCGCCCGTGCCCCACACCTCCTGCTTCGTCACCCATTCGGTATCGGTGCGGATGTAGAGGACGATGCCCGCCGCGCGCGTGATCCGCTCCAGCGTGGCCATGGCGTGGCTCACCGCGTCATGCGCATTCTGGTTGCCGGTGTGGAGATCGGCGACGAGCAGCACGCGCTTCTTGCCCGCATAGGGATCCTCATAGCCGGGCATGCGGCGGCCGGGCGCATAGGTGCCCGGCGGGATCGCGGCGGTGGCGCCTGGCTGCGGCATGGGAGCGGGAGTCTGCGCCGCCAGCCAACCGCCGCCGCAGAGCATCGCGAGGCCCGCCAGCCCCGTCCGTATGACCGATCCGATCCGCATCTGTCTCTCCCTTATGCCGGTATTTCGTCGAGCGTCAGGCGCTCCACCGGTCCGATGATGAAGATGTACGAGGCGGCCCCCACCAGTGCGACCGCGCCGATATAGGCCAGCGCCCCGTGGAAGGAGCCGCTCGCCTGCACCACCACCCCGATCACGATCGGCGTGACGATGCCGGCGATGTTCGCGCACAGATTGAAGATGCCGCTGGTGAGGCCGATGTGCGATTTGGGCGCCACGTCCGAAATCAGCGTCCAGCCCAGATTGCAGATCCCCTGCCCGAACGTCGCCACCGACATGATCAGGATCAGGATCGTATTGTCCTCGACGAAGTTGAGCGACAGGATCGTGGAAATCAGCAGCAGCCCCGCCACGATCGGCGCCTTGCGGCCGATGGTGGGCGATCCCGTCCGCCGGATCAGCCAGTCCGACAGCAGCCCGCCCAGCAGCACGCCCGCCGACGCCGTCACATAGGGCAGCGCCACGAAGAAGCCCGACTTCACGAAATCCATGTGGCGCTCGGTGGCCAGATAGGTGGGGAACCAGGTGATCAGGAACACCAGGGCCGAATTGCTGCAGAACTGGCCGATCGACGCGCCGAGGATCTGCCGCTTCAGGAACAGCCGGCCCATATCGGCCCACGAAAAACGGGGCGACACCTTGCTCTCCAGCCCGCCGCCGGCCGCGATATGCCGACGCTCGGCCTCGTTGATCCGCTTCGCATGCGTCGGATCGCGATAGACCGCGTACCAGAACAGTCCGTAGGCGATGCCGATCGCACCCACGAGCACAAACAGGGAGCGCCAGCCCCAGTGCGCGACGATCCAGAACAGGATCGGGCTCATGAAGGCGAGGCCGAAATATTGGCCGATCGAGTAGACGCCGGTGGCGCCCGCCCGCTCCGTCTGCGGAAACCAGCTCGCCAGGATGCGGCTGTTGCAGGGGTAGCAGGGCGCCTCCGCCACGCCGAGGCCGAAGCGCAGCCCGATCAGCGTGCCGATCGAATTGGCGAAGCCGTGCAGCAGCGTGAAGGCGGACCAGAAAGTGAGCGACAGCGCATAAGTGAGCCGCGTGCCCAGCCGATCGAGCAACAGGCCGCCCGGTATCTGCGAGGCGGCGTACGTCCAGGAGAAGGCCGAGAAGATCACGCCCAGCACGGCGGGGGTGATGCCGAGTTCCTCCGTCATCGGCTTGGCCGCGACGCTCATCACGGCACGATCCAGATAGTTCAGCATCGTCGCGCCCGTCACGAGCGCGAGGATGGTGAACCGGACCCTGGTGGCCCGAGGCGTGGCGCGGGCGGGCGCTGTCGCGAGGCTCATGGCTGGGTCGATCGCAGCCGGATGATGTGGCGCACCGCCAGCCCGTAACCGTCGATGCCGAGGCCGCTGACGATGCCCGTCACCGCCTGCGTCATGATCGACTTGGAGCGCCACTCGGCCTCGCGCCGGTGGATGTTGGAGATATGGACCTCCACGATCGGGCAGTCGCACATCTTCAGCGCGTCCAGCACCGGATAGGCGGCATAGGTGAAGGCGGCCGGATTGAAGACGACACCCGCCGCGCCGACGCGTGCAGCGTGAAAGAAATGCACCATCTCATGCTCGGCATCGGTCTGCTTGAAGACGATGTCGAAACCGGCGGGCTCGGCGATGGCGCGGCATTCCCGCTCCAGATCGGCGAGCGTCGCCGTGCCGTAGATTTCAGGCTCGCGCACCCCGAGCAGACCGAGGTTGGGGCCATTCAGAACGTGGATCGTACCGGACATGATCTTCCTTACTTGGGCAGCGCAAAGGCGACGACGGCGTCGCTGTTGATCGGGCTATCGAGGAAAGAGCCCCCCGTCGCGACGACCGTAACATATTGGCGGCCATCCGCGCCCCGATAGGAAACGGGGGTGGCATGGGCCGAGGCATCGAGCTTCACCGTCCACACTTCCTTGCCCGTCTTCGCATCGAAGGCGCGGAAGCGCGCATCGTCCGACGCGCCGATGAAGACGAGACCGCTCGCCGTGACGATCGATCCGCCGATATTGGGGCGGCCGGTCTTGGCGTTCTCGGCGGGCACGTTGTCGCTCACGCCCAGCGGCACGTGCCAGGCGATCTTGCCGGTGTTGATATCGATCGCGCTGAGCTGACCCCAGGGCGGTGCCTGACACATCAGCTTCGTGTCGGGCTGGGAGAAGCGCGCGCTGGGCGCGCCGCGCTCATAGGGCAGAGGCGATCCGGCGGCGGCGGGCACCAAGGAGGTCACCTGCCCCAGCTCGTTCGTGTTGACGAAGACGAGGCCCAACTGCGCGCTGTAGGACATGCCGCCCCAGTTCGCGCCGCCCTGCAGGCCGGGCAGGCTGATCGTCGTCCGGTTGAAGGCGACGGGCATGTAGATGTCGCCGGACTTCATATTGTTGTCCGCGATCCACTTCGCGCACCAGTCCTTCAGGCCCGGGGCGACATCGGCGATGTCGGTCTTTGGATCGAAATGGGTGCGGACGAGCGGCGGCGTCGCGACCGGGAAGGGCTGCGTGGGCGACGTCTTCTCGCCCGGCACGTCGCTCGGCGGCACCGGCCGCTCCTCGACCGGCAGGATCGGCTTGCCGGTCAGGCGATCCAGCACGAAGAACAATCCGCTCTTGGAGACGACGCCGACCGCCGGGATCGTCTTGCCGCCTTTCTTCACCTCCAGCAGCGCGGGCGCCGCCTCGGCATCGCCGTCCCAGATGTCGTGATGGACGATCTGGAAATGCCATTTGAGCTTGCCCGTCGCCGCATCCAGCGCGACCACCGAGGTGCCGTAGAGATTGTCGCCCTTCCGGTCGCCGCCATAGCGATCGAAGCTGGGCGCGCCGAGCGGCAGATAGAGGATGCCACGCGCGGCATCCGCTGTCATGAAGCCCCAATTGTTCACGCCGGTCCGCCGCTCCGCGCTGCCGGGCTCCCACGTGTCGAAGCCGGGCTCGCCCGCGCGGGGCACGGTGTGGAAGGTCCAGACGAGCTTGCCCGTCCGCACATCCCACGCGCGGATATCGCCTGCGGGCCCTTTCGCGGGAAATTCGGGCGTGGCGGAGCCGGTGATGACGAGATCCCGCCACACGAAGGGCGGCGAACTCATGCCATAATAGCCGGCCGGCTGGCCCTGCAGGATCTCCGGCGTCTTCAGCTCGACGATGCCGCTGGCTCCGAAGCCTTCCGCGAAGGCGCCGGTCTTCGCGTCCAGCGCCACCAGCCGCCCGTCGCGCGTGCCGAACAGGATGCGGGCGCCCATCTTCGCGTCGCCCGGCCAATATTCCACGCCGCGCAGCGAGGGCTGGCCCGGCCCCGGAATCTCGCGCGACCAGATCTCCGCGCCCGTCGTCGCATCGATCGCCACGACGCGCGAATAGGGCGTGCTGAGATACATGACGTTGCCGACCACGATCGGCGTCGTCTCGGATTGCGAGAAGCGGCTGCGCGGGCGGCGCATGCCCACGCCCTCCGCCGCGCGCTGCTGCGCTTCGCCCGCGCCCTGCGCCTGCTCCCCCGCCGTGGCGGCGGGCTTCATATGATAGGTCCAGGCGGGCGCGAGCTTCGCCACGTTGGCGGGCGTGATCTCGCCCAGCGGCGTGAAGCGCGCGCCGCCCTTGTCATGCCCGTAGGTGGGCCAATCGGTGCCGTCGGCCGCCAGCGCAGGCATCGCGACGGCGGCGGCCAGCAGCGCCGCGAAGGAGAGCGAGCGCCGCATCATTTCTTCTCCACCCCCTGATGGCGCGCCAGATAATCGAGCATCGCGTCATAATCCTTGTCGGCAATCTGGGCGCCGAAGCCGATCATCTTGTCGAGCGTGGCGCCCCAGTCGTCGCGCGATTTGCGCGCGGCGGTGACCTGCGTGATCGGATGACAGGCGGCGCAGCTCTTCTGGATCAAAGCGGCGGTGGCGGCATCGGCCGCCGGATCTGCCCCGGCGGCGGGAGCCTGCGCCCCCACCGCCGCGATCGGCAGAAACATCGCTACGCACATCGCTGTCAGCTTCATCGATCGTCCTTTGCGGGTGGGTCAGTCGCGCGGTCTGTCGGGGGTAGTGGACCTGGCGACCGGCGTGGCCGGGTGCGCGACCAGCCAGTCGAGCTTCTTGCCGTCGAGCGGCACCATCCTGGCCGGCACGTCGAAGTCCATCTTCGCGTCGGTCTTCATCGTCAGCGGCGTCCACGGCAAAGCCTTGGTGCTGGGGCTTCCCGTCTCGGCCATGGCGATCAGCGCACCGAGCATCTGGGCGGACAGCTCCCGATCCCCCGGCGTCCAGGCGCGGGTGGTGCGGAGCATGTTATATTTATCCAGAGTATTCAGCCAATATGGCATGTCGGCCGTGTGATAGGCACCGACCGTCTCGATATTCTGGTCGGCGATCTTCACGCCCGGCGCATAAGGATGCTTGCGCGTATATTCGTCGACATAGCCGTTCACGCCCAGCTTCTGCATCGCGAGCGCGCACTGGCGCGAGCTTTTCTCGAGCCCGGCCATCGTCGCATAGCGCTTGGCGAGCGCCGGCACCTCGGCATCGGTCGCGATCGGGAAGGCCTTCAGATAGGCCTCGGCATTGGGCCCGTAGAGCTTCTCCACGGTGGCCTTGTATTCGGCGACCGTCTTCACGCGGCTGAGCGGGCTCATGCCGGCGTCGATATCGTCGCTATTGTAGCTCGCGATGATCGGCACGCGCGCGATGTCGCCCGATGCCAGCATCTCGAAATTCTGCCGGGGCAGCACATAGCCGTCGACGATCGCGCCCTGGATGCGGACGCCCTCGACGCGCGCGCCCACCTGCGTCTCGGACTGGACCGAGAGGATCTTGTCCGCCGGCAGGGCGCGCAGATCCTCCAGATTCTTCGCGCCCAGTTTCTCCTGATAGGCGAGGCCGACCTTCTCGGCCTCGGGCAACGTCATCATCGTGCCGCCCAGCTGGCTCTCGCCCACGAAATTGCAGCCGCTGGACATGACGGCCGCGCGGAACAGCCCGCGCGCCATCGGATTGAACATCTGCAGCGCCACCGATCGCGCGCCCGCCGACTGGCCCATGATCAGGACCTTCGCGGGATCGCCGCCGAACTTGTCGATATTGTCGTGGATCCACTTCAGCGCGAGCGCCTGATCCATCAGCGCATAATTGCCCGAATGGCCGCCCTGCTCGGCGGTCAGTTCGGGATGCGCGAGGAAGCCCATCGCGCCGACCCGGTAATTGAAGTTCACATAGACAGCGCCGGCCTTGGCGACATTCTCGCCATCATAATTGGCCATGCCCGACGATCCGATCGTGAAGCCGCCGCCATAGATGAACACGATCACCGGCAGCTTCGCGCCCGGCTTCGCCGCAGGCGGCGTCCACACGTTCATGTAGAGGCAGTCTTCGGACGAAGGCTCTTCGCCGAAATAATGGTTGATGTTGTGCGGGCGCAGAACCTGGATGCATTCCGGCCCCTTGCGATCGGCGTTGAAGATGCCGTCCCATTTGACCGGCTTGGGCGCCGCCCAGCGCAGCTGGCCCACCGGCGGCTCGGCGAAGGGAATGCCGAGATAGGCACGCACGCCGGACGACAGCATCGTGCCGGACACGCGACCGCTGTCGATCGTCACCGGATCGCCGCCGATCGGATTCATCGCGGCGGGCGCGGAGGTGCTCGCCAGCAAAGAGGCAGCCAACAGGGAAGCAAGAACCTTACGCATCGACATCTCCCATCTTTTTTAGTGATTCTGGTCGCGTAACGTCTGGTCGAAGAAGGCGAAGGTGGCAGAGAGCGCCTTGAGCGTCGCGTCGCGCGTCGCGTCGGGCGTCTTGCCGATGAAGCTGTGGTCCACGTCCGGGATCAGGATCGTCCGAACCGGCACGCGCGCCGCCTTCAGCGCGGCTTCGAACTCCACGGTCTGCTGATAGGGCACGGTCCGGTCCGCCATGCCCGCGATCAGCAGCATCGGCGGATCGGAGGGATCGACATAGCTCACGGGGCTCGCCGCCTTGATCGCGGCGGTGCAATCGCCCCCCGTGCAGCCGAGGAAGGCGGTCTGGGGATTGCCGCCCGGGCCCGCGACGGGGCGCTTCGCCTGCGCGTCGATCGTGGCGAAATCGAACACGCCATACCAGGTGACGGCCGCCTGCACGCAATCGGACACGCCTGCGAGCGGGGCCAGCGGATTGGCCGGCAACGGCCGCCCCTCCCCGTCGATCGCGCCCGGCCGCACCGGCCCGACCGGATCGAGCGTCGGATCCTTGCAGGTGACGGCGGCCAGCGCGGCGAGATGCCCGCCCGCCGAACCACCCCAGACGCCGGCCCTGTCCGGATCCATGCGATAGTCGGCGGCCCGCGCGCGCAGCCAGCGCAGCGCGATCTTCACGTCCTTCTCGGCGGCCGGAAACGGCGCTTCTCCGCTCAGCCGATAATTGAGCGAGGCGACGACATAGCCTTTGGCGGCCAAGCTCGCGAGGACAGCCGGAAAGTCCGAAAGCGCGCCCGAGTGGCGGCTATGCCCGGCGGACCAGCCGCCGCCGTGGATATGGAGAATAAGAGGGAAGCCGCCTCGCGGCGGCTTCAGGCTTCGGGGAGGAAGATAGACGTCCAGCGTCAGCGGCCGGAAGCCCGCCGGCTGGGCATAAACGAGATCGGGCAGTCCGGTCACGCCGCCCGCGAACATCACCTGCCGCGCGGGATAATGATCCTCGACGACGGGGTGATCGGAGACGGCGGGAGCCGGCGCCTGCGCGCCTGCCGCACCGGCCAGAAGGCCCGCGAGGCAGGCGCCGGCGAGACGCGGCGCGAGGGTGGGAGAAGAGCGCCGCGCCCGCATCGTCAGAACTTCGTCCGCAGGCCGACGGTGATGACGCGCCCGATCGGGCTGGCCTGGAACGTGTCGTAGCCGCTCGATCCGTTGAGCGTGGCCGTATTGTAGAAGGGCGGATCCTTGTCGAAGAGGTTGGTCGCGTCGACGAAGATCTGCGCCTTCGAGATGAAGCTCTGCGGCAGCGTGTAGCCGATGTGCAGATCGATCGTGTTGTAGGCCTTCACCTTGTCGCCGCCGCCGATCGGCACGCCGGCCGCGCTGCGCGTGATCGGGGTCAGCGTGGAGCTGCTGTAGTTCCGGTAGCTGCCCGTATGGTTGAGGAAGGCATCGAAGGTGATGCCTGCATATTCCCAGCCGATATTGGCGCGGCCCTGCAGCTTCACCGACGGGAAGGTCGTGTTGAAGCCGGTCGTGTTCAGCACGCTGAAGGTCGGCCCGGTGCCGATCTGCTGGGTGAACTTCAACTCGCGGGTAAAGGCCACGCCGCCGGTGAACCGGCCGAGCGGGGTGTTGCGCGTGTAGCTGATGTCCGCATCGATGCCGCTGACCTTCAGGTTCAGCACGTTGCGCTGGCGATAATTGTAGATGAAGAACTGGTTGGCGGGCAGCGCGCTCGTCTGCGGAAGGCCCGCCGTCGCCGCCGCCAGCTGAGCAGCGCTCGGCAGGATCGTCAGCAGCGGATACAGATCGGGCGAGTTGATCGCGAGCGACGGGATCGGCGCGGTGATGCCGCCCTTGATCCGGTTGTGCCAGTAGGTGACGCTGATGCGCAGGCCCCGCGCGAAGGTGGGCGTGAAATCGCCGCCGAACGAATAGGTCTGGCCCTTCTGCGGCTGCAGATCGGCGTTGCCGCCATTGACCTGTACGCCGGTGATCGTCGCCGTGCCGATCGAGCAGAAGCCGTTCGTGCACGAAACGCCCGGAATGTTCGCCACCTGCGGGAAGGCGGAGATCGGCACGTTGACCTGGCCCAGCCCGTAATTGCCGTAGCCGGATTCGCCGGTCACGCCGGCCGCGTTGCTGCCCCGGCTGGTGAGCGCGGGCGCCACGAACGACTTGGCATAGTTGCCGCGCAGCTTCAGGCCCTCGATCGGCTCCCAGTTTGCCGCGAACTTCGGATTCTTCGTCGTGCCGAAGTCGCTGTAATGATCATAGCGGCCGGAGATGTTGGCGCTCAGCGAGCGGATCGCCGGCACCTCCATTTCGGGGCTGATCAGCGGCACCAGCACCTCGAGATAGGCGCTCTGGACCGAGCGATTATATTTGAGGTTGGTGGTGGAGGATCCGCTCGTCGCCGGCCCGATGTTGAGCGGGCGGGTGATGTCCTGCTTCAGCGTATAGCGCAGCAATTCGCCGCCCACCGCCGCCTTCACGTCACCGGCGGGCAGGGTGAAGAGCGAACCGTCCACCTTCAGCGTGCCGTTCTGGATCGTCTGCCGCGCGAGCTGCGTGGTGGTCGAATCCGTCAGCGCGGCGCGCCCCGCCGTCGAGGTGCGGTTGGTGGCGAGCGCATTCCACACGTCGAGCGAATTGGCCGCCGTCAGCGGCAGCCGCGTCACGATCAGGCCGGTCGCCGGCACCGAAGCCGTCGTCAGGCTGCCCGCGCCGTTGGTGGTGCCGTTGAGCGCGAGATAGGCGCAGCTCGTGCAGAGCTGGCCGACATTCTGCTGCGCGCTGTTGTCGAAGCCGAACGTGCCGCCCAGCGTCACGCGCCAATTGTCGTCCACCTTATATTCGGCGGTGCCGTGGACGTAGAAATCCTCGGCGCGGCCCTCGATATAGGCGCCCGGCCCCAGCAGATCGTCCGCGTTGAAGCGGATCGTCTCGGAGGTGGCGGTGCTGCCGGGCACGCCGACATAGAAGGGATTGGCCTGCGCGCCGGTCTGGAACACGGTGGCGGTCACGCTGCCGCGCGTCACGTTCTGCCGATTGACGCGGTTCGAATAGACGGCGTCGGCCGACAGGGTCAGCTTGTCGCCCACTTCCTGCGTCACGCGGAGCATGCCGTTGTTGCGGATCTCGCGCGGGATCAGATCCGAATTGTCGCTATAGTCGCAGAAGGCGTTGGCCTGCGCGTTCGCCACGCCCGCCCCCGTATAGGGATTGGCGTAGATCAGGCTGCTGCCGGTCGGCTGGATCGTCGCCGGCTGGCAGGCGAAGGTCGCGAAATTGCTGCCGCCCTGCGCGCGGTGATCGAAATTGGTGAAGTCGCGATCGGCGGCGGAGAGCGCGCTGCGCCGCGAATAGCTGTAGGCGAACAGCAGGGAGCCCGTCTCCCAGGTCTTCCCCGCCAGCAGGCTGCCATTGTAGGTCTTGTAGTTGCGCCCGAAGCCGAGCTGGCCGTTCGCCTCGATCCCGTCATAGCGGCGGCGCGTGATGAAGTTGATGACGCCCGCGACGGCATCCGAACCATAGACCGAGGAGGCGCCGTCCGGCAGCACCTCGACCCGCTCGATCGCGATCGAGGGAATGATGTTCGGATCGCCCAGCGCGTGATTGATGCCGCTCAGCGGAAAGCGGTGCCCGTCGATCAGGATCAGCGTCGAGTTGGAGGCCGAACCGCCCAGGCCGTGGATCGTCGGCGCGTTCGTGCCCGATCCGTCCGCCGAGCCGAACGCGCCCTGCCCGGCCGAACCAAGACCGACCACCGCCGGCACGCTCTTCAGCACCTGCTGCACCGATTGGGCGGGGGTGGCGTTGATCTGCGCCTGGCCGATCGAGATCAGATTGGAGCCGACCGGCGGCGCGCCGCGGATGCTCGATCCGGTGACGATGATTTCCTTGGCCGCATCCGCATCGATGTCGGCGGGCGTGGATGTCGCCGGCGCGGCCGCTGCCGGCGCGTCCTGCTCCGCTGCTGCCGTTGCCGCGGTGGTCCCGCAGACGCCCAGCGCAGCCACTCCAGACATAAGTATGGCGTGAAATGAACCCTTCATTTTTCCTCTCCCGACTCTTTTTTCTCAGACAAGGTTTATGTACTATCGAGTTAGTGTCAATATGCGTGTGCGGATCCCCTCCGCCGGGGCCTTGGTTACGGTGCGATTTTTACCCAGCGCATGATCATCTCGATCACGTTGGCGCGGCGGATCGCCTCCATCTCGGGCGACGCCACGTCGCGCGAGAAGATGCGCGAGAGCGTGTGGCGATTGGAGACGTTGTAGAAGCACAGCGCCGAGATTGACATGTGCAGCTGGAACGGATCGATGTCCGCGCGGAACAGGCCCGCCGCGATCCCGCGATCCAGCAGCTTGCGCAGCACGTCCAGCACGCTGTCCGCGCGGGAATCGATTCCCGGCACCTCGCCGATATTCTCGCCGCGATGGATATTCTCCACCATCACGAGGCGGACGAAATCGCTGTGCGTCTGGTGATAGTCGAAGGTGCCGCCCACCAATGTCGCCAGCGCGACCTCGGGATCGCCATGCTCGAAGCCGCTTGCCTTCTCCAGTACGCGGATCTCGTTGTATCGGCGGCCGAGAACCTCGCGATAGAGACCCTCCTTGCTGCCGAAATAATAATAGATCATCCGCTTGCTGGTATTCGTCTCGGCGGCGATCTCGTCGACGCGACTGCCGCTGAAGCCGTGCGACGCGAAATGCGCGGCGGCCACCTCCAATATGTCGGCGCGGGTGCGATCGGGATCGTTCGCCCGCTTCGGTGGGGACGACGACGCTTTCTTGCGGGATGCAGGCCGCGCCAGTTTGGCGGCGGCGCTGGAAAGGGTCGTCGGCCGGGCCATCAGTTCACCTTCTGCTGCAACAATGCGAGAAGATGCGTCTGCATCCGATCGGGATCGGCCGCCAGACCCGTGAAGATTTCGATCGCGCGCGCCGCCTGCAGCACGACCATGCCGCCGCCATCCACCGTGCGGCACCCCATCGCCCGGGCGGCGCGCAGCAGTTCGGTTTCGATCGGCACGTAGATGATCTCGGCCAGCCACATGTCGGGCTGGAGCGCTGCGGACGGGATGGGCATGCCGGGAAGCTTGGCCATGCCGATCGGCGTCGCCTGGACGAGCCCGTCCGCCTGCGCCAGCCTTTGCTCCGCCTCCTCGAACGGAACCGGCAGCAAGATGGTCGATCCGCCGCTCAGCCGCGCGACCAAAGCCTCGGCCCGATCGGCGTCGCGATCGATCACCAGCAATTCGCGCGCGCCCATCCGGCAGAGCGCGTAGGCGGCGGCGGCGCCGGCCCCGCCCGCACCCAGCAGCACGACCGTATCGACGGCCGCATCCGGGATCGTGCGGCGCAGATTTTCGCCGAAGCCCCACCAGTCGGTATTATGCCCCTCGCGGCGGCCGTCGGCGGTGAAGCGCACCGTGTTCACCGCGCCCATCGCCTCCGCTTCGGGGCTGAGCCGATCGAGCAGAGGCATCACCGCCTGCTTCACGGGGAACGTCACGTTGCAGCCGGCAAAGCCGTCGGCCTGCATCCGGTCGAGAATGTCGGGAAGCGCGGCCGCGCCCTTGGGTTCGGCCTCGATGTCGAACAGGCGATAGGAATAATCGAGCCCGAGCGCCCGCCCCTCCGCCTCATGCAGCGCGGGTGACAGCGATTGCCCGATCGATCGGCCGATCAGCCCCGTTTGTATGCGTCGTTGCGACGTCATGCGATTCCTCTCGGTCGCGAGATATGAACTATCTGGTTCATACGTCAATATGTCGGAGAATAATTCCGGCGCAAGAGAGTCTGAGCCAAGGCGATTTCCGGCGGATTAGAGCGGTTTCCGGCTCGATGATATCGCCCGCAGGCCCGGAAACGCGGCAGACCGAGCCACAGAAAAGATCGTCGTGCGCCGTGCCCGACGCGCGCGCGATCCCCGGAGCGTTATCGTTGCTGCGGCGTCGGATGCATCGACGACGCGCGCCGTCCGAGCGAAATCGCGACCGGCGCGCGTCCCGTCATGCCGCGACCGTGAGACTCCAACTCGATGTCAGGCGGCGCGCCCGCGCCCCTTCATCCGATCCCCAGCGCGGCCTCCACCGCCGCCACATAGCTCGGCCCCACCTGCACCGAGGTTCCGTCCTTCAGCAGCAGGATCGTGCTGCGCTGGGCGCGCCTCACCTCGGCCACGCGGGACGGTCGCACGAAGGCGGAGCGATGCACGCGGATCAGGGCTGTGCCCGCCAGCTTCTCCTCCAGCGCCGCCATCGTGATCCGCAGCATGTGGCTGCGAAGTTCGGTGTGGAGCAGCACATAATCGCGCGCCGCCTCCACCCAGTCGATCGTCTCGATCGGCACGCGGCGCTGGCCGTCCCGCTCGGGCACCCAGATTTCGGGATCCGCGCCCGGCGCACGGGCACCCGCGCGCAGCGCCTCCATCTCGGCTTCCAGCATCCCCGCGCGCGCCGCCGCCTCGCGCAGCTGGCGGCGGCGGCGGCCGCGATCGATCGCGAGGCGCAGCCGGTCGAAGCGCACCGGCTTCAGGATATAATCCGCCGCCTCCAGATCGAAGGCGTCGGGCGCATAATGTTCGTGCGCGGTGACGAAGACCAGTTCGGGTCGGGGATCGACAGGGATGTCGGCCGCCGTCCGCAGGCCGTTGCGCCCCGGCATCTGGATGTCGAGGATCACCAGATCGGGGTTCAGCGCCTCGATCCGCGCCAGAGCCTCGTCGCCGTCGCGCGCCTGCCCGACCACCTCGATATCGTCGATGTCCCCGCAGAAGACGCGCAGGCGATCCAGCGCGAGCGCCTCGTCATCCACCAGAAGCACCCGCATCGGCATCGGGTCAGCCGGCCGCCGGCACGTGCAGGATCGTCTCGACGCCCCGATCCCCCGATCGGACGACCACCGACGCCGCGCCGCCGAACAGAGCGCCGAGCCGGCCACGCACCGTCTCCACCGCCATCACCCCGTCCCGTGTCTGCGCGCGCGGTGCGTCGTCCGATACGCTCAACTCCAGCCCCCCTGCCTTGCGTTGAGCCGCGATCCTGATCCGTACCGGCGTGGAGGAAGGCTCCACCGCGTCACGGATCGCCGCTTCCACCAGCGGCTGGATCAACAGCGAGGGTACGATTACGCTACCTACTTCGTCCGGAGTATCGAAGATGACATCCAGGCGATCACCGAACCGCATTTCCTCCAGCTGCAGATAATGATCGACGAGCTGGAGCTGATCCTCGAGCGGGGCGACCGCGTCGGGATCGGTTTCGATCGAGGCGCGCAGAAAAGCGCTGAGCGTCTCGATCCCCTGTTCCGCCTCCGCATTGCGCGCGGTGACGACCATCGCCGAAATCGCGTTCAGCGTGTTGAACAGGAAGTGCGGATTGAACTTGAGCCGCAGCGCGTCCAGCTCGGCCTGCTTCGCGCTGGCGCGAAGATGGACCAGCTCGCGCTCCTGCCGGATCGCGCGACGTCGTCCGGCGGCAAGCTGGAACAGCGCGCAATTGACGGCAAAGACGGCGGCATAATTGAAGGCTGCGCCATAGCTCTGCAGAAGATCGTCCGGCAGGGCCAGCCAGCGCGCCTCCAGCGTGTGCGCGACGAAGCCGGTGAACAGCAGATCGAACGCCGACTGGACGATGGCGATGGCGAAGACGGCCAGGATCATGATGCCGACCTGCACGCGGCGGCGCAGCGAATGGATCGCGCGGAACAGGGCGAACAGCCCCATCGCGAACGCCATCGAGACGAGGATGGTGGAGCTGTCGAGCAGCACGCTCGTCATCCCCATCCCCTCATAGCGGTTGAGGATGATCGGCAGGTAGATGAGCAGGGTGAAGGACCAGAGCGCGACGGTGACGACGGCACCCTCGCGCCACATCCTGTCCTGCCGGCCATCATCGGCGCGCTTCGCCGCTTCGGCGAGGGGGCGAATGCCGGCAGGGGTAACGGGTGATTCGTACATCGCGCCCATTCACCGCGCCGCGCCCGTCACCGCATGGCGTGCGCGACGAATTTGTCGCCCGGTGCGACCGGGATGCTCACCCGCGCTCACAGTCGATAGATCGTTTCGGACACGATCGTCCGGTCCGGCGCGTTCGCGGCAACGCGCATATCCCGCCGCGCCGAGGAGTCACTCTGCGCGATCCGCTCGATCCCGGCGGCCAGTTCCCACCCGTGGCGCCGTGTCGCGCGACCGCGCCGTATCCGCGCATAACCGGCCCGGACGTAAACGAGCGTGCGCGGCGTCACCACGGCGCCCACCCGGCCGCCGACTGCCAGCGCAGGCGTCATCCCCCTGTCGCCGGCCACCGCGCTTTCCGCATCCACGCCCAGGCGCACGCCGGGCATCGGCGCGAAATCCCATCCGCCCCGACGGCTCCCTGCTCCGTCGCCCACCGACGCCACATAGGCGCCGGTGAAAGCGGGCCGTTCGCGCGCGGCCGGGATCAGCAGGCATCCTGCCAGCGCGATCGCGGCGATCGCAGTCCGCTTCGGGTTCGACATGCGCCTGATCCTCTCGCCCGGTGGCGAGCGCCCGTTCGCAGACGCGCCCTCGCGCCGCCGCCGCCACGCGATGGATCCGGGCATCGCCGCGACGAGCGCGGAAGCCGCACGTTGGTCGCGCCGATCGTCGCTCCGGTCGATCCGTCCGCCCCTGCCGGGCGGCGGACAGGTGCCGTTCAGCCCAGCGTCTTGTGGATTCCGGGCTGGGCCGGATCGAGCGTGAAACGGGCGATATCGGAAATGGCGGAATCCTCGCGCTTGGCATCGGCGAGCCCGCGATACCGCACCTCGCCGCCCTTCGGCGTCAGGTCGGCCAGGCCGTAGCCCCGCACCTCATTCTCGGCGAACACCAGTTCGTTGGCCTCGGCCTGTTTCTTGAAGCTGGCGTCGTGGAACAGCGAGGTGATCGATCCGCCGACGAACTCGGCCGCGATCGGCGCCCCGTCCGGCCGGGCCGGATCCCGGATCGAGTCGGCGGCGAAGGCGTGGATGTCGCCCCCGATCGCGAGGGGATTGGAGGTCTTCGCCTCCACCCAGCGCTGGAAGATGCGATCTCGCGCGACCGGATAGGTGGACCAGGTATCGCCCGAAAAGAGCGGTCCCTTCTCGGGATGTGCAGCGTCTATCCGCCCCTGCTTGTGCATCAGCGTCTCCTGCGCGAGCACGTTCCACGTCGCCTTCGAGGTGCCGAGCTGGTTCATCAGCCACTTTTCCTGCGTCGCGCCCAGCACGGTCCGGCGGGGATCGTCGAAATCGCCGCAGGGCGCCACCAGCACCTGATATTGCTCGTGCCGGGCCATCAGCTCGGGCGACTGGCAGGCGCGGTGCGCGCGATATTGCCGGTCGTCGATGATCTGGAACTGGGCGAGGCCGCCCCAGTCCACCGCCGTATAAAGCTTCATCGCCGGCCCCTTCGGGAGCGCCCAGGCCGGCAGCGGCTGATGTTCGTAATAGACCTGATAGGCAGCCGCACGGCGCTTCAGGAAGGTCGCCGGATCGCTGTTCTTCTCGTCCAGATCGTCCGCATAATCGTTGGCGACTTCGTGATCGTCCCACGTCATCACCCAGGGCGCGGCCTGATGCGCGGCCTGCAACAGGGGATCGCGCTTGTAGGTGGCGTACCGCACGCGATAGCCGCCGACATCCTTCGGCTCGGGATTGAGGTGCAGGCGCACCGCCTCCTTCGGGTTCGGATCGGCCTCGTAGATATAGTCGCCCAGGAACACGATCAGATCGGGATCGTCCTCCACCATGTGGCGATAGGCGGCGTAGAAGCCCGCCTCATATTTCTGGCAGGAGGCGAAGGCGAAGCGCAGCCGCTCGGGCGTGGATCCCGCCGCCGGCGCGGTGCGCGTGCGGCCGACCGCACTCTTCTCGCCGCCCGCGATGAAGCGATAATAATAAACGCGCGCCGGCTTCAGCCCCGTCGCCTCGACATGCACCGAATGGCCCCAGCCCGGCTCGGCCCGTGCCTCGCCCGATCGCACGATGCGCGCGAAATGCTCGTCCTCGGCCACCTCCCAGCGCACGGGCACGATCGCGGGCGGCATGCCGCCGTCCGGCTGCAGCGGCTGCGGCGCGAGGCGGGTCCACAGCATCACGCCGCCCGGCTGCGGATAGCCGGAGGCGACCCCCAGCGTGAACAACCCGGTCGGCAGCGCCAGCGCGCCCTTGGCCCCGATCGCGATCAGCGCCGCCGATCCCGCCGCGCCACCGATCAGGCCGCGCCGCGTCAGACGGGTGAGGAGCAGGGGCGAGGCGCCGGCGGCGGGATCGAAAGAGCTGTGCATGGTGCCGAGCCTTGGCAAGCAAGCATGTCCGCTTGGTGACACAAAACCGCGAAATGCGATGGACTGGAAAGAAAGTGTCATACCCGCGTCACCGAAAGATCGCGTGCCGGGACTAGCCGCATGGTCACTCTCGACAGGGGCTCGCCCCGTCCTCACAAGGGCATATTATGCGGAACCGACTGCTTTCGGCCTGCCTCATCGCCACGATCACGACGGCCTCCGAGGCCGCTGAGACGCCCGCGACGCTCGCCCCCGTCACCGAGGTCGCGCGCTTCTCGGCCGAGGAAGCCCGGCAGGGCGTCGTGGCGGACGGGAAATATGTCTATGCCATCTCCAATGCCGAGATCGGCAAATATGATCGCGCCACGCACAAGCGGGTCGACACATGGCAGGGCGATCCCGCCCGCTTCCGCCACATGAACAGCTGCATCCTCGCCGGCAAAGAGCTTGTCTGCGCCGCCTCCAACTATCCGGAAGTGCCGCAGGCCAGCTCGATCGAATGGTTCGACGCGGTCCACCTCGCCCATGTCCGCACGCGCAGCCTCGGCCCCGGTCGCGGTTCGCTGACGTGGCTGGACTGGCACGATGGCAGTTGGTGGGCCTGCTTCGCCAATTATGACGGCAAGGGCGGCGAGCCCAATCGCGATCATCGTTACACCACGCTCGTCCGCTACGGCACCGACTTTCAGGAGCAGGGCGCGTGGCTCTTCCCCGCCACCGTGCTGGAGCGCTTCGGCACCTTCAGCAGCTCGGGCGGAGTCTGGGGCGAGGACGGCCTGCTCTACGTGACCGGCCACGACCGGCCGGAGTTGTACGCGCTGCGCGTGCCCCCCGCCGGATCGACGCTGGAGCATGTGGCGACGATCCCGCTCGTCACGGACGGACAGGCCGTGGCGTGGGAACGCGGCGCCGATCGCATCCTCTGGGGCATCGAACGCAAGACCAAGGAAGCCGTCGCCGCGCACGTTCCTCCGGTGACGACGGGGAAGTAACCTGGCGGCAAGTACAACACGCTCCCCTCCCTGAAAGGGAGGGGCCAGGGGTGGGTCGAGGGCGGCAGCACGAACATCGCTGCCACCACATCATCACCGCAAACCCACCGGTCATCCCAGCGAAGGCTGGGATCGTCTCCAGCGAGCGTGCGCTCGCCCTTCCAGCGATGCCAGCCTGCGCTGGCATGACGGACAGTCATGCCTCAGCCCTGCGCCTTGGCTTCGATGCGATTACGGCCGCCTCGCTTGGCCGCATATAGCAGCTGATCGACCTCTTCGGTGAAGGCCGCGATGGTCGCGTCCGCACCGGGAATGATGGTGCCGACCCCGAAGCTGGCCGTAACGACCGGCCCGCTGGTGGATGTCTCATGCGGGATGGCGAGCTGAGCCAGCAGTTTCCTGCAGCGTCGCGCGAGATCCAGCGCCGCCTCCGCATTGGTTTCGGGCAGGAGAAGGACGAATTCCTCTCCGCCATAACGGGCAACGACGTCCCGCGGCCGCGTGGCCAGGCCTTTCAGCGCGGTGCCGACACTCCGCAGGCATTCGTCGCCCTGAAGGTGACCGTAGCGATCGTTGAATTGCTTGAAGTGATCGATGTCCAGCATGATCAGCGAAAGCGGCTGTCCGGTTCGGGCCGCGTCCTCGAATTCGCTCTCGAGATGATTGTCGAACACCCGCCGGTTGGCGATGCGGGTCAGGCCGTCCTCGAACGAAAGCACCTCCAGATCGCGGTGAAGCCGGAGCAGATCCTGTTCGGCTTTCTTGCGCTCGCTGATGTCGAACATGAAACCGACGAGGCTGTCGACCTCGCCGTCCGCATTCCTCACGACATGCACGACGTCGCGGATCCAGACATAGCCGCCGTCCGCCGTGAGAGCCCGATAATCGGCCTCGTGGTCCACCCCGGCCTGCGACTGCGAGACGCAGAAATTGACGACATAGTCGCGATCCTCCGGATGCATGCGCGACACCCAGTCGTCGACCGAAACCCAGCTGTCCTGCGTCCAGCCGAGGAGCGTTTCGATCTGGGGGCCGATATAGGCGAAGCGCATCGCGGCCCAGTCGATCTTCCAGGGGATTGCCTTGGTGGACTCCAGCAGCGTCTTGTAAACGGCCGGATCATAATCGGGGACGGCGGCGGCATCGGGCAGAATATCGAACGTGGAAACCCGCACGTCCGCAACGTCTTCACTCATGGATACAGGCACTTTCGCGGATCGATCGACGGCGGCGAAGGCGCGACCGTCATTCCCCGCATTATCGGGAAAAAACTGCGACTCCGCCAGAAGGCCAGCGACGCATCGTCGCATCGAGGGCGGCGTCGCATCGGAAGACATCCGCGTCCGGGATACGAAGACGGGGACGGGTGGCGCCCCCACGCCTATAGAGACGCGGCTTTCGCGAGACGTCCCCTCCCCGAGCCCTTTTCCTTCCCACCGCCCGTACACCACTCGCCTCACGCCCATCTTCCGGCCGCCCGCAGGACAGGCTAAGGCCCGGCGCGCATGAGCCTCCTCGCCCTCGCCGCCGCCACCGCGGCCACCGCCGCCGAGCCGATCCGCTATGCGGATCTGCATCTGTCGCCGATCGCCCTCGATCTCGGCTTCTTCCAGATCCGCTGGTATTCGCTCGGCTACATCGCCGGCATCCTGCTGGGCTGGTGGTGGCTGACGAAGATGATCGATCAGCCCGGCGCGCCGATGGCGCGGCGCCATGCCGACGATTTCGTCTTCTATGCCACGCTCGGCATCATCCTCGGCGGTCGCATCGGCTATGTGATCTTCTACGATCCGTGGATGGTGAAGCAGGATCCCCTGCAGGTGTTCCGCCTGTGGGATGGCGGCATGTCCTTCCATGGCGGCGCGTTCGGAACCCTCGTGGCGGTCTGGTGGCTGTCGTGGCGCGAGAAGCTCTCGCCGCTGCGCATGATCGATTATGTCGCCTGCTGCGCCTGTTTCGGCGTGTTCCTCGTCCGCCTCGCCAATTTCGCCAATGGCGAGCTGTGGGGCCGGATCACGGACGTGCCGTGGGCGGTGGTCTTCCCCGGCGCCGATGCCGGTCCATACCCCCGCCATCCGAGCCAGCTGTACGAGGCCGTGCTGGAGGGCATCGTCGTCGGTTCGGTCCTCAACTATTTCTTCTGGAAGACGCGCGCGCGCTACTGGCCGGGCTTCCTGTTCGGCGTGTCACTGCTGGGCTACGGCCTCGTCCGCTTCCTGCTGGAATTCGTGCGCGAGCCGGACGTGCAGCTGGGCACGCTCCCCTGGGGCCTCACCATGGGGCAGACCCTGTCGACGCCGATGGTCCTCGTCGGCCTCTATCTGATCGCGACGGCCAAGGGCCGCCGCATCCGCACCGAACCGATTGCGGGCAGTGACAGCGTCGCCTGATCCCGCCGGGGAGATTGCGGCGCTCATCGCCGCAGACGGCCCCATCCCGCTGTCCCGCTTCATGGGGATCGCCAACGCGCATTATTATGCGACGCGCGATCCCTTCGGCGCGGGCGGCGATTTCGTCACCGCGCCCGAGATCAGCCAGATGTTCGGCGAACTGGTCGGCCTGTGCCTTGCCGATCTGTGGGAGCGCCATGGCGGCGGACCCGCTGCCTATGTCGAGCTGGGGCCGGGCCGGGGCTCGCTGGCCGAGGATGCGCTCCGGGCGATGAAGGCGGCGGGCCTCGCCCCGGCCGCCCATCTGGTCGAGACGAGCCCCGTGCTGCGCGCCGCGCAGGCGGATCGCGTCGCGGGTGCGACATGGCACGATACGATCGAGACGCTGCCGGATGACATGCCGCTGCTGATCGTCGCCAATGAATTTTTCGACGCGCTGCCGATCAGCCAGTTCATCTCCACCGTGATGGGCTGGCGCGAGCAGATGGTGACGGCCGAGGAGAGCGATGGCGCCACCGCCTTCGCGCTCGTGCCCGGCACGAAGCTGATGGACAGCCTGATCCCGCGCCACCTGCTGGATGCCGATCCCGGCGGCGTGTTCGAGCTGAACCCCGAGGCGATCGCGATCGTCAGCGCCCTCGCCCGCCGCCTCGCGGCACAGGGCGGCGCGATGCTGATCGTCGATTATGGGCATGACGGCAGCCGCCACGGCGATACGCTGCAGGCGGTGCGCGCGCATGCCTATGCCGATCCGCTCGCGCATCCCGGCCAGAGCGACCTCACCGCCCATGTCGATTTCCTCGCGCTGGAGGCCGCCGCCGCCACCGCCGAGGCGCGCGTCTTCGGTCCGGTCGAGCAGGGCGAATGGCTGATCGCGCTCGGCATCTCCGATCGCTCGGCCATGCTCGCCCGCCACACCCCCGCCCGCGCGCAGGACATCACCGCCGCCTATCGCCGCCTGACGCACCCGGAGGAAATGGGCAGCCTGTTCAAGGCCTTGGCCGTGGTGGCGCCCGAGTGGCCCGATCCGGCGGGCTTTCCGCAGCGGCGCTAAACCTCTCTCCGCTCGTTCTGAGCGAAGTCGAAGGACGTGCTTCAGGCGGCGTCGTTTGCAGCCCGTGCTTCGACTTCGCTCAGCACGAACGGTATGGGATCAAGCCGCGAACCTCACCCGAACAGGCTCACCAGCAGCCACATATTCGCCCCGGCGATGATCGCGAACAGACACCACGCCAGCGCCACGCTCGGCCAGCGCGCCGCGAGCGATCCCATCACCCTTCGGTCGGAGACGATCCGGATCAGCGGCCAGATGGCGAAGGGCAATTGCAGCGACAGCACGATCTGGCTCAGCACCAGCATCGGCCCCACGCCCCCATCGCCCCACAGGGCCACACCCGCCAAGGCCGGCACGATCGCCGCGATCCGGGTGATCACGCGCCGCTGCCAGCAGGGGATGGAAAGCTTCAGGAAACCCTCCAGCACCACCTGCCCCGCAATCGTCCCGGTGAAGGTGCTGCTCTGTCCCGAGGCGAACAGGGCGATGCCGAACAGCAGGGCGGCGGCCCCCGCCCCCGTCACCGGTGAGAGCAGGCGATAGGCTTCGTCGATGCCCGTCACCGCGACATGTCCGTTGGCGTGGAAAGCACCCGCCGCCAGCATCAGGATCGCACCGTTCACCAGCATCGCGATCACCAGAGCCACCGCCGAATCCAGATTGGCGATGCGGATCGCCCGGCGTTTCTCGCCCGGCGCGGTGCCGACGGAGCGCGTCTGGACGATGCTGGAATGGAGATACAGATTGTGCGGCATCACCGTCGCGCCGATGATCCCGATCGCGATCGCCAGCGCGCCGGGCTGCGACAGCCGCCCCAGATCGGGCACCAGCCCGTGGGCCACCGCCGCGGGATCCGGCGGCACGATCAGCAGCTCGACAAGAAAGCACAGCGCGATGGTCGCGACGAGCGCGCCGACGATCGCCTCCACCTGCCGGAAGCCGCGCCCCTTCAGGCCGATCACCAGCAGCATGTCGCCCGCCGTCAGCAGGATGCCCAGCCAGAGCGGCAGGCCGAACAGCAACTTGATCGCCAGCGCCCCGCCCAGCACCTCGGCCACGTCGGTCGCGAGGATCGCGATCTCGGCCAGCGCCCAGAGCGTAAGGTTGGCCGCCTTGCCGTAGCGCTGCCGGCAGGCCTGCGCGAGATCGAGCCCCGAGACGAGCCCCACCCGCAAAGCCAGCGATTGCAGCAGGATCGCCGCGAGCGACGCCGCCGCCACCACGAACAGAAGATCGAAGCCATAGCCCGATCCCGCCGCGATATCGGTCGCCCAGTTGCCGGGGTCCATATAGCCGACCGCGACCAGCAGCCCCGGCCCGGCGAACCGCGCCAGCCGCTGCAGCAGCGGCGCGCCCTGCGGCACGGCGATGCTGCCCTCCACTTCGGAGGGGCAGAACGGGGCCGTGGCTGTAGCGGGCAGCGTCAGCCCCAGGATCGTCGCCATTCCCGCCATCTAGGCAGTCGCCGCGCGTGCGAACAGCCCCGCCGCGCGTCACCCCGTTTTTCCGCCTGCGCCCGGCCATTCAAACCTGTGGCCGGCTGCTCTAAGGCAGGCGCATGACCAGTCTCCCCCAGCCGATCCGCAGCCGCCTGATGGGCGATCTCCCCCACGCCTTTCTGGGCCGCGAGGGCGGTGTCTCCACCGGCATCCATGCCGGGCTGAACGTGGGTCTGGGATCGGATGACGATCGCGCCGCCATCGCCGAGAATCGCCGCCGCGCGGTCGAGGCGGTGCTGCCCGGCGCCACCCTCGCCACCCTCCATCAGGTCCATTCCGCCGACGCGGTGATCGTCCACACACCCTTTGGCGATGACGAGCGCCCCCGCGCCGACGCGCTCGTCACGCGCACGCCGGGCCTGCTGCTCGGCATCCTCACCGCCGATTGCGCGCCGATCCTGTTCGCGGATCTGGAGGAAGGCGTGGTCGGCGCGGCACATGCCGGCTGGAAGGGTGCGCTCGGCGGCGTCACCGACGCCACCCTCTCCGCGATGGAGCGGATCGGTGCCGATCGCTCCCGCATCGTCGCCGCGATCGGCCCCTGCATCGCGCGGGCTTCCTACGAGGTGGACGAGAGCTTCATCATCCGCTTCTGCGAGGACGATCCCGAAAACGAACGCTTCTTCGCGGACGGGCGCCCCGGCCACTGGCAGTTCGATCTGGAGGGCTATGTCGCCGCCCGGATCGCCGCTGCCGGCGTCACCCGGATCGAGGCGCTGGGGCTCGACACCTATGCCGACGAAGTCCGCTTCTTCAGCTATCGCCGCGCCACGCATCGCGGCGAGCCCGGCTATGGCCGCGAGATCAGCCTGATCGGGGTGCGGGGCTGATCCCCCGCCCCCCTCGCCATACTCAGAAAGGCGACCAGGTCGATTTCTCGGTGAACTTCATATAGCCGACATTGGCGCCCAGCCGCCAACCCACGCCCAGCCGGATCGGCACGATGACGACATCGCCGCGCTTCAGATAGCTGGCCGCGAAGCCGCCGATCACGAACACATTGCCCTCGGCCGCCGGGAAGCGCTTGTAGAGATCCTGCGTGTCGTAAAGATTGTAGACCAGCACGAAGGTCTTGCCCCCGTTCGCGCCGACATCGAAGCCCACGCTCGGCCCGGTCCAGTAGATCGGCCGCTGACCCTCGACCTTGTGGAACATCGTGCCCGATCCGTAGCGGATGCCCGCCACGAACGCGCCGCCCGCCTCACGCCCGGCGATATAGGCG
The DNA here is from genome assembly GCF_013113735.1 of Sphingomonas sp. AP4-R1. Taxonomy (NCBI): domain Bacteria; kingdom Pseudomonadati; phylum Pseudomonadota; class Alphaproteobacteria; order Sphingomonadales; family Sphingomonadaceae; genus Sphingomonas; species Sphingomonas sp. AP4-R1. The sequence goes on from NZ_CP053346.1 coordinate 4,836,963, forward strand.
TTGGGGCGGCCATATTGCTTGAACGTCTTTTCGATGACGCCGGCCAGGCCCTCCGCGCCCTTGCCGAACACGCCTTCGGCGGCGGCGAGAACATCATTCTCCTGATAGGCGCCGTCCTGCGAAGCCTGCCCCGCCGCCCGCTCGGTGGCGGGTGCTGCGGGCGGTGGAGCGGACGCGACGGGCGCCTCAGCCTCGGAGACGGGCGCGGGCTCCTCCCGAACCGGTTGAGCGGATGGCCGACCGGCGCGCGACGCCGCCTGGTTGGGATCGATCGTCTCCATCTGGGCCAGCGCGGGCATGGCCGCAAAGCCCATCACCGTGATCGCCCCGAGCCGCTTCATCCCCGTCACCATCCCACTATCCCCAAAAAAATGCCTGCCGAAATAGCCTATTCACCGATTGCCTCACGATGAACGCCGAGCTGCATTGATCCCCGCGAATGTGCCCGCTATAGCGCCCGCCTGCCGCCGGTCCGGAGACGTGGGTGAGTGGCTGAAACCAACGCTTTGCTAAAGCGTCATACGGGAAACCGTATCGAGGGTTCGAATCCCTCCGTCTCCGCCAGAGCCCCCTCCGCAGGGGTCCACAAAAGTCCACCGGTCTAGACTTTTCCTCAACGAAAACCGACGCTTAACTGGCTCACTCGGCCGCGTCCGTCCGTACCTGTCCACGCCTGTCCAGGCGATTCGGAGGTACTTTTTCGTGGTACTTGCGATGAAAAATCGTGGTACTTTTGGGGAGACCAGAGTGCTCACCGATGCAAAGGTCCGCGCGGCCAAGCCGCGCCCGAAATCTTATAAACTCACCGACGCCAACCGTCTGTTCCTGCTGGTCAGCCCCAGCGGCGGCAAGCTGTGGCGCTGGAACTACTATTTTTTCGGCAAGCAGAAGAGCATGTCTTTCGGCGCCTATCCGCGCGTCTCGCTGGCGGATGCGCGGTCAAAACGCGACGAGGCCCAGCAGCAATTGCTGGAGGGCCACGACCCCGCGCTCGCCAAGAAACTCGCGATCGCCCGGGTGCGCCAAGCCGCCCAGCAGACGTTCGAGGCCATCGCCCGCGAGTGGCATGAGAACGGAAAGTCGCAATGGGCCGTCGTCCATCAGAACGACATCATCCGCAGTCTCGAGCGCGACGTCTCCCCGCTATCGGCGCCATCCCGATCGCCCAGCTCACCCCGCCCCTGATCATGGCGGTGCTGCGGGAGGTCGAAAGCCGCGGCGCGATCGAGACCGCCAAGCGCATCCGGCAGCGCATCTCGGCCGTCTTCATCTACGGCATCGCAGAGGGCATCGTGACGAGCGATCCCGCCGAGAAGCTGGGTGCGGCGCTCAAGCCCCTGCGCAAGGGTCGCCAGCCCGCCATCACCGAGCTCAAACCCCTGCAGAAGATGATCATCGCCGCAGAGGAGGATTATGCCCGGCCGCTCACCCGACTGGCGCTGCGCCTGCTTGCCCTGACCGCCGTCCGCCCCAACGAGCTGCGCGGTGCCGAGTGGGCCGAATTCGAGGATCTGAACGGCCGCGAGCCGCTCTGGCGGATTCCCGCGACCCGAATGAAAGGGGATCTCGATCGCAAGGAGGAGATCAAGGGCGACCATCTCGTCCCGCTCACGCCGCAGGCGATCGCTGTGCTGCGGGCGCTCTGGCCCCTGTCCGGCGATGGTCGCCTCGTCTTCCCCAGCAACCGCCACCTGCATCGGCCCATGAGCGAGAATGCGATCGGCTATCTCCTCAACCGCGCCGGCTATCACGGTCACCACGTGCCACAGGGTTTCCGGGCCGCTTTCTCCACCATCATGAATGAATGGGCGGAGCGCCACGGCAAGGATCATGACCGCAAGGTGATCGACCTGATGCTGGCGCACGTACCCAAGGAGAAGGTCGAGGGCGCCTATAATCGCGCGGCGTTCATGCCACGTCGACGCGAACTGGCGATCATTTGGGCCGACATGCTCAGCGAATGCTTACCCCACCCCGTCATCCTGCTGGATCGCCCGGCCAAAGCGACTGCGTCCTCCTCGCGGCGTCGTGCTATCGCCCCTGTGGATGAAGATTTCCGTTTTCCGTCGCGACGACGCGCAGCATAGGAGCGTTCATTGTGCTGCTCGTGGTTGCGGAAAAGCTAGACTGCAACGTGATCGAGGCGTTCGACGGGAACACCGCGCTCTCAAACGAGGCGCCGAATGCGGACCTTCTTATTACCGACGTCGGTCTTCCCGTAAGACTGAAGGGGCGCCACGACGCCACTCAGCCTGAAGGCGGACTTCCGCATGCTGTTCATCAGGAGCATCGCATTGGGCGCGCAAGGACGTAGAGATTTCAAAGCTTCACCGGCGATAACGACCCAGTAGCGGACGTTCGGAGGCGCGTGCTCAATTCCGAACTTCCGACATTCATTGGTGCGATCATCATAACCAGCTGACCGTGTCTCTGCGCTCAAGCCTACGCTGCTGTGACCCGCTGTCGCGCCGCCTCCACGTCGCGCACCGGTGGCTGGCCGAACAGGCGGCGATATTCGCGCGTGAACTGGGGCACGCTTTCGTAGCCGACGGCATAGGCCGCGTTGCTGGCGTGCGCGCTTTCGGCCAGCATCATGCGCCGCGCCTCGATCAGCCGCAGTTGCTTCTGGAATTGCAACGGCGAGAGCGAGGTAACCGCGCGGAAATGGTGGTGGAAGGTCGAAACGCTCATGCCCGCGATCCGGGCAAGATTCTCGACCGGCTGCGCCACAGCATAATCGGCGCGGATCGCATCTACCGCGCGCCCGATACGCCGCGCGTGGCTGTCCGGAAAGCCGAGATGGCGGATAGCAGGGCCGTGCCGACCGGCGAGTAGCCAGTAATGCATCTCGCGCACCAGCGCCGCCTGCAGCATCGGGATCGAGGCGGGTCGATCCAGCAGACGCACCATCCGGAGCGCGGTATCGGCGACCTCCCCGTCGGTCGGCTGGAGCGTCAGCGGCGCGCCGTCATCGACCGACACCGCCTTCATCTCGGTCGACAGCTCCGCGATCAGCGCGGGATCGAGATAGAGCGCGAAGGAGAGATAAGGAACGATCCGGCTTGCGCGGCTGATCTGGCTCACGGTCGGCACGTCGGCGGTGATCAACATCGAATCGCCGCCGCTGAAGGCAAGAGTCCGGCTACCCATCGTCACCTCCTTAGTGCCCTGCACGACGAGGCAGATGAGCGGGCGCTGGATACCGTATTGCAACTCCCCGATGCTCGTCGTGCGAACGAGGTTCATCCCCGAAATCGGTACGCGGGCGATGCCGAGTGGATCTGCATGCACCTCGGCGTAACGTCGGATCGCGTCGAGGAGGGGCTGGGGCATGGCCGCCTTGTACCGCATCCCCGGCGCGGACTGAAGGCGATCCAGAGGATTAGGCAAGAGCTCGCCAGCTTCGGGCAACCGTCGCCGCCCCTTCCCGGCCATATCGGTCGGGCCGGACGAGGAGAGGCCTCGCCGCGGTCTTGAAGGAGACGAAGCATGAGCAAGATCCTGATCGTCCTGTCCGCCGCCGACACCTGGACCCGCGCGGACGGCTCCAAATATGCAAGTGGTGTCTGGGCCGAGGAATTCGTGGTGATGGATGAGACGTTCGTCGCCGCCGGCTGCAGCGTCGATATTGCCACGCCGCGCGGCGTGGCGCCGACGATCGACCCGCACTCGATGAACCCCGCTGTCGTCGGGCAGGAGAATGTCGATCATTTCCGCGCCTATCTCGACAGCATCGCCGACCGGCTGGCGCGGCCGCTGGTGCTCGCCGATGTCGTCACCGCCGATTATGACGCGGTGGTGATCCCCGGCGGCCACGGCCCGGTCGAGGATCTCTACAAGGACGCCGACATGGGCCGCGTGCTGGTCGATGCGCAGGCGTCCGACACGATCATCGCGCCGGTCTGCCACGGCCAGGCCGCCCTGCTCGCGGCAAAGGATGCCGACGGCAAGTGGCTGTTCGCCGGGCGCCGCATGACCGCGTTTAGCGACGAGGAGGAAGTGGAACTGGGCACCGCCGACAATGCGCCGTGGCTGCTCGCCGATACGCTGCGCAAATCGGGCGCGGCTTATGAGAAGGGTCCGAACTGGAGCGCTTACGTCGTCACCGACGGCAATTTGCTCAGCGGGCAGAATCCGGCGTCGAGCGCACCGCTCGCCGATGCCGTGCTCGCCGCGCTGCGCTGATCGCACCTGTGCGGGGCCGCGCGGTTCGCCGCCGACCCCGCCGAACGGGAGAGTTTCGATGAACGATGCCAGCCCCAAACATTGCGGCGTGCGGATGACCGGCGAAGACGGCGCCGATGGCCCCAAAGCCTTCTCGATCCTGATCGAGGCGAAGCCCGGCCGCGAGGAGGAGGTGATCAGGATGCTCGCCGCGATTCGGGCGGCCGTCGAGGACGAGCCCGCGACGGGACCGTGGTACGCCTACCGCCTGTCCGAAACGCAGTTCGCGATCTTCGAGGCGTTCCCGGACATCGCCGGGCGTGACGCGCATGTCGCCGGCCGGGGCGGCGACATCTTTCGCGACGCTGAGCGCATGAACCGCCTCCTCGCACAAGCAGCGCACGTGCAGAAGGTCGACGTCCTTTTCGTCAAGCAGGTGTTCGCGGGTGACGCGGCCGCCGTCAGCCAAGCTATAAATGCAGTCTCTGAAGGCGTCACAGTATAGGCCTCGTGCCGGCGCCGATTTTCCTGCTAATCGCTTTTATCAGCTCGTTCGTCGAAAGAGCGGCGGCGAGTGATCGAAATACATGTTCGGAGCATCGCAGCCGAGATGATGCCATGAAAGACAGCCGTGCGAGAGCACAAGCGTCCGCGGCCCTCAGCCTTCTCGCCGTGAGCATGTTGACCAATCCCGCCGGCGTATTGGGCGCGACGACACCGGTGATCGTCACCGCTCTCGTCGCGGAACTCGGCCAGACCCTGCGTAGCGCGAACATGCTCGTCGCGATCGAATTTGTGACGATGACGCTCGCGATCATGGCCGCGCCGCTTTTGCTGGGCCGGATCGGTGGCCGGGTTCTCGCCATCGCTTCCTGGATGCTGATGCTGGCCGGGCAGTTGGGCACGATTCTCAATATCCCTGTCGCCCTGGCGGTTGCGCGCGGCGCGACTGGCCTTGGCGAAGGTGCCCTTTATGGCCTCGCGCTTGCCGTGCTCGGTCGAAGCACCAAACCGGATCGAGCCTTTGGCGTCGTCGTATTTGCAAATCAGGTTGTAACCGCCGTTCTTCTGGCTCTCGCCGGCTGGGCACATCAACATGATCCGCGCTCCGGAATTTTACAGCTCATAACCGCCTTTCAGTTGGTCACCGGCTTTTTCATCCTGGCCATCGACCGGCAAAGGGTGAGCTCGCGCGAGCCAACGCCAGGATCGCTCGGCGGCCTGCTTGTCATTGCGCCGGCACTCCTCGCCATATTCCTCTTCGCCATCGCGTTCGGCACAATTTGGCCCCTGGCCGCGTCGATCGGTGAGATCAGAAATGTGCCGACCGGCGAGATCAATGCCGCGCTTGCGGTGGCAGGAATAGGGGGCATTGCTGGAGCGGCCGCAGCCGTTGCCCTCGGAAACCGCGCTGGCAGGACCATTCCCTTACTGACGGGATCCGTGGCGATGGCGATCGCTCTAGTAGGGGTGGTCGTCGGGCCGTTGGCGATCGCTGCTCCAGCGGTCCTCTTTCTCTGGTCGTTCCTCGTCCCCTATTATCTGGGAACCGTCGCGATGATGGACGGCGGCGCCCGGTTCATGGGGATCGCTGGCGCCATGCTGCCTTCCGGCATCGCCGCCGGGCAGTTTTTCGCAAGTTGTATGTCCGGAACGATCCCCAGTACCTTGGGGATCTGCGCGGCGATGCTGCAGGTCGCCTCCGCGATCGCTCTTTCGTTCTACCTGTGGATGTCCAAAAGCGACCGTCGCAATCGCGTTGGCCGTTGAAGCCGGAGCGATCCGAAACCGGACGTCGAACAGCGCTTGGCAGTCATCTGAAACCGGACGTTGGTTCATCCTGCTGCGGTCGGCTCGCCCCGATGATAGAAGGACGACCGATGGCGGCCTCGATCGATTTTGAGCGGGAGCAACGAGGCGTTGCGATCAGAATGGCAGCAGCGCTTTGTGTCACCATTTTCGCAGCAGCCGCGCGCCTGCATTGGGGCGCGAGCACGCCTCGCCCTTTGTCGGATCGCCTGATGATCACGGCGGGAGCGGACATGGTGGTTGTGGGTTGGTTGGCAGCGGCGATCGGAAATGTCGCCCGGCTGCGCTTCTTCTCCGTCACCGATATAGCCGGCAGTGGCTCCGCCACCGCCACTACGGAGGTAAGTCGCGCGAACGCGCCTACGAAGCCCTGAGCTGTCCGATTTTGGGGAAGACGGCTAGTCTGCTCTGCAGCAGTGACGGCTTTAGCGAAGGGTCCGCTTTGGTGAGAGGAAAGGGCATCGGCTGCTCCTTGGGGTGGCCATCAGTCGGTCCCTTTACGGAGCAGCAATTCTTTTGTTGCTGATTAACGGCATGACTCAGCTCAGAAAGGCCTACTGGCGGCGCCAGCGTGAATCCGAACGCGCGGCGCTACGAAGTGGCGCAGCGGGCGCTTCATTTCCATGCGCGGCGGAACGCTTTGCGACGAAGCGGCTCAACCTACGTCCAACGGAGATCTGGGAAGACGAGATAGATGCGATGCGCGGTGAGCGGCGCTACGAGATTCGGCAACGTCGAGAGGGGGATCGCCGCGCTTTCGAGCGTTTAGACACGGCCAAATTCGATATATTGGTCGTCTGCGTGTGGACCATCGGGGAGGCGCGAGGGGTTGTGCATCTCAAGTTCGAGTGCAAGCTCCTGACGGCGCAAGCCATTGCAAGAGCCGGAACGGCCAAACTGAACGCGTTGCTATCGGCTGCGCCTACACGATTGAGCGGTAAGGCCATGTCTTTACGCCGAAATCACGTCTAGATATTCACGGCCAAGATAGGCGCGATCAGACGAGCTGCTTTTCGACAAGAGGACCCACAAGTGGACGTTCAGGCCGCCCTCTTCGCTCCCGAAAACCAAACATTGGTTCAGAGAGCAGCGCCGTCACCCGTCGCCCTGCCACCGACCTGTCGTAGGGCTAATCTTGAAGGCAGGTCGCAATAGGGATGACGCAAACGGGGATGCGTTGCCATCGAGGCTTCCACAGTCAATGAAGGGGGGATGACGAACGCCCAAGCCCCCGACCGCGCGCTCGAAGCGAAAATCGCCCTGGACCCGCGGTATGTCGCACTGGTTCGCGACCGGACGCGTTTCTCCTGGTTGCTGACCGCTATTACCGTTGTTGTGTATAGCAGTTTCATCTCGCTGATCGCGTTCGACAAACCGTTTATGGCCAGGCCCATCGCCGGCGGCACAACCACCATCGCGGTCGCGCTGGGCGCGGCGATGTTGATCGGTACCATCGCGATCTGCGCGGTCTATGTCCGGCGCGCCAACGGCGAATATGACGCGCGTTTTGCCGCTTTGCTGACGGAGCTGACAGCATGACGCGCCGGCTCCTGGCGATGGCAGGCATGGTCGCGCTGCTGGGCTGGGCGACCGGGGCGAATGCGGAGATAACAGGCGCGATCACCAGGCAGCCGACCAACTGGACCGCGATCGCGATGTTCGCCGGCTTCGTCGCCATCACGCTCTGGATCACGGGCGTGGCGGCGCGAAGGACGCGCACCGTCTCCGATTTCTACACCGGCGGCGGGATCACCGGGTTCCAGAACGGCCTTGCCATGGCCGGAGACTATTGCTCGGCGGCGTCATTCCTCGGCATCACCTCGCAGATCTTCAACGACGGCTATGACGGGCTGATCTACGCGATCGGCTTTCTGGTCGGCTGGCCGATCGTCCTGTTCCTCGTCGCCGAGAAACTACGCAACCTCGGTCGCTTCACCTTCGCCGATGTCGCCTCCTACCGATTCCTGCAGGGGCCGGTTCGCGGCTTCTCCGCAATCAGCACGCTGCTGGTCGTTTCCTTCTACCTCATCGCGCAGATGGTTGGTGCGGGCCAGCTTATCCAACTGCTGTTTGGCTTGCCCTATCTCTATGCGATCGTCGTCGTCGGCGGGCTGATGATGGTCTATGTCCTGTTCGGGGGCATGCGCGCGACCTCTTGGGTGCAGATCATTAAAGCAGTGATGCTGCTGTGCGGCGCGACAGCGATGGTTTTCGGCGTGATGGCGCATGTCGGCTTCTCGTTCGAAGCGTTGTTCGCGCACGCCGTCGCCGTCAAAACGCAGGTCGCGCTGGATAGTGGGCTCTCGCCTGCGGATGCGGCTACCAAGGGCCGCGCGATCATGGGGCCGGGCGGCTTCATCAAGGATCCGATCTCGGCCCTTTCATTCGGCTTCGCGTTGATGCTCGGCACCGCAGGCCTGCCCCATATCCTCATGCGCTTCTTCACCGTCCCGGATGCCCGTGAGGCGCGCAAGTCTATCCTGTGGGCGACGATCTGGATCGGCTATTTCTATGCTCTCACGTTCATCCTCGGCTTTGGCGCGATCGTGATGATCTCGTTCAATCCCGATTATGTGGATGCTGGCGGCCTGCTGCGCGGTGGTAACAACATGGCCGTGATGCATCTGGCCCACGCTATCGGCGGCAACCTGTTTCTCGGCTTCATCTCTGCGGTGGCGTTCGCCACGATCCTGGCCGTGGTTGCAGGGCTGACATTGTCCGCCGCGTCGGCAATCTCACACGACATCTATGCGAGCGTGCTCCAAAAAGGCGCCGCCGCCCCTCAAAAGGAACTGCGCGTGTCGCGTATCACTACGGTGCTGCTCGGCATCGCGGCGATCGTACTGGGTATCGTGTTCGAGAAGCAAAACGTGGCCTTCATGGTCAGCCTGGCCTTCGCGCTCGCCGCGTCGGGCAATTTTCCGGTGCTGGTGATGTCACTCCTGTGGAAAGGATGCACAACCAGGGGCGCGGCGTGGGGCGGTGGGATCGGCTTGCTGAGCGCTTTCATTCTCACCGTTTTGTCGCCGGTCATCTGGATCGCGGTGCTTCATTTCGATCACGCGATTTTCCCCTACAGTTCGCCCGCTCTCTTCTCGGTGCCGGCCGCATTCCTTGCCATCTGGCTGATTTCGCGTCTCGACCAGTCTCCCCGCGCGGCAATCGACAAGGCAGCATATCCTGAACAGCGACTGCGCTCCGAAACCGGCATCGGCGTGCATAGCGCTGCGGCACACTAAGTCGGGTCCCGTATCGCGCCTTTCGATCGCTGGAGCGCCGCGCCGGGGGCCCCAGAAACAGATATTCAGTCGCGCTCGGCCATCTCCGAAAGGGAACGCTCGTGCAGTTGGCTTGTGCGGCCAATTGTATTCTCGTCCCGCGGAGCTCTCGCAATGATGGCCTGCGCTGCTCGCAGGCGGGCCTTCCATGTTTTCACGGACGGATGGGCGGCGGCGAGACCGGCGAGCCGCCCTTCGATCTGGGCGGCCTCACGCTTTGCAGCTTCAAGTTCGGCGGCCGTCGGCGGTGGCTGTATATTGGCGCGCATGTGTGCGCCGGTGCGTCCCTTACTCTTGCTCATCGATCGCCAAATGGTCTGAGAAGATGGCGCGGGTCAATGCCATGGCCCTCCTCGCCTCAGAGACCGCCAGACCCAGTTATGGACGCTCAGCGTCGCCCAAGGGCTTACCAAAAGCGGACTTTCATTAAGGTGCCTGCGACTGCGCAGCACGCGTCGGCTGGCACCGGCGCCGCGACTCACGGACAGTCTGCCGATCGCAATATCCCGTCGGTATCCAAGCTCCGCCTGAGATGACGAACGCCCCCCTTCGGCGCGAGCATAAGGACAAGATTGCGGCGCCCTTTCCGCGCATTTATCGCGCGCGATCTTCCAACAGCTTGCCAGCACAGAGTCCTGATGGCTGCCATACCTGCGTCAGCGTGGTCGGCGGAAGGCCACGATCGTGGAGGATGAGCGCGAAACCGTTTCTTGGGCTCTTGCCCACCGCCATGAGGAGCATCGGGGCGCCAGCCCTGATCATCTGACTATTGCCCGGCCCACGTCCGATCTGGGCGCCGTCAGGCGTTTCCAGACAGGTATCGCCGCTGATGGCATAAAATGCCTCTGGACCCGAATGAACATGTAAGGGGGCCGTCATGCCCGGGGTAAAGACGGAGCGAAGATATTCGGCCGCGTAGCTTGAGGCGGGCGCGATCGGAAGCGGGCCGATCTTGGCAACATGATCGCCCCATCGCGCGCGCCAGTTCACGTCGGCGATGGTGAAAAGCCAGTAGGAGCCGAAAGCCTCGACCACGGCGCCTGTCGCGGTGGCTGCCCGTTCGGCCATTTCCTTCGAAGGAAATCGGTCCAGGTGCCAGTAGATCTCTCCTGCGGGCAAATCCGGCAGCTCTTTATGGCTCAGCAGGCACGCGGCACCAGCGCCCTCTTCCGTCCCGCATGGCCGCGTCGTCGCCTGAGCCTGCCCGGCGGAGGGCGTGGCCAAAACCAAGAACGCCGCCGCAAGAAGGATCTTCGTTTTCATTGTTTGGCCGATCCTGACCTCGGGGCGACGTCGCTCGAGACTATTCGAAGGCCGAATCCGGCGCTTCTGTATTCAGTTACAACGAGGTTTGGCGGTGGGGCATAATTGCGGCTTGCCGACCGGATCAGGGCCGGAGTGTCCCCCCATGTTCCGCCCCGTGCGACCCGGAACTTGCACTCCGCACTGTCGACCGCCGACGCGTCCTTGGGACGTCCGGCAAGCGAGGCCGTGTAGCAATCCTGGGTCCACTGCCACGCATTCCCGATCATGTCGTAAAGGCCGAAGGCGTTGGGCGCGAACGACTTCACCGGCGAAGTGTTCACCCAGACATCGCGCCCACCCGTCGCGCCGGTGCAGCAGGCATCCGCACCATAGTTCGCGAAATCGTGCGACGGCTCGTCACCCCACGGGTAGGCGGTGACGGAGCCCGCTCTGGCCGCATATTCCCATTCGGCCTCGGTGGGGAGCCGGTAAGGACGCCCCATCTTGCGGCTGAGCCAATCGACATAGGCCTGTGCCTCCGACCAGCTGACGCAAACGACGGGGTCATCATCCCTTTGGGCGAAGCCGAGGTGACGCCAGGACGCTGTTCCTGCCTCTCCCTTCGACAGGCCGCTATAGGCGCAGCCAATGCCGTCCGGGCGGTGAGTGTCGGCGACGAAGGCTGCCCATTGCCGGCGCGTCACATCGGTCTGCCCCATCGCGAAGGACCGGACCTCGATCTGCGTCGGGGGGCTCTCGTCGTCTTTGCGGCCTTGCTCGGTCGCGGGCGACCCCATGACGAACCGGCCGGCCGGAAGCACGATCATGTCCGAACAGTCCGGACAGTCCCGGAACATCGGAAGGCTCTTGGAGGCCGGTTCGGCCGGAGCGGGCGTCCAAGACATTGCCAGTAACAATGTCGCCAGCAGAGCAGCACACAACTTCATGCTCGACCTCGGCTATTTGTGGTTCGAAGCGTGTCAGATCGCCCGAGCTCGCATCCGACGGTGTCGACGCATCCCGATCCCGACAAAACCAAAGCCTCCGATGAACATCGCCCATGTGGAGGGCTCCGGAGAAGCTGTAAGATCAGTCAATCTACCTGTGTTGGAGGTATATTGCGCGCCCTGATAAAAGGTTAAGCTATTCAATATGGGTGAATTTGAAGAGATTCCTTCAATGAAAAACCCGAACGATCCTTCTGTTGAGGAATTGTATCCGAAATTATCAACTAGGTCTGTTCCAATAGATACATTATCGTCATTGATGAAATACTGAAATTCTACCGATTTCGCGGCAGGAAAATCCAGCGATAAAACCGTCAATCCCGTCGTCGTTGGCGCGATGTGACCAGAGTTATCGAACGAAAGCTCAAACTGTATCGTGATCGTGGGATAGGGGCTTGCTATCGGGCCCTGACCGGTCGCGAAACGCGAATAGGTTGCTCGCAGTGTTTTGGTGATGAATGTGGCTTGCGCCGATCCTGTCACCAAGGTTGCAACCACAGCCGCCAGTAGCAAACGCTTCATATGTTCCCCCACATCAGCGCACGAACGAAGCAATGATTTAGCAGAGGATAGCGCGATCGAGGCGCCATGCACACCAAAACCGTGCCAATCTGGCTTTTTGGATTGCCGACAATTTGGCTGGTTCGGTCGGGGTGTCGTCTCGCCAAAGACTGGATGAGCGATCCATTCTTCACGTTTACTGACGCACCAGCAAAGAGCGTTCTCCCTCAAACACGCCCACAAATGCGACTAAACTAGCAGTAGCTCAAAGACGATCAGAGCCGACACCTCAATGGTTCATGTCGATCTCACGGCTACGTTCGACGACCCGTAACAGCCTTCTCGATGCCTCGAAGTCGGTGGAAAGCGGCCGTTACCGACCATCACAGGCGAGCGATCTCGCAACTGTGATCGACAGACAGTAGGGTTCGCGCAGCGTGAATATCCCACGGCGAACAAATTAGTCTGGCGAGCCCGGCGGAAGGCCGGTTCCGCGTGAACGAACCTTGCCGTCGGCACATGTGAAACGGAGGGCTATGCCGATCCTCGTGACCGGCAGGCGCTGGTGCTCCCGGCCTCTCCAGAAGCGCGGCGGCAGCGAGATTACGAAAAATTCCAAGCAGCGGGAATAAAACCGACGCGCCTTCGATCTCACCACTGAGTGGGGATCGAGGCGTCACACGATGAGGGTGTTTTCAGAAACTCGGCCGACGGTCATGGTGCTGCTTGGCGGTGAACATGGCTTGGGCGTGTTCAGGTTTGACACGGCGCGCGTGATCGGCCCCGGCCTCTGTCCTCACGCAAACCAGGAAGACGTCCTTTGCTTTTAAGCGCCGACACGCCCTCGGCGGCGGCGGACGAGGATATCGCCGAGACAGGCGCTATCACCACCAAACATTCCTTTTCACCGGGTTTGCCTGGGCGGCTCGCCGGCCTCGAAATCTCCCTCGCCTTCACCTCTTACCAGTCGGGCATGCTCAACATGCTTGGCTCCCAGGCGGGTCATGGACCTCAACTTCATCAGTCGGCGGTCGGCAAGCCGATGGGCATCACCATCGACGGAATGAACGGATTTGTGCTGGTCGGCGCCAACACCATCACCCGCTATCGGAATGTTCTGAACCCGTCCGAGCGCATCGATCATATTTTTGATGCCTGCTACATGCCGCGCGAGACCTGGCTGACTGGTGGTCTGGACGCGCATGACGTGGCTGTCGACGCGGACGGACAGGTGATCTTCGTCAACACAGCCTTCAATTGCTTAGCGACGCTATCGCCGGTGCACAGCTTCACGCCGGTGTGGCGGCCACGGTTCATTTCAGCGTTGGTGAACGAGGATCGTTGCCATCTTAACGGCTTGGCCATGGAGGCCGGCCGTCCCGCCTTTGTCACCGCGGCAAGCAGATCGGACACGATCGACGGCTGGCGCGATCGGCGCGACGGAGGTGGCGTCGCGATCGATGTCAGAAGCGGCGAAATCGTGTGCAGTGGCCTGTCCATGCCGCATTCGCCGCGCGTCCACCGCGGCAGGCTGTGGCTGCTAAACTCGGGCACCGGGGAGCTCGGGCGGGTCGGCGACAACGGCCTCTTCGAGCCGGCCGTCTTCTGCCCGGGATTTGTCCGTGGCCTCGCGTTCCACGACAATCTGGCTTTCGTGGCCCTGTCGAAGCCTCGCCACGAACGCTTTGACGGCCTGCCGCTCGATCGTCGCCTTGCCGAGGCGGATTCCGATTCGTGGTGCGGGCTGCAGGTCATCGACCTCGACACCGGCACCTGCGTCGACTGGTTCCGGATCGATGGCGATGTGATCGAACTTTACGACGTAGCTGTGATGGCCGGTCATCTTTGCCCGATGGCGGTCAGTCCGAGCTCGGCCGATGCCTTCAACCTGATCACGATCGGCGAAGGCCCATCCACCAACACCAGCACTTAGTCGCTTACGCTTTGCGAGGGGGGAATCATGACCAACGGCAGCAGGATTTTGCGCGGGCAGTTGACGGCCGGCGCGTCGGCGATGGCAGTGTTCTTTGGCGGCTATGGCCGGGCGTTCGCTCAGGCGAGCAATTGCGCACCCCAGCCGGACGGAACGACCTATCTGTGCTCCGGCGCGGCCACGACCACACAGGCGCTGACCTTCGACGCCACTCGGAACATCGCAAATACGGGGCCGGCCTTTTCGGTCGATACGAGCAGCGGCGCCGGACTCCAGATACAGGGTGCCGGCAGCTTCATCGACACAAACCAGTCGACGATCACGGGCCAGTCGAACGGCATCAACTTCACCACCAACACCGGCGATATCAATCTGACGACGAGCGGCGCCGTGACCGGCCGCACTGGTCTTGGCATCAACGCCTATAACCGGGCGGGCAATATCACGATCAACGCCAATACCGTGACCGGCCTGAGCAGCGTCGTGTCTGCCCAGGCGGAAGGCCCGGCCAGCAATATCGCGATTACGGTCAGCGGTGCGGTGACGCAGACCCATGCCACCGGCACATATGGACGGATCAATACCGTCTACGGGCGGATCGACTCCTACACATCCACCGGCTCGGTGACGGTCAGCACGTCCGACGTAACAGCGGACTATCGCGCCATCTGGGCAACGACCCATGGCAGCGGCAACGTCAACGTCATATCGACCGGCAGCCTGATCGGGCATGGCGATGACGTCGTCAGAACCTCGGTCACAAGCGGCACCGCCACGGTGAATGTCCACGACGTCTCGGGCGAAAGCCGTGCTGTCGAGACGTCGGCGACAACCGGCGCCATCGCCGTTACCATCTCGGGTGCGGTCACGACGAGCCATCCGCCGGGCACGGGCACGGACGAAAACTCGATCGCCGTTTTCACCCGCAACAATACCAATGATGCAACCGCCGCCGGCCCGACCAGCATCCACGTGACCAATACCGGCAGCATCACCTCGGCTGTTCGCGCCATTCTAGCGACGAATGACGGTGGGGCTGTGACCATCACTCTCGACGGTCCGGTCACTCGCAGCGCTACAGCGTCAGCCTCGTTCGCAGATAACGGCGTCGTGGTCGTCGCGCCAAACGCATCCTCTCCCGCTCCGACGCAGGGCTCCTTCGCGATCACCGCCAATGCCAACGTCACGGACGGGAGCGGCCAGACGTTTGGCATCAATGCCACCGGCTCCACACCGTCCACGATCGTCGTGGCCTCCGGAGCGACGGTGGACGCGGGCACTGCAATTCGAAGCGTAGGCCCGGCTTCGATCACGATCGCCGGCACGGCCGTCGGCCGTGCCGCAGGCGATGGACCGGGCAACGCCCCGGTCGGCATCCGGGCGGAGGTCAGCGCCGGCCAGAATGGCTCGCTCACCGTCGATGCCGGCGGCACCGTCGATGGACAGGTCCTCGTCAACCGCTCGCTCACGCCGGCCGGCAGCTTCACCCTGACCAGTGCCGGCTCGATCACGCAGAGTATTTTCTCAGCCGCGACAACGACGCTTGCGAACACAGGGTCGATCACCGCCACGAGCGGACAGTCCGCCGTCGAGATCCGCGGCCCGAACAGCGTGATCAACCTGACCAGCGGCACGGTCACCGGCGACATCAACGTCACCACCGCCGATCTCGCCCTTGGCGCCTCGAACGTCACGTGGAGTGGCGGCGCGATCGTCGGTGGGGTCGAGCTGCGCTATACGAGCGACACGACCAGCGACACTGTCGCGGGCAACCAGCTCAGGGTGTCTAGCGGCGCCAACCTTGCCGGCACGACGCATCTGCGGGGCCAGAGCAGTCATGACATCCTGGTCCTCGATAATGTAACACTGCGCGGCGGCACGTTTTCCGACGATGCGACACGCGGGGTCTCGCTCGGCTACGGCGCCGTCGGAGGCTGGAACCGGATCGACTTGGTGAATGGTGCGGCGATGACGCTCACCGGTGATCTGCGTACGGCGGTCGACAGGGCTAGCCAGATCAATATCGACGCCAATTCGCGCCTGCGCATCGCCGACGGCGTGAATCCCACGATCGGCGGGGCGGACATCACCGGTAATCAGCTTGGACTGATCCTGACGAATGCTGGCACGTTCGACATCTCGAACGGAGCCTTGGCGGGCAAGCTGGCGACCGTAAGCGGGAACTATGCTCAAACCGCGAGCGGCTCGATGATCATCGGCGTTTCGCCAAGCGCTATCGACCGCGTCAACGTGCTCGGGACAGCCTCGATCGCCGGCAATCTCGTGCTGGCCTGGGCTCCGGGCACCTACGTCGCGGGGACGCGTGCGTTTCTGACCTCGACTGCGCTTTCGGGCACTTACGCCACTGTCAGCAACGCGGCCGGCACCACCGCGCCGTCCGGAGCCTCGGTCGACTATTCGGCTACTGCGGCATCGCTGACGATCGCAGCACAAACGCCGACACCCACTCCGACGCCCACTCCGACGCCGACGCCAGCCCCAACGCCCACCCCGACACCAACGCCCACTCCGACCCCGACGCCCACTCCGACCCCGACGCCCACTCCGACTCCGACTCCGACCCCAACACCAACTCCCACCCCAACGCCCACGCCGACACCAACGCCTACTCCGACGCCCGCAGTCGTATCGCCGCTAGGCGCTCGCATGTTCAGCACGCAGGCGTCTGCGTTCGCACAGATCAGCGAGAGCCGGACAGCGGATCTTCTTGGCCGCATTCAGGCTGACGGCGGCGGCAACGGCTTCTACAATTTCGCGTCGTCTGGCGATCAGCGGGCTCGCGCCTGGATCGAGCTGACCGGCAACACGCTGGGGGCGGATAAGACCGTTACGCGCGCCCAATTCCGCGCGAGCGCTGCCGGGATGCAGATGGGCGCCGACCTTGCCGTTGGCGCGGGTGGACGTATCGGTATCGCGGGCGGCTATGACCGCACGTGGTTGAATGACAGCACCGGCGGCCACGGTTCCGGCGACGTCGCTCGCATCGGCCTTTACGCTTCTCAGACGATCGGCCGGATCGGTCTATCGGCCGTCGCCAATTATTCCCATGCGTGGCAGCGGAACCGCCGCGAAACGGGCATCGGACAGGCATCCACCCACTATGGCCTCACCGATCTCACCGGCGCGGTCCAGGCGTCGACAGCGTTCGACTTTGCCGGAACCACCATTACGCCGTCGGCGGGCGTTATGGTCTCGCGCCTGACAGCGAGCTCCTTCGCCGAGGGCGGGCAGGCACCGCGCGCCTTCGCCATCACCGGCAGGATTCAAAGCCGGACGTTCGTCTCACCCTTCGCCGCCTTGGGACTGTCCCGCGTGCTTGCGGGCGCTGGCGGGATGGAATGGGTGCCGGACCTGCTGATCGGCTACCGACACAGCGCTGCCGCTACGGGGCCAAACGTGCTGCTCGTTGCGCAGGATGGCACCAACTTCGATGGCAATCGGGCCGGCTTGAGCAAGGATAGCGTTCAGTTGGGCGCCGGTCTGACCGCGCACAAGGGTATCTGGACCGTCTATGCCCGATATCGCGGACAGATCGCCAATCAATGGACCGATCACGGCGGATCGCTTGGGCTCCGTGTCGCCTTTTAAGGAGCGATCCCGATGAAGCTCGAATGCTTCCTTTATCCGGGGTGGGAGCCACGCATCCGTCCCGCCCCCCGCCGCCGGGCATGGATGGACGAGACACCGGAATCGTTCGCCTATCGCTGTCTGCCGTTGTCGATCGCCAACAGCCACGGCTGGGAGATCGCCAATCCGTTTGGTTTCTCGGCGCGATGGAACGGAGGCTGTGCCGTTTCGGATGTCGAGATAAAGTTTGATGACTCGACACGGTCCGTAGTCGAGGCGCCCGTCTCCCTGTTCGGCGAAGGCGTGCTCACCTTTCATATCCCCGGACTGTTCAGGACCGAGCCCGGATGGAATCTGTGGGTTGGAGGGGCGCCCAATGCGGCGAAAGACGGCATAGCTCCGCTTTCAGGCATCATCGAGACCGACTGGTCGCCGTACAGCTTCACGATGAACTGGCAGTTCACGCGCGCCGGCCATTGGATCCGCTTCGAGCCGGACGAGGCCATCGCCTTCTTTTTTCCGGTCGAGCGTAAGATGATCGAAGAGACGGTACCGAGCTTCCACGACATCGGGGATGCTCCCGAACTCCACGCGGCATTTGAGCAGTGGAGTCGCTCTCGAGATGCTTTCCATAAGCGAATGCGCGAGGCACCGCCCCGCGACCCTGCCGACAAATGGCAGAAGCTCTACTATCGTGGAGTCTGCCCTGCCGGAAATCCGGGGACTGATCATCACCAGACGAAGCTGCGCGTTCGCGACTTTTGCACGATGAGAGAGACGAAAAAGTGATGCCTAGCGGCGTCGATACCGCAGCAGCGACAGCGCCTGAAGAGACTGCCAGCTAGCGCTTCCCGAGCCGGTCGATCAGCCGGCAGCTGCCTTCACAAAAAGCTGTTCGAACTCACGCAGCTCTTTCCCGTTGAGATCTGAGATGGCCGTGAACTCAAGATCGCCGGCCGTCCACCGGAGGATGTTGTATCCGTCTCTGGTTTCGTCCCCAGCGGCACGCGATCCACTCGAGGTAACAGGCCGGACGAACACGTTGATGACGTGAAGACGGCGGTGATAGATAAGAGCCGCAACCTCGCGGCTCTCAATCAGGTCGACGCGTCCGCCCGCCAGCGGAAAACCGTCCTTTACGAGGTCGGGCACGGGTGGAGCGAAATCGATCTTGCCGTTGAACCAGGGTTTCACGACGTGTTTGTCGGAGGTTGCGACGTCGATCAGATGATCGGCCAAAAGCGAACGGGTGTGCGCCGCAACCAAATCGTTTCCTTGTTGGACCGTCGGCGCGCGAGGGATCGCAATCATCAGCGCAAGGCCTGCGGCAAGTCCGGTCGCAACGCCGGACGCCCAGCGCCAGCTCAGCACATGACGCGCGAAACCTGCATTCCTTGGTCGAAGGGCTACGACGTTGGTTGGGGCGCCTTCCGAATGAAAATCGACCTCCTCCATCATAGCTAAGATGCTGCCCTTCAGGGCTCCCGGCACCGGATAGGATAATGGCTCGGCTCTCAGCGCCGTGCGAAGCGCCAGAATATGCTCATATTCGGCGCGGCACGCGCCGCACTGCCTCAGATGCGCCTCGATCGCGAGCGCGTGAGCGGCATCGATCTCGCCATCGGCGAGCCCGTGGACCAAAAGGCTTTTGTCCGGACAACCGCTCATGTGCGATCTCCGGAGACGGACGACAGCACCGAAAGTCTGGCTCCTAGCATCTGCCGCGCACGGGCGAGACGCGACATGATCGTGCCGATAGGTACATCAACGATGGTAGCGATTTCCTTATAGGACAGCTCTTCCAGCTCGCGGAGGACCAGAACCTCCCGAAAAACCGGAGGAAGCTCTTCGATCTCCCTCTGAAGGGCTGCCGCTTCGTAACGGCCGATCAGCCATTCTTCTGGCGTGGGGTCTTGATCGGCGACGAGCTCGGCCTCCTCGACCGGAACCGCGAAGCCCGGATCGCGAGACCTGGCGAATACGCAGTTGCGAACGATTGCGAGCAGCCATGCCTTGGACGCACTGCCCCGCCATCCGTCAAAACCGCGATAGGCATTGAGGAAAGCTTCCTGAACGACGTCGTCGGCCGCGACAGCATCACGCGTCAGGAAGCGTGCCAGAGAATAAGCGGCTCCCATGTGCGGAAGCATGATCGCTTCGAATCGCTTTGCACGTTCCGCCAAACCGCACCCCACGCGACGAAAGGCCGACTGCATTGCCGCTCGGACCAGCAGGCCATCACTTCGGCTCAAACAAATGGATCGGAGCCAGTGCGACCATGGCAGCAGCGGCGCGCCGAAGCGAGGCAAGAATGTCGTTTCTCCGAGATTTGAGGACCGTTCATCTTGAAGCGACGCACAACGGCGTGACCGCGCGCCGGCGCAGAAGTCCGGAAACAACAGCAAGGCACTTGGAAGGCGCAAATAGTGAGTAAATGGGGCCACGTCGGATATGAGATCGGCGGCCGCAAGTTTATTCCCGGCGATTAAAAACAGCTCTCGCTTGGCAAGATTCTTGCGGCGCTGTCGTCTAATCGCGCCCGGCGCAAGGAGTTTTTGAGATGCCGTTGCCAGAAGCATGGTCGTCTTCGCGGTCGGCATGGGCCGCCGCATGATGGGGCTTCGCGGAGCGATATCTCCAAGGTTCTCAGACGGCAACAGATGATCGACTGCCGACTGGCAGCGGTGACGGCGGTCTGAGGCAAGGCAGCGTAATTGTCGTCTCTCCCGGTCAAGCAGGGTTTTTAAGGGGCAGAGCGGGATGTCCGAACTACACCCAATCCGGGCAATCGCGCACGGCCGCGCCCACGCCCTCCTCGTTGCGATAGAACATGGCGGTGTCGACGTAGCGATAGCCCGCATCCAGCGCGGCGCGCACGATCGTCTCGGTTTCGGCGGGCGGGGTCTGATAGACGCCGAGGCCCAGCTGGGGGATCGTCCGGCCGTCATTGGAGACACGTCTTCACGGCGTTGCTTGCTGGCGAGCCTCTGCCAACTGCGGCCGTTCTGGGTGGTCAGGGCGCGGTGACATAGCCAGCAGCTTCTGGAAGTAGGTCCTGGCGCTCTGGCTGTTGCCGGCTCGCTTGGCCGCCTCGGCGGCACCGTACAGCGACCAGAACCGATTGGGCTCCTGAACAAGCGACGCTTCGAACGCCGCCAGCGCTTCTACCGGCTGGTTATCCTCTAATAGCATCTCGGCCAGCATCTCCCGGGCCGGCGCCAACGGTCCGGGCGTTACAGACGCCAACTGCGTCTTGTCCTCAAGGTCGGCAGCCTGGCGCATGCCCGTCAGTGCTTCGGCGATATGACCTTCTTCTAGGGAAAGGGTTGCCGCAACTTCCCGCCGCTGAATATCCGTCTGTCCTGCCCAATAGTCCTCGCCCTGCTGGGCGAGCTTATCGTGGATCTGGTCCAGCGATGAGATCGCCGTCCGCGCGGCAGCCGCGTCTTTCAAGTGCGCCGCGCCCAAGCCCCGAGCGAAGTAGGTGATCGATTCTGCGTAGGGAAACCGGCTCGGCGTCGGCTCGAGCTTGACCGCGCTTGCCCAGTCCCGGCGCTCGAGCGCGTAGCGCGCCGGGATCGCGGCGTGAGCGTAGTAGGCGGCCGAGGCCGGCGCGGCGCCGTTGGCTTTGGTGGGATCGAAGCGCGAAAACACTTGGACGGAGGCTTCGGCAAGCTGCCCGGCAGCCTTGTCCTGTCCAGTCTGTAGGTATGCGTAGATCATGTAGTCGCTGGCGTGCAGTTCGTCGGCTGGTTGTCCGGCAGCCCGCGCCGAGGTCGCCGAAGCCAGGTTGGTGTCGATCGAGGCCTGCCAGTCGCCGATCCGTGTGAAGGTGTGGGAGGGCATGTGCAGGGCGTGGGGCGTCGAGGGTGCGATCGCGCCGTAGCGCTTGGCCGCCCCGGCGGCGCGTGACGCCAAGGCCGGCTCGTCATAGGCGTGGATGATGTAGTGAGCCAGGCCAGGATGGTCGGGATATTTGGCAAACAGGCCTTCAAGGATTGCGCCGGCCTTCAGTTGCTTGGCGTAGGTCTTGTCGGCGGGATCGGCGGCCGCTGCGAGCGCCAGGGCGTAAAAGATCCTGGCTTCGGCGTCCTTGGGATAGTCGGCGGCCAGACGCTCCATCGCGCGTTCGTAAGCGACGGTTCGAGCGTCCTGGTCCAAGATCGCAGTCTCGGTGTAGAGGTGCGCGACCGCCTCGATATAGGCGCGTTCGCGCGAGGTCTTGGCCTTAACGGCGCGGCCGACCTGGACCGCTTCGAGGCCTTCTTTCAGCTGTAACGACGACTTGAATCCGGCAAACGGGTTGCTCCAGCTGCTCAGCGCGATTCCCCAATAAGCGATGGCGCAACTGGAGTCAGCCGCAAGCGCGGCGCGATAGCCGTCGATCGCCGGACCAAATTGGAAGGAATGCATGAGCGCCACGGCGCGATTGAAGCGCAGCTGCGCTCCCGCGTTGCACGAGGTTTCGAAGCTGACGTTGCCAAGTCGCTCCATCGCGACATGGTCATGCCCGGCCATCTGTGCCGACGCCGGGCCTACTGGGAGCACAACCAGGAGCCATGAGGCAAGAAAGATCTTCGATCTCATGACACCTAGCCGTTAAGATGAGGACTCGGGACATAGACAATTTTCCCCGTCGAAAAGTCCATCGCTATGGACGCAGAAGGACAGAGGCGCCTCACCATTTGCATGATGATAGGGGTTTGCAAGCGCAATTTCGCTCGGGCAGGATCCGGTAAAGCGACTTTGCTGGTCTGAGCCGCAGCTTCGTGAAAGAGTGTCGGCTAGCCTTGGGCCGGAGACACGTGATGACTTCGAAGCCCGATTTCGCCTCCGACCGCCGCGCACTGATCGTGGGCATGCTGGCCAGCCTATTGGGAGGGACAGTCACGCCAGTCCAGGCTCAGTCACGGTTCAAGTCGCCCGTGGTCGATCGGCTGACTCTGCAAGTGCTGGTCGACAACGCCACTTTCGGCCCGTTCCTCGCAAATCAGACATTGCCGGGCTTGACGGTGAAGCGCGACACCACGCCCCGCGCTGCTCGTATGCCGCGCCAGGCGCTTCTCGCCGAGTTTGGCCTCTCCATTCTGGGCACCTCTCAGGTCGGTGATCAGACCCGCCGGATACTGGTGGATTTCGGCTACAGTCCAAACACCTTGGCCAACAACCTGAACCTTCTTCGCATAGATCCCGACCAGTTCGACGCGGCGGTGCTGAGCCATGGCCACCTCGACCATTACGGTGGTTTCGACGGGCTTTTCGCAGGGCGCACCGCCAAGGACCGCCACCTTCCGCTCTATGTGGGCGAAGAAGAAGCGTTCTGCGAGCGGCTGGCCATGACCGGCTCGCCGCCCTCGATCATGGGTGCCTTGGATCGCGGAGAGTTGGCCCGCTCAGGATTACAGGTGCGCATCGCCCCCGAGCCGGTGGTGGTTGCCGACCAGGCCTTCACGACCGGCATCATCCCGCTGACGTCATTCGAGCGCGCCGCGATACCCACGGTGATGCGGGCTGGTGTCGGTTGCGATGCAGCCAAGCTGTCACCGGAGAAGCGCGGCGGTCAGACGCCCGACGATGGCGAGCACGAGCTGGCCACATGCTATGCCGTCAGGGGCCTAGGCCTGGTGGTGGTCTCCTGTTGTAGCCACCGGGGCGTACTCAACGCCGTTCGCCGCGCTCAGGCCTTATCGGGCGTCGACAAGATCCATGCCGTCGTCGGTGGCTTTCATCTGGTAAAACCTCGCACCGACGAGGATGCGCGCCGGACGGCCGCCGAGTTCGTCAAGCTGGACCCGACCTACATCGTCCCAATGCACTGTACCGGTGAGGTGTTCATCGCGGAGGCCACTCGGCTAATGCCTTCTAAGGTTATCCGGCCCTATGTGGGAACACAGTTGGTGTTCGACGCCAAAGCGTGAACGACACTGTTCGGCGCCAAGAGCCCGTATCTTAAACGGCTGGATGCGAAGCGCACAGGCCTCCGTCTGCTCGGTCCAAACGAATGAGCGGTTCCGAAGCGAGCGGGCTTTCAAGAACCGGCCAGGAATGTCGCGAGCTGGTCGGAAGCCGCCACTACCGCAACTGACCCATTTCCAGATATCCAACAGTGCTGAGCCGTTGTTTGAAACCGGACGCTGGTTCAGGTTGGCCCTTCATCGATGGCTTCGCTTGACTGGGCTTCGGAGGCGCTTCCTTCTTTGGCTTACGCGCCTCTTTCGTGCCCCGTTTTTGAGCTTTGGCCATCAATCAGCCATTCCGCGATCGGGAGTTTCGCTGGGATCAAGCGGATGCCCAGCGTTTGCGATGATCGCGTCGGCCACACCATAAACGGCGAAAGGTGCACCCGAACTGGCGCTGAGTTCGCCGATCCTTCGAGCATAGCCTGCCGCCAAACCGCGATGCGACGCACGCGCTTCCGGGCTGGCGCCCTGCGCTTCCCGCATCAACGAAACCTGGTGCCTGTGGAGGAGGAAATTGAGAGCCATAACTGCATCCCGACCTGTAAGCGGGAGCGCCATCGAGTCTCTCTGCCGCCGGCGCTTACTGCGAAATGCCGTCGATAACCCCCATATAGTGTCGCGATGAGGAAAAGTAAGGCCCCTGCCTTACACGATAGAACTTTTTAGGCCGATCCAACGCCGGACTGTGAGCGACCCGAGTTGTTTGCCACGCGCGGACGTCAGGTCATATCGATGCTACGGCAGTCTCGGGGATTTCTACATCTAGAATGGAACGGCACGGCGTGGCGAGAAATAGTTGGCCGACGCGCAAACCTCGATCCGCCTGACCTTGCAACTTACACCTATCGCAATTGTTAACTCCATAACGGTCCCATGCCGTCCGCCCCCTACAAGGATGACTCATGAGCGATGGCACGCCGCCTCACCCCCTCAACGACGGGGAGCTAGACGCCATGCGCGAAAGCATGAAGCATGGAGTTGATCGACTGGCTCTCCCACCCGGCAGGAAACGTTGGACGCCGCGCACAAAGCCCGTAGATGAGATCGGACCACCTCGACGTTCGTATCGCTGAGAACGCAGGCAATCGGTGTTAAATGCAAATTCCGGCTGGCAGCTTCGTAGCGGCCAAGACCCACAATCCGACATTCAGCCACTGCTCGCGGCTTCCCGGAACCCGCCGTTCGTTCATGTAGGTAGCGAAGCGGTGCCGCGCTGCCCGCTGCAATCGTCGACCATGAAGTCTCGCGCCGCTTAGCTGGCGATCGAGCTCAGGTCCCCAACCTCCTCAACCGTCTAGATCGGGTAGCGCGCCGACGAAAGCTGGCGGGCCAAGCCTGATGAAGATGAGCGATATGTCTACGGGTGCTGTCAGTCCAATGCGAAGCTGCTTTGACAAACCGCTGACACTGTCTGCGGCGGGGCGGTACGTCCCGCCTCACCTTCACTGGAGTGCTGGTTCAAACACTTGCGACACTGTCCATTTGCAGCTTCCACAACGCCAGATTTGTCATGCGAAAGCGATCAAAACTCCATTGCGAGTTTCTCAGTCATTTCCGCAATATTCTCAGGTGGCCACCCAGGATTCTCCGTGCCGAGCCGCAAGCCCATGGACGATAGCACCTCTTTGATCTCATTGAGAGATTTTCGTCCAAAATTCGGCATCCGGAGCATCTCCGCTTCAGTCTTTTGAACGAGATCGCCAATGAAGAGGATATTATCGTGCCTGAGACAGGTTGCAGTACGAACTGAAAGCTCCAACTCATCGATTTTTTTGAGAAGGAAGCGATTGAGCGACATGCTCACATGGTCAGGATCATCCGCTGGCAATGTATCTACCGAGGCTCTTAACCATTTCAGTGACGGGGCAGGCTGCTGAATCGCCGTTTGTTCCACGCCGACCTTTGCTGCGCTTTCGTACAGATCGAGGTGATTTCGCAGAATTCCGGCAGATTCCGCTAGCGCCTCGCCCGGCGTGAGAGAACCGTCGGTTTCGACCGTGAGCGTCAACCTGTCATAATCGAGCTCGCTTCCGCGTCGCGTATTCTCGACTTTGTATGCGACTTGTCGGACTGGCGAAAAAAGCGCGTCTATTGGAATGAGGCCGACTGGGGCGTCCGGCGGTCGGTTTGATGCGGCAGGCAAATATCCCTTGCCGCCGGAAGCCCAGAACTCAATGCCAAGCGTAGCATTGGCATCAAGGTGGCAGAGTGCGAGCTCTGGATTGAGAATCTCTACGCCTGCTCCAGCCATAATGTCGGCGGCCGTCACGACGCACGGACCCATCACGTCAAGTCTGAAGTGGCGCTCTTCATCGCCGTCTGCTTTGATCGCGATTTGCTTAATGTTCAAAACAAGATCGGTCACATCCTCTCGAACGCCCGCAAGGCTTGAGAATTCATGCAGTACGCCATCAATACGTATCGCCGTTATTGCCCATCCGTTGATCGCAGACAGAAGCACGCGTCGAAGGGCGTTCCCGAGAGTGAGGCCAAAACCGCGCTCCAAGGGCTCGGTCACGAAGGTCGCTCTGCGCTCTTTCAGTATCGACAACGATAACTGGCTCTCGACGACTGCAGGTGCGACGACCGTCTGCTCCACCGCCGAAGTCGACGCGCTCTTGCCCAGTATGCTGGCTACGTCGCTTAATTCGTCCGGCTGATCGGCGAGAAATGCTTCGACGAGCTTTCGGACGCTCGATCCTTCCGTATAGTCTGTGCGGATGCTCTCGAGAGCGGTCCGGAGATAAAAGACGTTGCCGATCAGTAGTCCGAGCGAACGAGATTTGAATGCTGAAAGCGGGCGATCGCCGATAGCCATGTGACGTTGGCTATTGGTGTTGATGACAACGTCATCTTCGTCGAGCTCAATCTCATCGAACCCGGTGATTACATCTCGTTGGCATCGCTGAACGTAGGCCGCCTCGTCACGATCGTCATCGGACTCGAACAACGGAATAACAAATCCGTCTCCGATCGCCGCTGGATGCAACGCGCCAGTGAGTCTATAAAAATTCTGGCTCATACGAGGTATTTTTCCGTCTTGAGCCACGCGCGTGTGGCGTCTCGAATCTGCCTTTGTCGTGCATCGACGTGATCGTGATCCAATTCGTATGGCACACGTTCGGCGTCTAGCTTCCCAGCAAACGCTACGATTTCGGGCTCTTCCAACGCCGTCGATGGCCCCACGATCGCGAGGACGTTATCTGGGCGCAACGTGATCGGATCGATGAAATGCAATTCGATCGATGCCGCACGTTGATCGTAGGTGGTCTTGTTGTTGGGGCTGCAAATCTGTTTCAAGCTGTCACTATGGAAATCTAGCTTTGATATCCTGTTGGACAAATCGCTTCGTATCGCCATCTCGTAATAAGCGGAGTTGTCACCGAAGAACGCGCTCACGACCTGAGACGGGGAATCTTTGCCGTCGGGGAGATAGTACTCGTCGATATCTGCATTCTCACAGATATCTTTGTAGAAAAGATCATATCCGCCGGAATCAAACGGGAGCATACTGGATGGGCAGGGAAGCTTGTTATAGTCAAGAATGAACGTGTAAAGCGCAGACCATATCGAGTTGCTCGACCTGCCATCGCTTTTCGGTCTGTAACTTGGTTTTCCGTAGAAAAAGAACGATGCCTCTTTTCCAACGATTGGGTCCAGACGCCCGGCCGCGATCGTGCCGCTCTCCATGATTCGGATGAAGCTTCGCCCAAAACATGTGTGCATGGCGGGGAGCACGGGTGTGGCCGATGCAGACGTTGTGATGAAGCTCTGAAAACGGTGCGCAGGACCTAGCGCCATCGATCTCATCCTTTTTGAACGTCGGCTCACTTGAAGCTAGGTTGGCCTAGGTGCCACCTTTCAACTCCAAATATCAAGACCGCGAGGCGGCCGCGTATGGCGCCATCGCCGCCAACGTGCATGCGCCTTGGCATGCGCGGCTTCGGTCCACAATTCGAGGCTCCTTGTGTCTCGCGTCGCCCATTCCGCGAAAAGATGATCGTCAAAGGATGCCAGCGCTGCAACAGCGATGGCGAACTGGTGCGTTTGCTTCTAGCCATCGCGGATGGCAGGTACGGATCTGGACGACGAGCATCAGGATATCCCCGAGGGTACAGACGGCTCCGACCTGAGGCCAAACGAGTCCATACAGAAGATCCTGATCTCGGCGGTCGCGCGCTTCACCGGCGAATTCTCTTCGCCGAATTTGCTGATCACGCATGCGTGGCCGCCATTCCATTCGGGCCGAAGGGACTGGTTTCGCGAGGATACGCCTCTGTCGCGCACGGCGTTCGTGCTGTCGTTCAGAACGGTGCGATCTCCGAAGCTGCCGGGCTTCGTCGTCCCGAACTATGAACCTGCGGGCCAAATCGTAGGCGCTGTGCTCAGTGTGCTATTTGGTAAGCGCTTCGATACGCACGGGCCTATCGAGATGTCGGGTAGTTTCGGTGTTCCTGATCTTTCGGCCTTCTCGATTCCCAACAATCCGTCGCTCCCTCACATCGGTCCGAAGGTACGGGCAGACTACCCCGTTCCTCTGGAAGTCTCGGAGGCTCGTCGGATGCAGCCCCTCTTCTTGGGCGATCATCCCGACGCTGCAGCACGATCGGCGTTCATGGCCGCCGCCCGTTTCTATCAGCGGGCACTCCAGGCGATCGAGGATGATCCTGAAGTCGCGTATCTCCATCTGATCACTGCCGGCGAGATCATCGCTAACCACAAGCCCTTCGTCGAGGAGGAACACATCGATGAACAAACCCGCGCGGCTCTCGCGCGGATCGAACGAGAAATGGATGGCGGAGCGGCATTGGCCTCGCAGCTAAGAGGAAAACTTCGCGGAATAAAGCGGAGGTTCGTCTCGGCTGTCGCCTCTTACATTGATCCAGGTTTCTTCGATCGAACCGAGGCAATTGATGGTTTTTCGGCCTTCCGGTCAGATAATTTCACCCAGCGCCTGGCGGCTGCCTATGATCTTCGCAGCAAATCCGTTCACACTGGCCGACCGTTCGGGAGCTGGATCGCGGCCAGAAGCGACAGAGGCGAGGTGCAAAGTGGCGAACCGGTTGTCGAAGATGACAGGGAGTTGGCGCGGATCCTTTACCGGGCACCGACCTTTGTGGGTCTGGAGCGCGTGCTCCGGTATGCCCTGATCGGGTTCGCGCAGGAGCTGGGCGCCGCAATGTCGAATATTGGCGTTCGCCCTGACAGTGACGACAACGGCTAGGCCGCTCGCCTAGCTTCGAAATGCGCCTCCATATCGATCAGGGGACGGCCGACGGCAACAAGGTGTGTTGGGCATCCCAGTTCCGACCCACAACCAAACGTTCAGGTTGCCCTGCCCGCTTCTCAACTTCAGACATTTACTAATCTTGGGCTCGCCCGGGGTTCGACGGGCTGCCGACGATGATCGAGATGGCAAAAAGTGGGACTTTCCGGTCATTCTGTTGCGACGTGTTCAACGACGGCTTTTGTCAAACCTAGACATTCGAGGTAGTTTGAGCACTGCCTGATACTGGATGATTGCTCAGGTGAATTTCTCTGGCGTCGACTGGGTCGCGAGCAGATCTGCCGTCCAATGGATGAACCCACACCAGCCTTCGCCTATATAAAGACTGCGGACCGACCCAAGCGTCCGCCGATGGGGGACGATTGAGCGACCGGGAAGACCTCATCGCAGCAGCGAATGCGGGCACGCTGCCCGAGCTGTTTGTCGAACGGCTGCGCCGTCACCGCACCGACGAGCTCGGCAAGGCTTTCCGCGCGACCCTGACCAAACTTCACAATGACGGCACGATCGATGTGCTGGAACCCGCGCGGCAAATGGCGACATCACCGATCAACCAGCACGACTTCTTCACGGTGATGCACGTCTATAGCGAGCTGATCCCGGCGCTCGACGCCAGCGTCCCGGACATGCTCGCCGCCGTCAAAGCCCTGTCGACGCGCGCCGGCGAGGATGTCGCCGCTGGCATGGCCAATGGCGGCTATCGGACCTGGGCCGAACAGGGCAGCCGTGCTCGCGACACGTTCGAGACAATCAACCCCGAGGACGGTGACGATAGCGCCTATGTCTTCCTGGCGTTGCAGGCGCTGGCCAAGACCGAGCCCGATACGGCGCTCGACCGCGCGATCCTCTATGTCGGCAGCAATGCCGGTCCGGCGCGGTCGGCCGCGGCCAAGGCGATCGGCACCTTCGATCTAACCGATCCCGACCGCCGTACCCGCGCTACCGACGCGCTCGCCGCCCATGCAGCGAGCGCCGACGACAACAGCCTCGGCCATATCCTCGCGGCGATCTGCGAAATCGCTAAAGCTCACCCCGACACTCACACAAAGGCCGCGGCGCTGATCGACGCCAATATCGAACGCACCGGCGACCATGCGATCCACCAGCTATCGCTCGAACTGATGTTCCATGCCGACGAGCTACCGCCGGCAATCGTAAAGCCCCTGACCGCGATCATGCACCGTGTTCCGATCGGCAATCGCGGCACGATCCGCGACATTGGCGCGGCAGCGGGCAAACTCGCCGACAAGAACCGCCTCGATGAAGCGCTGGCGCTGATCACGCCGTTGCTCTCACAGCATGAGGAGCTGACCTCCCTCGAGCCGCTCGGCAGCCTAAGCTATCATCTGCTACAGTTACCGCCCGACGAACTCGCTCAAACCATCGTCATCTGGCTGCTGGCGTGCGACCCCAATCTTGGCCGCGCTACTATGGCGCTGGTCGGCGACCATCATGGCGATGCGCCGCTCATCCTCGATCCTCGCTCCGCAGCCGCCAGCCTCGACGACCCCGAGCGGCTGCTGCTTGCCCACCGGGCGATCGGCTGGCTGTTCGTCCATCCGGTCACTGCCACGTCCCTGGTGGTCGGCCTGCTCGACGGCGCCGGCGACACTGCGCAGCGCACGATCGCCGAACTGCTGTTCGATCCGCTGCTGATCAACTTCTCGGGGTCGGTCGGCGAGTGGATCGCCGAACAGGCCAAGGCTCCGGATCATCCGTCGCAAGCCATCCTTAACGATCTCGTCACGCGACTCGAGGCCTATATCGAGGGGCTGCGCGCGCCCGGCCGGATCAAGGAGTTGCGCCCGTCCGAGCGCGAACGGCTGATCGAGAACCACCGCCAGCATGAGTCGATGCGCCAAGTCTATAAGGCATCGAAGAAAACCTCGATTCTCGCGTCGCTCGCGACGCGGCAGGTGCTGCTCTACGGCACGCGCTCGATCAGCTATTTCAAAGGAACGGGCGGCAAGCAGCAGCGCAGCGAGATGAAGATGCACAGCTTCAGCCACAGCATCGAATCGCCGCGCCTCGACATTCTCGAGCCGTTCGATCTCGACTATATGCTGCGCGTGTTTCGCGCGATGAAAGCCGCGTCATGAAACTCGTCATTCGGGAATATCTTGCGTCGCTAAAGGAGCGCGACGAACTGGATGCGGTTCTGCCCGACCTACTGACCGAACTGGGATTCACGGTCTACTCGCGGCCGGCGCGTGGCACGCGCCAATATGGCGTCGATGTCGCCGCGGTCGGCCCCGGCCAGGATGGCATCAGGCGCGTGCATCTGTTCTCGGTCAAGTCGGGCGACCTTGACCGCAACGAATGGAATACGGCGAGCCCGCAAAGTCTCAGACCGTCGCTGGATGAGATTCTTGATCATTATATCGCGAGCCGCATCCCGCCCGAGTATGCGAGCCTCCCGATCGCGATCTGCCTGACCTTCGGTGGTGCGATCGACGAGCAGGTCCGCGCCGAGGTGACGGGTTATATGACCCGCAACACCACGCCCAAGATCAGCTTCGAGGAATGGAACGGTGATCGGCTGGCGCAGGTTATTCTCGACGGCATCTTGCGCGAGGAACTGCTGCCAGCACCGCAACGCAGTCATTTGCGCAAGGCCGTGGCGATGGTCGAGGAGCCCGACATCGCGCTCGACCATTTCCAGAAACTGCTACGCGCACTCGCCGACCAGCCCGGCACGACGCCCGCAGCCCGGCTCAGCCAGGCGCGGCTTATCAACATCTGTCTGTGGATAGTGTTTGTCTGGGCGCGCGAAGCCGAGAATGTCGAAGCGCCGTACCGGGCCAGCGAACTGGCGTTGCTCGAGGTATGGCAGCTGCTGAAGACCGACATCGCCAGGACTTCGAGAGCAGGCGAGGCCGCCAGCCTCGTCCTCAACGAACTGGCCGAGCTCCATTTCCTAATCTGGGACGCGCTGTTCGAAGATAAAATCCTGCCGGCGGCCGAGACCCGTCACGCGATCTCGACCGTGGTCGAAAGCCACGCCGCGCTCGACATCAACCTCAAGCTGTTCGATCTCATCGGCCGGCTGGCACTGCGCGGGCTGTGGCTGGCCTGGCAATTGTCGCCGGCGAGCGGCCCCGTCGTTTTCACCAACGACTATCTCAACACGCTCCCGGCCCTCATCAGCGACACCACCCGAGCGACCGTCAACAAGATCGACCGGCTGATCGAGGCGATGATGGCGATCGTCAGCAACAATCGCGCGTTACTCTCGCCGATTGGAGACTGGCAAGCGATCGACATTGGTCTCGCCTTCACGCTGCTCGCCTGCCGTCCCGGCGCGCACGGCGCGATCGATCAATGGGCCGAGGAACTCGCAAAGCACTCGATGTTCGCGTTCAAAGCGCATGGCCGCTACCCGATTACCAGCAGCTCCTATTGGGACCTAGTCGACCATCCGTCGGAGCGCAGCGACGCGTATCGCACCGCCTCTACCGAGGGCAGCATCCTCTATCCGCTGCTGGCAATTTGGGCGGCGGCGAGAGGCGAGCAGATGCTGTTCGACGAGATCGCAAAGTTCAGCGAGGACGCCCTTGCACATTGCACGTTCCAGACTTGGCTTCCCGACGAGGACAGCGAGGACAATCTCTATCTCAACCGCGACAGCCACGGGGCGGCGCTAGCCGGCATTCCAGTGACCGAGGGCACGCGCGACGCGCTCGATTTCATTCTCGCCGAGGCGAACACCAACAAGCATTACGACCAGCTCACGGCGGTGAAGCTCAGCCATTGGCCGATCGTGCTGACCGCTTGCCGTGCACATCGCTTGCCGGTGCCGCCGCAAGTCTGGCGCGACCTGCTGCCCCATATCTGCCGACCAGCCCGGAGGACTTAGCCTGCCGGTATGGCGTAGGTTATTATATTCAGGCGATCGCTGTACCGGTTCAACGCGTTCAGCTCGCAAATGCGGATTTGGGCGGACCAGCCATAGATGTCGCTTCGCAGATAGGCCATCTCCGGGTGGAAGCCCGCTTCGTCGAGATCGATCCACCAAGCCTTGGGCCTACCGTCGCTGCCATCGGCCCACCGATAGCCACGGGCCTTGAGCAGATCCTTCTTCTCGAATGGCGCTCCATCGGCCCAACACCGCCAGCTTCGCGAGTTGGCCGATGACAAAAGCACCTTCATCGCGCTTTCCGGCCCTCCCACCGGGACGCCGCGGCTCAATATTTCGATGCCTGCGTAGCAGTCGTTCACCGCGCGGTGACCATCGTAGTAGAAACCGTGTGCCAGTCCGATCATGCTGAGCTTAGCGCTCTCAAAACCATGGGCCGCCCAAGGAATCTCAGAGAAGGAGCAGGCCCACCGGTTGTTCACCAGCTGTGGACAGAACCGCTCGACGAAGCGCCGATCGAACCCTGCATTGTGCGCGACGATAAGGCTTTCTCCAGCGAACTGGGCGGCCGCCGTGAAGTCGATCGCCTTGCCCGCCACCATATCAGGCGTGATGCCGGTCAGCCG
The DNA here is from genome assembly GCF_013113735.1 of Sphingomonas sp. AP4-R1. NCBI lineage: Bacteria > Pseudomonadati > Pseudomonadota > Alphaproteobacteria > Sphingomonadales > Sphingomonadaceae > Sphingomonas > Sphingomonas sp. AP4-R1. The sequence continues at coordinate 4,870,217 of NZ_CP053346.1, forward strand.
TGTCACATCGGCGGAGATCAGCTTCTGTGGCTGGCGGAGGGCGGATCCTCCGATCTCAACCCCGGCTATGCGGCCCGAGTCCTCATACCAGAAGGGCACCATCGCGAGTTCGATGATCTCGTCCTCGTTTGGATCCAGTCCCGTGGTCTCGACATCAAGGAACACGGCCCGCTTCATGTGTGGCATCGGCACGAAGCCGGCGGGGGGCACCTTTAGCCGGCGAAGTACCCGGTAGTCACCGCTCGCCTCGAGCTGGGCGGCGAGCGCCTCCATCGTCGGATCGGTCATGATGTTAGCTCCCTTATCCAGCATGGATGGCGGTCGAGTTTCTCAAAGCACCGGCCGATACTCCGGAAGGGCCGCCATGCATCGGCGTTGATCGAAGCATGTGCTCAAGCCGGTGCGAAGTCCCCGACCGACGCCTTTCCAGCGATCCGGTTTCCCAAGGTTTCCGTCATCACGCGCTCGAACGCGGCGATCACCTTTGATGGGGTATCGGAGAGACGGTGCTCGAACAACAGCGCGTCGTGCATTGGAAGCAGAATGGTGACGTCCTTCAGGCTCTCCATTTCGAGGAGCGCCTTTTTGAAGATCAGCGATCCAGTGCCCTGAATGACCTGGCTGACCGCGGAACGCCGCTCCTTGCCCGTGAGTGCGCCCGAGTTGCTCCGGGCGTAGTGATTGCCCATCTCGGTAGCGATCCGTCCCGTGCGCTGGAACTCCGCGCAAACCTCCTTTTTCCATTCCTCGTATCGGGCGAAGACCCGAAAGGCGTCCTTAGCCTTATCGCGCTCGGCCCCCAGTTCGACGGCGGCATCCACCAGTGCCTTACGGCTCATCCCATAGGCGTATGACAGGAAGAGCTGCTTGGCGGCCTTCCGGTTGCCTGTGAGCCCGAGATGGCTCCCCGCGAACAGTTCGTACATGTCCCCAGCCGCGTACAGCGTGGCGAGTTGCTGATCGCCCGAGAGGGCAGCCATGATCCCCACTTCGAACTGATCGAAGTCAACGTAGCTCAGCTCCGCGCCTTCGCGAGCGCAGATGATAGGGCGATACTTCTTGGACATGCTCTGGAGCGGCGGGTTGCGCAAGAGTATGCGCGACGTGCGAGACCCGAAGACGTCCACGATAGGGCGCGTGCGCCCGCCAGCCAAGGTCAAGGAGGAGAGCACGCGCTTGGCGGCGTCGAACTCCTCAAGGGCGAGGGTATCGCCTCCGAAATCTTCGGAATGGGGCACAAACTCCAGGACGTATCTCGTGGAAACGCCTTCAAACTCGAACCCCAAGGCGTGAAGTTTCCGTTCGATTGATGTCCGTGACGGGGTCTCGAGCGGCATGTCGTGCTTGGCCGAATAGTTTTTCAGACAGTAAAAGTAGTCGTGCTCAGCCTCGCGGCGCTTGGCCGACAGATCCGCCGCTTTAATCGTTACTCCCGCAGACATTGCCTTCTGGAGCAGGCGGTAGACGGGCATTTCAACGCTGAAAAAGCGCTCCGTTTCGCCCTTCGCGGCGGCCTGGGCGCAGAGTGTCAGGTAGAGCCTTGCGATCGCTCCCGCCGCCTTCGTGGCGATTTCGGCATCGAACGGGATACCCCGATTGAACATTCTTTTGTACGCTGAGCAAACCTCCTCAGATGCTCCGCAGGGGCCGAGATGGGCGCTTATGTCGATCTTCTCGCGATTGAGCCGGTCGTCGGGATTGCCGCTGATCGAGATCCGCAATTCGTCAATGTCCAGCACGACTGCTGGAAGATCGCCGGTCGTATCGTAAAGCAGATCGCGGATCATCCAGAAGTCGTGACAGACCACCGGACCGGGATAGGCGACGATCTCGACAGGGTTCGTCGCCACGAGCCGATCATGGACGAACCAATAGAAGCAGTCGGCACCTCTGCCGGTGAAATCTTTGATAAAGATGAGTAGCTTGGAAACGAAATCAATCATATTCGCTGATCTCGTCCACAAGGTTCAGGATGTCTGGTCGCTCGCGGACAGCGAAGGGAAGCCCCTCCTCGTCGTCGTAACGGCCCGCCCGGTCCCTAGTCGCTTTCAGTGCTGTCGGCACCTTTCCATAGAGCGGACGCAGCTTGTCGTCGTCCAGCACTGCAGACGAAATGAGCAGATACCGGGCGTTCTGATACGGAAGGCCTTCGAAGCCACCTATGCTTCTCTCGATCAGGCCCTTCTCGCCGACACATCGCAGCCAGATAAGTATGGCTGCCGCCTCCCCTGACTTCATGTCCTCCTGAAGTTTGCGGTCGGCAAGAGCGACGAGGCCGTCAGATCGGTGCTTGCGCATGCCGAGAAGCAGCCAGATGTTGTAGTTCTGCCAATCGTGGATGGCACCGTCTTCGGCCAGCAGGAACGCCTCCAGTGCGGGCAAGCACCTCCCGCCGCGATCCAGGATTGATATGAGCCGGCAGTATTGATCGGTCGTTACGGCATGGTCCGAGAGTGACGCCGAGAGTGTATCGAGGAGCGAGGTAGAGAGGGCGTCACTAACGTCGAACAGACCGGATTCCACAATCTGGGCGACACGGTTGACCGCGAACCTGAAAGAGCGAGACTGCGTTTCTCCGGCTTCGATGCACTTGGTAAGGATTTCGAAGATGTAGGTTACGGACCGCGTGACGATCCGCCGACTCCGCGACTGCCACATCTGGTTGATCGCGGTCGTCGTGCTGTCCTGCGACGGGAAGAATTCGGTCAGGTCCTCCTGCGACGTCTCGGGGGACAGGATCGCCGTTTTGTTCGCGTTGATGTTTAGTCCCACCGTCCGGAGGAGGCGGATGAGGTCCTGCAGAGCACGTCGGGCATGGACCTCGCTATCGGCGATGACCCGGATGTCGTCGACGTAGCGGTAATAGTCATACCCCTTTGCCGCCATCGCTCTATCGACGCTGGCAAGGAGCATGTTGGAAAGGAACGATGAAGCGTCCCGGTTCTGTGGCAGGCCATGGCTTCCGCTGAACGTCCACCGTTCGAGAAGCCTGTCGAGGGTTGCGATTGCATTCCTGATCTGCAGCTTCTCCGGTCCGGTCGCGTCGATTTCCGGAATCACTTTCTCGAGCCCTGCGACGATCTGCTCGCGCGCGATATTCTCGAAGAAGTTGCTGAGGTCGGTGACCAGCAGGAACTTGCCAGAGCGGACGAAGGTCAGCGTAACGCCTTCGAATGTGAACCAGCGATTGATCTTGTTTTTGAAGAGATACTTCCTGTTCTGGGGATTGGGCTCGTATCGGTAGCTGAGCACCCGATGACCGAGCAGCTTGTCATAGTATGGTATCAGAAAGGTGCAGATCGACTGGTAGACAAACCGGTCGAAGAAATCGGTTTCCAGTCCATACCGTTCGCCAAAGCCCTTTTTGGGGATGTTACGAACTACGCTGCGGGTTCCCGCGTATACGCCGTTCCACTCCTGGAGCATTGCGACGATGATCCGCTTCGCCTCCTCGGAATCGTTGAACAGATCGTCGTATTGGAGGCAGTCGAAATACCAGTCGTCGCGCATGTCCTGTCGGAGATGCTTGAGGACCAGATCGAACTGGATCGGAAAGCCAAGTGCCTGACCGTTCTGCCAGAATGCGGAGGTCAGAAAGTAGTCCTTCTCCTCCTTGTTGTCAGTCGACACTCCCGAACCGCCCCCGATTGCCCATGGATAGTTTGTATTTGATCGCTTCATAATAGCTGCGGATCCTCTATCCGCCAGAGGCGCGCGCTCGCCTTCCGCACTAACACGTTTACGGCGAGTTGCCGCCAGACAAGTTCGGGCAAAGCGAATGGCAGCCTCTAGGGGAAGCTGCCGATCAACGCTCGATCAGCGAACGACGTATTTTGGTCGAAAATTGTCGGTCAGCTTCTTCCGCCAACGTTGATTCGCCTGCGATTCTGCCCGCGGGTGATGTGCGCTAAGCTCGTTGTCCGGGTTTGGTGTCGCGCAGTCCCGAACCGGCGTAACCGCGTGGCGGGGACAGCCGAGTGAGCTGGAAGGGAGGGGATGAACATGGAATTCGACTTCACGAACCGGGATCACGGCGAGTTCCTCTTGGAGGAGATCGATCTGACGGCGCAACTGGCTGCGGTGCGCAGCCTGATCAGGCGCCAGCAGCAGGCGGATGAAGAGCTCCAGAAGGAGGTCGCGGACATACGGGAGGCGGCGATGAAGGCCTCTGGCGAATACGCGGTGCACCTTGAGAACACCTGGGTCGACAACATGCATGCCGGCGTCTTCCAGGACGCGGCACACAGCATGTCGGCGCTCGGGATGCTTGCCCCGCTCGTGGAGACACTGATGACCGCGATCTTCCGTGCCATCGGTCGTGAAAAGCTGGTGGCGGTGGCCGATCTGAAGGAGCCGAGGTCGAAGCTCAAGCCTGACGAACTGTGGGATCCGCACGTGGTCGCCGGCACCGTCAGGAAGGGCAAGCGGAAGGGCGAGCTGACCAGGAGCACCGACATACTCCGGGGCACCGTGCAGCTAGCCGGACTGACGGGCCTCGGGGCCCATCTGCCGGCAGGCTGGCACGTCCGCATGGAGGCGCTGTTTCGCTACCGGAACAAGATGTTCCACAACGGCTTTGAATGGCCGGTCGATGAACGTGCGAAGTTCGACGAGGACGTGGCTGGGTGGCCCGACGGCTGGTTCCTGAAGTCGGAGCGCGGCACCTCGAAGAAGGGGGCCATGGAACCATGGATCTTCTACATGAGCGCGGACTTCATTCGCGACACGCTGAAGATGATCGAGGCGATCATAGAGGCTGCCGGGGCCTTTGTGATCGAACGGTCCGCGAAGGTGCGGCCCCCGGGTTGAACGCCCATGGCCACCTGAAAAATCAACGCCACTTCGACAATCCTACGGAAACGCATCGATGACGACACCGCCTGAAGCCGATCTTGAAGCCCACCTCAGCGCTCAGCTCCCGAAGATTTTTCCACATATCGCGCCTGGCGAGATTGACCATCAGACCAGACTCGTTCTGCGCTTCGGCCGGAACGAGATCGTGGTGAAGGGTGACACGCAGTGGAAGAAGGAGGGGCGTGCCGACATCATCCTCAACCACAAGGGCAAGCCGATCGCGGTTGTCGAGCTCAAGCGCGCAGGTGTGAAGCTGACCCGCGACGACGTGGATCAGGGTAGAAACTACGCGCGGGTCCTCGACGACCCGGCGCCGCTCGTGGTCGTCACCAACGGCACCAATACCTGGTTGATCGACGCCTACACAGGCGAGGATCTCGCTGGAGACAGCGTCGAGGCCGACCAGCTCCAGGAACTGTTCGCCAACGCATCGAAGATCGCGGCGGAGAAACGTCAATCGGCGATCGAGGCGCTTCTCGGGACGGACTCGTCCGTCTGGGCGCCCGCAGTGCAGATGGCGTCCGACAAGATCATCGACAGGCTGAGCACCCGGGACGGCGACATCCGAAAGCCGTTCGGCCGCTTTCACTTTCTGAGACAGGCGGCCTTCACGGCGGTCGCCGCGTTCGACAAGGGAGCGAAGACGTTCATCATCGAAGGGGGGCCTCTAACCGGCAAGACGAACGCGCTCAAATCCTTCGCGGTCGTGACGGACGAGGTCGATCCGAAATACGCGATGCTGTTCGTCAGGGCATCGGTGGCGCAGTCGAGCCTCTTCGAGCGGCTGGCCGACGTGCTAACGCTGCAGCTCGGCTGGGAGATCGAGGCGAAGGATGCGCGATCGTGGCTCCGCCGGTTTGCATCCAAGGCCGACGGTCCAGCACTCGTGATCGCTGTAGATGGTGTCACCAAGGACTCGCTAATCGCAAAGGAGCTCGAGAGCTTCGCGGAAGCTGGGTTCGGTGACCGGCTGAAGTTCCTGGTTACGACGGAGAGGTCGGACGATCTGCTGACGTCGGGCCGTGACGCTTCGGCGCTCAGCGAGGATGCCTTCGGGATCGAGCTGGGACCTTTGGCCGACAACGAATTTCGCGCAGCGACGACTTTGCTGAAGAAGGCAGGTGTCGGCTTCGACCGGGGGGCGGAGCTTTCTCGAGCGCACCGCCTACCTTGGATATTGCGAGCCGAGGTCAGCGATGTCCCTGAGAAGATTCCCTACGGTCGTGAGATCAGGCTTCCAGCGTCGGTCGGCGTCGAGATCGTCTGGATCGCCCGCGCGCGGCTTAAGGGGCTCACCGAGATTCAGCGGCCTCTTCGAGATCTGGCGAGAGCTCTGGTCAGCAGCACGAATCGTAAGTCTGCGGAACTGACTCTTGGCCAGATTGGAGGCTTCATCATTCCGATCGACGATCTCGATCAGATTGGTCGGGCCGCGATGGACGTGCTGGTTCGAGATGGTTGGGCCCGGGAATACCGCCACGCGGGTGGCGAAGACGTGTTGATCACCACCGTGCCTAAGTTCTTCATGGCCGAGCTTTGCGACGTAGTCTCACGCGAACTAGAGGGCAGACTCGGCGATCCCGCCGACGCTGCGGCGTGGCTGTCCGACGTGTGCTCGGGTCTCTTCCTCGGTGACGTCATCGGCGCGCAGGCGATCGTCGATTGCACCCAAAGACTAGGCTATTTCCCACGGCTGGTGATCGAGCATCTGCTCGAGGACCGCCCAGAGGTTCGCAAGATGGGTGCGGCATTGATCGCGCTCGCCCTTCGCGACGGCAGTCTGCTCTATCTGAACATGGACGATGACGGTGGTATTACGCCGAGCGATAAGAACGGGGTCGCTATCGGCGAGACGATGAAGTCCGATCCCGCCGAAGGTCTCGGTCAGACATACGGCGGTCTCACGTCGTGGGCGATGCTCGCGCAGTTGACCCGAGTTCCAATGGCGTCAGGGTCCAAGTGGTATGATCGTGTCGATCTCGCGTTGCTGCTCGAGCTCGGGACTTGCCCGTTCCCGCTCGTGCACGTGAGCAACGATCCATTGGACGTGATGGTGCACGATCTTGGTGAGCACGGCGAGACGCTGGCTCGCGAGCATGCCTTGGCGGACCCGATTACCATGTCGATGCGGCATTTGTTCGCGCGTGAATGGCGAGATCTGGACGACTTCCTCTCGGTGATGCTGGCGGAGAGCAGCGCGGTCCTGCTGGTTCGCGCCCACAACGCGCTGCATGCCTTGGAGGGAAGCTCCGATCCAGATCTCTCCGCGTGGGCCGAAAAAATGCTATCCGACACCATTCTTCCAGAAATCGAAAAACTGCTGAAGAGACCGGCGCACGCAGAGGCGGTTTCAGAGAACAAGAAGCTGGAATAGGCTTGGACGAAGACTGAACATGGGGGAGCCCCGCGACCATCATGTTGTCCCGCAGTTCCTGCTGCGGAACTTCGCGCTCGACGAAGCCCGCACGAAGATCGCCACGGTGGCCAAGGAGGGCGACCGCGCGATCTGGAAGGAGCGCTCGATCCGGGGCCTCGGATACGAGCGCGATTTCTACGTGCACATGGAGGATGGGAGGCCGGTTTCGGTCGAGACCGACATAAACCGGAGGATCGAGACGCCAATAAGCCAGAGCGACACCTGGGCCAAGATTGCCTCCGGACGATCCGATCTCCTCGATCGGGACGACCGACCGATCCTCTACGCGCTCGTGCGGCACCTCGAGGCACGCACGCCGCACTATCTGCAGACGGGCGACGAGCTCGCGGAGATGGCGGTCGACCCGAACTCGGACATGGAGTTCAGCGACGAGGAGCGAGAGATGTATGCGTTTCTTCGGGCGAACCCGGACTTCAGGAAGCAGATGTTCAACGCGATGACGCTGCGGCAGTTCGCTTTCGACTACGATCGATCGATCATCATGGTCGCGAGGTCACCGGTCCGGCTTCGCACGACCACGACGCCAGCCTTCGCCGCACCGATGGAGCCGCATCCGGCGATGGATCTGCCGCTCCCGGGAATGAAGGCGTTCCAGCGCGTCCTCATGGTTGATCCGCATACGATGGTCTCGGTGATCGTCGGGGATTTCGGCGGCGCCTTCGCCAACGTCGAGATGGAGCCGAATATCGCCCGGGGCATCAACAGGACCGTGGCGGGGCAGTTCACCAAGTTCCCGATGGTGCGTCACATGGTGACGGATCGGACCGATCTCATCGAGGATATGACCTGGGCGCCCTATGATCTGGTCACGGACACGCCCGAGAAGGTGGTGTTCAGGCGTCGGCCCGGTAAATGAGCATGGGATGGCAAACGCCCGCCGGACGTGCGCGAAGGGTTCGATCAGTATACAGGATCGCCGCTTGGACCGTCTCAGACCGCGCTGCAGACCGTCTTGCGCACCTCGCCGCAGATCCGTTCGACGCGACGGGCGCCCGCAGAGCCAGCACGTCCCTCGGAAGGTTCGCGTTTTGATAGACTTGCTAACTGGAAGTTTGCTGGGGAGCGCACCTAAACCAGCACGGAACGCGATCAACCTCTGGCATTCGGCTTCCCATGACGAACGTCGGGTTCGACCAGTAGCGGCCATTAGTGCGTTCAGAGCAGACGGCGGAACGTGGGTCGAAAGCCGTCTCCGCGGAGGCCGGCGATCGGTCGGCGGCGGCCGCCTCATAGCGCCGCAGGCTCAATCCACCAACGTCGCCCAGCGCGTCCAAACGGGGCGTTACGGGGCCAGATTCACCGCGGAAGGGGGCTGCCAAGACCTTGGGCTCGGCGGCAGTGGAGGCCTCCCCTCCCCCCGCCTATTCATTGCTGCTCGTAGCCGATCGCCTTGGCATAATCGTCGAGCCCATATTGCAGCATAGGATCAGCGCGGCCGAACGCCTCGCGTAGCCGGCTTTTGTAGAGTTTGCCGGGGTTGTGGTTGCCACCCTTGGCCACGTCCTCAATGATCCAGGCGCGCAAGCGTCCTTCAAAATCTTCGACATCAAGCTGGCTGATCATCCGCATCACACTCTCGTTCAAGGACATGGCGACCCGGTCGTCGATCGAGGTGCTCAAGAGTACGGTACGCAGCGCATCGGCGAGGATGACGGAGGCGGTCAGCGGGATGCTGCTATTGGGATAGGCATGGCGGTCGGGGAAGACGCGGTGCGGACTGTCCTCGCCGACCTTCGCGAACCCCTCGACCCAACCGATCAAAGTATCGAAGGCCATGCTGAGCAGCCGTGCTGCTCGCGTCGGAAATTCGGCCTCGCGATCGACCCCCAGCTTGTCGGAATCGTAGGCGCTCTCCAAGCCTTCGATGAAGCTGCGAAAATAAGGCAGCCACATATGATACTCGATGCCTTGGGCGAGGCCTGCAGTGACCATGATGTCGAAATAGAAGAAGCCGCAGAAGGCCGGATCGCGCCACTGCACCTCCTCAAACCCGCTGCCCGGGCCGTTTAGCCAAGCGTGATAATCTGTCCGTTCGCGGCCCTCAATCAGCCGCGAGACATAATTGCCGATCGGGCTCCACACCTGCAGCCGCTCGGCGCGCCGCGCGTCAACGAACAGGAAACGCAGGATGCGGTTCCGTTCAGGCAGCTCGTAGCCGACGGGATAGGTGAGGTTCTGGTTCTGCTCGAGCTCGCGATAGAGCAGGCTGCCAGGCGTGGCGATCAGCCGGGTCAGGATCTGGTCGGTGAAATCACGGCCGGAATGGAACCCGAGCTCCATCAGCGGCAGCGCATCGTGCGGGCGAACCTGCACGAAATGGTCAAGCAAGGGCACGGAGGTGAGCAGAGCGTGCAGCAGATCGTCGGCGGCCTGAGTGGCGAGGCGCTGCGCGGGCACCGCGCGAGCGATAAAGCGCACCGCCGCCGCAACGCGCTTGGGATATTTCTGTCCCGGCGGCGGTTCGTGGCCGGCGAAGTCGAGCCACTTGTTAGGGGGCCGTCCGAAAAGATCGAGCCAATCGTGCAGCGCCTGCCAGCGGCCGCGTCGGCGGCTGGCGGTCAACAGCAATGGTCGCTGCGGGAGGACGAGCTGCAGGAAGTCCTCATATTTGCCAGCATCGAGCAGTGGGAGGGCCACGCGGGCCAGCGCGGGCACCGACGCGACGCGCGGCCGGCCAAGCCGATGCAGCGCATAAGCGAGCGCGCCCCAGGCCAACACGATCAGGAAGGCGTCACGCCGGGCGACATCGTCGGGAAGAGCAATCACGTCGCAGAACCGGCCGAGCGACGCCGGGCAGTGGAGCACGGGCTGCCAGAGTTCCAGCCAGAGGATGGTGAGGCCGGCGACGGCCGCCAGGACGAGCTGGCCGACCCCGGACAGCGAGATGCGAAGCCGCTGGACGGGTGTCATCAACGCGAGGATCGCGGCGACGAGCGTCAGAACGGTGAGGAAGCCGTCGATCGTCATAGTGGCGGTCGGTTCATGCGCATAAGCCAAGCTCTATGCGAACCGCGAAGCTGGACCAAATGGCGACGCTAGCTGGCGCGGTTGCCACTCGCCCGCCAGCAATAAGTGATGCCAGCCGCACATCGTGAAGCGTCCGCGCTTGAACGTCGGTACCGATTCGCGAGGGGCCAAGTGCCCAAGCAATTTGGCTTCGCGTCACCGATCTCATGTACAGCACGATCAACCAGGCGTCGGCCGCACGCGCATTCGAAGACTGGTGGGCGAGCGCTGCAGTTCACCTTTATCGCCTGAACGAACGGCCGGAATCGCATGTCCGCGCTCCAAACCGGCCATTCCGTTTTCCTGAAGAGTTTCGGGCGCCGGCAGGCGTACGAAAGTCGTGGAAGCACGAACCCGCGGGCTGCAGGCGGTGCGCTATGGGGTTTTCGGTTTTAGCCCTGCCTCAGGGTTGGGGCGACACGGCAGGCATGGGCGTGTCCGCCAATGCGGACCGGCTGAATTTGGGCGGCGAGAGATATTCGCAGATGGCGGTGGCCGGGTTTCATGGGCTGTTCCGGCAGCCCTGACAGAGACCGGCACAGGCTCGGCTGCTTCCGCAGATGCAAGCACCGCGAGATTGGTTGGGGTCGGGCCATGCCGGGTCATGGCGCACGTATCCCGGGCGGCATTGCAGGCGCCGGTGGTGCGCGAGGCTGGCGTTGGCGCTCGAAGGTCTCGACGATGACCATGTGCCCGCCGCAACAGGGGCATGGAGGGCATGTATCCGGCGGCTCCACGGCGACATCGTCGGTGGACGCCGGCGCTACGCCGAGCAGCCGGCGTATGGTGTCGAGACCGGCCTTGCGGGTAGCGCCAGCGAGCAGGCCGTAGTGACGGATGCGGTGAAAACCTTTGGGCAGGACGTGAAGCAGGAAGCGGCGAATGAACTCGTCGGCGGCAAGCGTCATGACCTGCTGGCGGTCGGCGTCGCCGCGGCGATAGTCCTTGTAGCGAAACGTGACGCCGGTCTCGTCGAAGCGGATCAGGCGGCTGTTCGAGATGGCAACCCGGTGGGTGTATCTCGACAGATAGGCGAGTACCGCCTCGGGACCAGCGAAGGGCGGCTTGGCGTAGACGACCCAACGCTTCTTCCTGACCGGTGCCAGGTGGCGCAGAAACGCACGCCGGTCGGCGAGATGGGCGAGGCTGCCGTAGAAGCCGAGCTGGCCGCCCTCGTGGAGCGCCATCAGTCGGGTCAGGAACAACCGGCGGAACAGCTTGCCGAGCACGCGCACCGGCAGGAGGAAGGCCGGGCGTGAGGATATCCAGCGGCTTCTGTCTGGAGAGAGGCCACCACCGGGCACTATCATGTGGATGTGCGGATGGTGGGTCATGGCCGAACCCCAGGTATGGAGCACGGTAGTCATGCCGATGCGGGCGCCAAGATGCTTCGGGTCGGCGGCGATGGTGGTCATCGTCTCGGACGCCGCCTGGAACAGCAGGCCGTAGATGGCGGCTTTGTTCTGGAAGGCGGCGTCGGCGACCTCGGCCGGCAGCGTGAAGACGACGTGGAAGTAGCCGACCGGCAGCAGGTCGGCCTGGCGCTCGGCGAGCCAGGTGCGTGCGGCTGCCCCCTGACACCTGGGACAGTGCCGGTTACGACAGCTGTTATAGGCGACCCGCCAGTGCCCGCAGTCGGTGCAGGCCTCGACATGCCCGCCCATGACGGCGGTTCGGCAGGTCTCTATCGCCGACATTACCTTGAGCTGGTCGAGGCTCAGGTGCCCGGCATGAGCGGCCCGGTATGGAGGGCCGGCGGCGCGGAAGATGTCAGCGACCTCGAGAGAGGCGCGCACGCCAGCTCAGCCGCCAGGCGACCTTCCCTCCATGGCGGTCACTCCCAGCCTGTCAAACGGACTGGCCACGTTACGCAGAGTCCGCGTGGCGACCTTGGTGTAGAATGCGGTGGTATCCAGCCTGGCGTGGCCAAGCAGCGCCTGGATGATGCGGACGTCTATCCCGTCCTCGAGCAGGTGCGTGGCGAAGCAGTGCCGCAGCGTGTGTGGCCCGACCCGCTTGCCGATACCTGCCGCCAGGGCGGCCTCGACGACGACGCGGTGTAACTGACGGGTGCTGAGAGGCTTGAGATAATGCTGTCCGGGGAACAGCCATCCGTCGACATGCAACACCCCCTCCTGGCGACCGACCCTCCACCACTCCCTGAGCAAGTCCAGCAACCCGACAGGGAGCATGGCATTGCGGTATCGACCTCCTTTGCCGCGCTCGACCCGGAGCAGCATACGCTCGCTGTCGACATCGCGCACCTTGAGGGCCGAGACCTCGGCCGCACGCAGCCCCGCACCATAAGCGACGGACAGCGCCGCCTGATGCTTCAGACACGTGGTCGCGTCGAGCAGCCGCGCCACCTCGTCCTGGCTCAGCACCACCGGTAGCTTGCGCTCATGATGCGTGCGGACCAGCTTGCGCGCCAGGTCGGGCCGGTCGAGCGCCTGCGTGAAGAAGAAGCGCAGCGCCGACACGATGCTGTTCATCGTCGGCACCGGCACGCCAAGGTCGAGCTGCTCGACCTGGAAGCGCCGCACCTCCTCGGCAGTGGCCGTGTCCGGCGAGCGCCCCAGAAACGTCGCGAACCGCCCGACGTCACGAAGGTAGTTGCGCTGCGTCTCGCGGCCGAACCGCCGTATCTCCATCTCGTCGATGAGACGCTGGCGCAGAGGGCTGACGGCAACCGGAATAAGACTAGTCATAACAGGGCTCCTTCTCGTGGAGCCCCGATGCTCTGCCTGCCTCCCGTAGCGCTCAATCCGAGCGCAACGCTCGACCTGTCACCTCAACCGTGCCGCACATACCCCTCCCGCGCAGCGGGTTCGTGCTCCCACCCGAAGTGCCAGCCTCCGTCAGGCAGCCTTGGGTTTGCGCCTACGCCGCTTCGTCGGCGCGGTCGCGACCACAGCCTCGACCTTAGCGGCGACCTTCTTGGCGCCGGCACGAACCGGTTTTATCGCTGCCGCGACCTTTACGGCCTCCTTCCGGCCAAGGCCGATGGTTTGGGCGAGCGTCTTGCGCAAATCCGAATAGTTTGGAGCGACCATCGGATAGTCTTTGGGCAGCCCCCACCTCGCGCGATACTGGTCCGGCGTCAGATTATGACGCGATGCCAGATAGCGTTTCATCGTCTTGAGTTTTTTGCCGTCCTCAAGACAGACAATATAATCAGGCTTTACGGACGCACGGATCGAAACCGCAGGCTTTGGCTTTTCGGGGACCTCTGACGTCGCCTCGCTCCCGAGCGACGACAATGCATCATAAACGCTCTTGATGAGAACAGGCAGTTCGCCGCTGGCGACGCTGTTATTCGCTACATGGGCAGATACGATCTCAGCAGCCAGTCCCTTCAGGTCAACGATCTGTTCTGTCATCGCGATCTCTTTCTTCATTTTGGGATCATTAACGACGTTACTTTGTCAGATCCTAGCATCTCTGATGTATCTCTCATCACGCGATAAATGCAATCGCGTTCCCGGGGCCCACCCGTTCACAGGCGTGTGGGCCTTTTCTGGGCAGGTCGAGCCACTGCCCATGGCTGTGCTGTAGGGCACCGGGGCCCACTCGCTTCGAGCGTAGCCACGGCGCAGCCTTCCTCCGCGCGAATCGAAACACGTCACGTTGATTGCAGCAAGACCGCAAAGAGCCTGAAGCGGTTCTTAGCCAATCCTGTGTACAGGACGACGCAATCTGCGGGTCGCGGCCGATAAGGTGCAGAAATCGCCGGAATATCCGGCGAATATATCACGGATATCAGATCGGATGCTCTTGTGACGTCGCCGAATTTGGAGACCGTCCATGCCTGCTGCCGTCCCAAAGGATCCGCTCGTGCCGCGCGCCCAGGTGAGGATCGATTGCCTTGCCGGCGCATCGGGTTTTGCCTGCGAGATCTTGCGACGCAGATCGGACTATGCCGCGCATCGCGCCGTCGATCGCGAGCGTTGGTACGGCCGGTTCGGCCAGGCTATCGAGCGCATCACCTCGCACGAGGGCCCCAGTTCAGGAGGTCTCCTCTTTCGCTGAGGACCCCGCTTTGCCAGCCGACCGCGCACAGCTTTTCTGGGCACGAACGCTCGATCCGCTCGTGGTCCCCTCGATCGCCGTGCCGGCCCCTCCAGGGGATCCGGCGAGTCTCGATCTGTTTGCGCTGCCGATCCCGGCGGTGGTGCTGACCCGGCAGGGATGCGCCGAGGAACTGCTGCTGGGTCCGAACAACCGCTCGGTTCGACTGAGCGTCGTCCAGGGAAGCCTGCTGACCGGCCCCGTCCGGCTCCAGTTCTTGCTGACCAACATTCCGCAGTTCGCGCAGCATTTGCTGGCGCTGAGAAGGTTGACAGACCTTCTCCAGACCGGCAGCCCGTGCAGCGGCAGCATCCCCGATCGCCCGGCGCTGGCCCGACGCTTGCTCCTGATACAGACGCTCGATGCCCTGGCGGTCGACGCCCGCCACAGGAGCGTCGCGATCGCTTTGTTCGGGCAGGCGCGCGTCGAGCATGGCTGGAATGCGGGTACCGATCACCTGCGCTCCCGCGTTCGCCGCCTCATCCGCCAGGCGCTCGCCCTTGTTCAGGGCGGCTATCTCGACCTGTTTGCCATGCCGGCGGATTGAGGCGCGCCCGTCAGGGCTTTGCCGAGCGGCGACGTCTCTCACGCAAGCGCAGGGCCGACAGGCCGATCGAGCCGGTCCGCTTCTCGAACCAGTTCTGCAGGAAATTCTCGCGATCCGACAGCTTCCCGCTGAACTCGCGAAACACGCGCTCGAAGCCGCCGATCAGGTAAGGCGGCTCGAGGAACACGATATAGCTCCCCTCGCGCTCCACGAACTCCTCGAGATGCATCATCATGATCATGACCAGCTTGGTGTCGGCGCAGTCGACGGCGAAGGCTGGCGTCTTGAAGGGCGCGCACAGCATCAGCGCAAAGGGATCGCTGTCCGTCGCTTCGGTGAAGGCACAGATTCGGGCAAAGGTGATCGGACCTCGCCCCGCCTCGAACTCCTCGAACGTGCGCAATGCCATCCCCATGGCGTCCGCGACCGCGGATGCCGTCATGGTCCGCTTACGGCGGATGGCCCGGAGCGCCTGGGATACGATCTCGGCGTCAGCGCCGATCTCCAACGAATGCTTCATGGCATGCAGCCTTTACGCAACGTCACTCCAGCAAGAGCTGATCAAACCTGCACCGCAGTGCAGCATACCGCGGCACAAGAGCGATGCAGTTTCGGAGTATCCGGCGATATTGCAGAAAAATGACAGGACGAGTCGAGGGCAACCGAGGGTCTCATGTGGAAAACCCGCTCCAAAGCGGCGGAATATCGTCACCACTTCTGTATTGATCGGTCTTCGGCAACGCCTGCCGCCCAGCGTCACGGCGATCGCAGCGCAGAATGATCCAAGCGCCCATGCAACATGCCGGGCATGGCCGAACCCCGCCCTGTGCGCTCCCTCGAGCAGATCCACGCGCTCATCCTCGCCGAGATCGTCGGTGGCGCCTACCGCCCCGGCGACCGCATCGCGATCAAGGCCCTGTCCGACCGGCTGGGCCTCAGCACGACGCCCCTTCGTGAAACCCTGTCGCGCCTGGCCGGCAGAGGCGTCGTCGAGCAGCGCCGTAGCGAGGGCTATTATCTGTCGCGCCTCGACGCGCGGGATATCGCGCAGCTGTTTTCCCTGCATGAAATGTGCGTCGCCCGTGCGGTCTCAGCCCTTACGGCGCTGCCCACGATCGAGGCGACGGATGTCTTCGACGCCTGGTCCGTCTTCGATGCTCTGGGCCAGCACGCCGACGATGCGATCGTGCGCGACGTCCGGCGCTATCTCGATGATCGCCTGAAGCCCCTGCGACGACTGGAAGCTGATGCGATCCCGGACCAGGAGACCGAACTGGCACGCCTGATGGCGGCCTGCGCGACAGACAGGCGCGACGCGATGACCCACGAAATTGCGGTTTTTCATCAGCGACGGCGAGATCTCGCCCACCATTTCGCGCTCGAGCTCGGGCGCACCCGCAGATGATCACAAATATATCATGAATATCTTTTGCATGTTGTTGGTTGGTGAAGAACATCCAGCAGGTCACGATTGTCGTGACACTCCACTGCAAAGGACGAGATCATGAAGAAAGACCAGAAAGCACCGCGCAAGCTGATCGCCCTCGGCTCGGCCCGCATCAAGACGAAGGCCAGCGTGGTCGGGGACCAGGACGAGCCGATCCTCGGCGGCCGCTACGACGGTTGAACCTGCGGCGCCGGCTCCACGCCGGCGCCGTCTTTTGCGGGGGACAGGCCATGGCCCGAGCGATCACGCCCTCTGCGCCCGACGGCGTCTTCCAGGCTCGGCTGGCAGACGGGATCGTCTATCTGGATCTTGAGGCCGACACCTACAGCTTCGACTATGAGACCGGCCCGGCAGGCGGATCCGATGCGCCTGAGCCTGCCGCACCCGTCTGGCAGGATCTGCCCCACGCTGCGTCGTCGAGGCCGTCCCTGGCGAGCGTGCTGCGCTTCCTGGTCGCATTGGCGGCCACCCTGCTCTTCTTCGGGACGACCAGCCTAGCCCGGCAGGTCGCGCTGGCCCGGCGGCGGCATGTGGGCCGACACGCCGATGCCGCGCTCTATGGCCAGGTCCTCGCCCGGTTCGAGCATCTATGCCTGTACCTGCCGTTCCGCATCCAATGCCTGTTCCGCGCCCAGTTTCTTCTGCGCTTCCTCGCCGCCCATGGCCTCGCTGCCGACTGGATCTTCGGCGTCTCCGCCTTCCCGTTCGAAGCGCATTGCTGGGTGGCGGCCGACACCGTCCTGCTGGGCGAGCGGCGCGAGCGCATCGCCTGCTTCGCGCCCATCCTGGTCGTCGAGCCGACACGGATATGATCGGCTTTGCCGCGCTCCGCTGGGATGTGGGGGACAGTCAGGCGGTCACCCGGGTCGGTCGTGTGGTGGCCGCCCTGCGGGCTGCCGACTGGCGTCACGCCATCGATCTTCCGGGCTGGGCGCTGATGCACGATCCCCGCACGCCGTCCGACATGATCCGGCCCTACGTCACCACGGATCGCGTGGTCGTCGGTCCCCTGTTCGACCGGCAGGCGACCGCACACAGCCGCTCGGCAGCGGGCCGTCTCCTGGTCAAGGGACACGCGTTCGGCGCGCTCTGCCGGCATCTGCGCGATGCGTGCTGGGGCGGCTACGTCGCGCTGGGGATCGAGCCGAACGCGCCGCACACCCTCTCCCTCTTTCGCGACCCGATCGGGACGCTCGATTGCCTGACATGGGCGGCGTCCGGCATCAGGATCGCTACCTCCCGCCCGGATCTGCTGCTGCCGATGGCCCCGCCCGACGACCTCGGCATCGATTGGCCGCGTGTCGGCCAGCTGCTCCGCTTTCCGGGCTCGGGTGGTGAGGCGGTGCCGCTGCTCGGCCTGACCGTCGTTCCGCCCGGAACGCTTCTGCGCGCGTCCAGCGATGGCATCTGGTCGGAGCGGCTGTGGTCGTTTGCGGGCGCCGCCCATCGGCGGTTCGACTGGCCCCGCACCCCGGCGGAAAGCCTGCCCGATCTCATCGACGCTTGCGTCACCGCCTGGGCCGGCGGTGTCGATCGGGCGATCGCCGAACTGTCCGGGGGGCTCGACAGCGCGATCGTCGCCGCCGCTTTGGGGCGCTGCCAGCCCCAACCGGTCGCGCGCTGGTTTCATTATTATGGACCGGATGCGCCGGGCGACGAACGGATCCCCGCCCGCGCCGTGGCTCGGCAGCTGGGCCTGCCCTGTGACGAGGTCTGCGGGATCGAGCGGCCCATAGACGCCGTCCTGGTCGACGCCATACCTGTGGGAGCACGCCCGAGCCTCGCCAGTCTCAGCCTGTTTCACGACCAGGATCTCGCGCATCGCGGCCAGGCGCTGGGCGCGACTCATTTGTTCACCGGCCATGGCGGCGATGCCGTCTTCTACCAATATGCGACCCCGCTCATCGCCTGCGATCTGCGGGCGAGCCCCCTGCCGCTGGCGACGCGCCTGGCCGCGATCCCGTCGCTCGCCCGCTGGACCGGCCGGTCAACCTGGTCGATCGCGGCCCACGCGCTGATGCCCCGCCGTCGCCGGCTCTCCTTCGAACCGGACTTCCCGCTCGATCTGGTCAGCCAGGCGATTCCGCATCAGGGCGCGTTCGCCGACGAGCGCGCGGCCGCCGCCGATCTCGCGCCCGCCAAGCAGCTGCAGATTCTCAATCTCGCCGCCACCCGCGCGCGCTTTGCGCCGTCGTGGACGAGCGAGACGATGACGCTGGTCCATCCCCTGTTGTCCCAGCCGCTCGTCGAACGGATGGCCAGCCTGTCGGCCTTCGACCTCACCTGCGCGACCCGCGACCGGGCGCTGATCCGGTCGGCTTATGCCCGGCGGCTCCCGCCCGAGGTGATCGCGCGCCGCGGCAAGGGCAGCGTGACCGCTTATTACGGCCGGATGCTCGCGCGAAGCCTGCCGTTCCTGCGCGACTATCTGCTCGGAGGTGCGCTCGCCCGCCATCAGATCCTCGACCTGACGGCCCTCGAGACCTGCCTCACCATCGAGCGGCTGATGGAAAGCAACATCTATGCGGAGATCTATTCGATCCTGTTCATGGAGCGCTGGGTCCGGCATTGGCTGGCGGTCATCGCCGAGACGAAGCGTCAGGCGCGGACCGACTGGAGTTGGCAAAGCGCAGCGGAGTAAGTGCCGCACGATGCAAGGACGCCGCCCTCCCCCGCGTAGTGTGGGTCCCGTTTCCTCGATCTTGCAAAGGGTCTCCGCCCGGCGCGTCCTGCGCGGCTAGCCGGGGTGCTCGATTCCGTGCGGAGATTATGCGCCCTTATTTCCGCACATCATGCGGAGATAAGGCTTTCCCGTGCGGAGAAAAGTTGCAATATTCTCCGCAACCGGAGCGGCGAATATGGCAGGATATATCCACGAGCAGGCGGACTGGCCGCGCCTTCACTGGCGGCAGGACGAGCTTGCGCCCCAGCTCGCGGCCGTCAGCCGGCGTCAGGGTCGTCTCGTCGGCCGAATGGAACGGCTCGGGCTTGGCCTGCGGGCCGAAGCGGTTCTCGAAACGCTGACCGAGGAGGTCACCACCTCCAGCGAGATCGAGGGAGAGGCGCTCGATCGCGAACAGGTGCGATCGTCGTTGGCCCGCCGGCTCGGGCTGGATGCCGCCGGTCTGAAAATCCCCGATCGCAACGTCGAAGGCGTGGTCGAGATGATGCTCGATGCCACGCAGAATTATGCAGAGCCGCTGACCGCCGAACGCCTGTTCGGCTGGCATGCGGCCCTCTTTCCGACCGGCCGCAGCGGCATGAGCCGCATCGTCGTCGGTGCCTGGCGGACCGAGCAATCCGGCCCGATGCAGGTCGTCTCCGGGCCTCCGGGCAAGGAAACCATTCACTTCGAGGCGCCCACCTTCGATCGTCTCGACCGGGAAATGGCGACATTCCTGGACTGGTTCGAGACGGAAACGGCGATCGACCCCGTGCTCAAGGCCGCCGTCGCGCATGTCTGGTTCGTCACCATCCATCCCTTCGATGACGGGAACGGCCGGATCGCGCGCGCGATCGCGGACATGGCGCTGGCACGTTCCGAAGAGAGCCCGCAGCGTTTCTACAGCATGTCCGCCCAGATCCGGGTCGAGCGCAAAGCCTATTACGACATTCTGGAAGCGACCCAGAAAGGCAGCCTCGACATCTCCGACTGGCTGCGCTGGTTTCTGTCCTGTCTGGACCGCGCATTCGATGGTGCCGAAATCGTCCTGGAAAATGTCCTCCGCAAGGCGCGCTTCTGGGAGGCTGTCGCCGCCGAGGCCCTGAACGATCGCCAGCGGGCGATGCTGAACCGCCTGCTGGACGGCTTCGAAGGAAAAATGACCTCGTCGAAATGGGCGGTCATCACCAAGACATCCCAGGACACCGCCTCGCGCGACATCGCCGATCTCGTCGCCCGCGGCCTTCTGCGGAAAGATGCAGCGGGCGGGCGCAGCACGAGCTATTCACTCGGCGACCTCGCGCGCTGAACCGGCGCCATCCTCATCGAGCCGGCTGGTCCGCACCGCTGGCCGTGCCCAGATAGGTGTCGAACCAGGCGAGAATGCGCGCATAGCAATCGCGCAGATTGGCCGGGCTCGCCAGCGTGTGATTCTCGCCCCAATAGCTGACCAGCAGCGCATCCTTGTTCTGACGGTCCAGCGCCGAAAACAGCATCTCGCCCTGGTTGAGCGAGACGAAATCGCGGTCACCGGCGATGATCAGCAGCGGGGTCTGGATCCGCCCCGCCTGATAGACGGGGCTGTGCGCAATATATCGCGCCGGGTCGGACCAGGGCACGGTTCCCAGATGAGCCTGTCCGGTCTCGGTCCATCCGGCCTGCGTCACCAGACCGACATTGGCACCGGGATCCAGCCGGCTTTGCGGCGCGAACGTGCCGCGAAAGCTCGCAGGGTCATAAATACCGTTCGAGACGACGATCGCCTTGAACCGGTCGGTCTCGGTCGCCGTCGTCGCGGCCGTATAGCCGCCGAAACTATGCCCCCACAGACCGACATGCTGCCCGTCGACCCGGCCCGTGGCGACCGCGGCATCCACCGCAGACCCGATCTGACCGGCAAAATCATAAGACCGGTCGGTCACCGGCAGCATCGGCATGCTCGGCTGAAGAACGGCGAAGCCGTGGCCGCGCAGCACGGCGATGTTCGTCTGGGGCGATCCGTCACCCGGCCCCCAGCCCGCAGGGGGCGTCTCGCCGGACACGCTGCCGGCATAAGCGACCACGACGAGCGGCGGCGGGCGCGACGCCGGTGCCCGGTCCGGCAGATAGAGCCAGCTGGTCACCGATCGGCCATCGGGCAGGCGATGGTGCAAGGACAAGGGCGGTGGTGCCTCGACATCGGCGAGCATCGCATTGACCCGCGCGGCCATCAATGGCGGCTTGCCGGGGCGCAACACCAGCAGATCGGCAACCCCGCGGTCGTCGGTCACGGTCCCGACAACGGCCCGCTGCCCGGCGCTGACCGCCAGCGGGCGGAATGCGCGTCCCCCGATTGCGATCGACAGCGACCCGGCGGCCGTGGCCACCACCATCCGTCCATCCTGCGCGGCGCGCCATCCGAAGATCGCGCTTCCCGTCGACCGGGTTTCCCCACCCATGATGCTCGTCGGCGACACGCCGATCGCCGGCATGTCGCCCAGGATCCGACGCGGTCCGCTTGGCGTCAGCCGCCAGGCCGCATCGCGGGACAGCAGCAGCGGGACGCCCTCCCGCGTGCGAACCAGGGTCGGCGCCCTCTCCTCCATTGCACGCGCCAAGGCGCGCGGCCGACCGTCCAGCCGATACCAGGCCGCCGGAGCATGGGGATCCATGTGGCCCAGCGCGACCGGTGTGCGCCCCATCCAGCCGAGCGCGACCGCCGCATAGAAGGCATCGGCGGTGCGGACGCTGGCGCGAAACGCCGGATCGATCGCGGTCACCCGCTTGGCATCGACATCCGCCCGCCGCACCTTGCCCGCCTGCCAGTCGCTGTCCGGATCGCGCGCGTAGAAGAGCAAGTCGCGTCCCTGCGGCGACCAGAGCGGCGGATCGAACGGCACATCGCAGGCTCCGCATGGCGCCCAGCTGTGCCCGCTCCCGATCTCGATCAATTGCAGCGTGCGATGGCGAGGATCGTCGCTCGGGCGCACCAGCCTGCCCGGATCGGGCGGAATGACCGCGCCCTCGGCGACCAGCGCCACATGCCGGCCGTCGGGCGCCACCGCAATCGACTGGAGCAGTCCGGTCGCCAGTTCACGCTGCACGCCGGTTGCGATGTCGAGCGCGATCAGCCGGGTTGCGGCAGGTGACGGTGTTTCCTGACGATAGCGGCCGCTCCCGATCATCGTCGCCGACGGCGCGTTCCCTGCCCGCATCGTCGCCCACGCCGCGATCTGCGCGTCCTGGCTGCGCCGGTCGCCGCCCAGCACCCAGGGCAGCCGGCCGTCCGGCTGGGCGATCAGCACCAGTCTCCCCTCCCCGGCCCAGCCCAATGTCGCCCGCCACGACGAATAATCCGGCGACACAGCGAACCAGCGCACCGCGCCGGTCGCCAGCGTCACCACGCCGAGCTGCCAGCGGTCGTCCTGCAGCCGCCCGATCGCGAGCCGGCTACCCTGCGGCGAGAAACCCAGCGCGATCGTGCCTTTATTCTCGCCGGGGCCCAACATGGGCTGCGCCGGCCCCGGATGCGCCAGATCGACCCGGTAAAGGCTCGAGCGTGCGGTTCTGAGCGCCAGTTCCTCGACAGGATCGGCCTGGTCGAGAGCGCCGAGGCGCTCGACGATCAGCCAGCGGCCGCCCGGCGCGACCAGGGTGCGGCCAAACCGCTCGGTCCGGATCAGGTCGTCGACCGTATAAGGCCGCGCAAGCAATCCGGTCGCAACCGAGCAGGCGATGCAGCCCCACAGGGCGGTCAGGTTCGCCCATCTGCTCACCATGTCCGTGTCAGCTGAAGGGACACATAGCGACCGAGCGCGTCGGCGTTGGTCGCATCATAGCCATAGCCGTTCGGATTGTCGTAAAAGGGCGGTGCGGTGTCGAACAGATTGCTGGCTGCAATCGCAATCGACGTGCCGCCGAGCCATCCCGCACGCGCCGGAATCCTCACGCCCACCTGCAGGTCGACCGTATCCCATGCGTGGATCCGGCGCCCCGTCGGATCGCGATAACCGGTCACATGATGGAGCGTCGCCAGCGCATTGACGCGGCCCCGCGTCCAGCCGAGCGAGCCCTGCCCGCGCACACTCAGCGGCCGTCCGATCTGGTCGAGCCGGTCGACCGAAGCCGAGGTCGGCGTGACCTTCTCGTCCCAGCGATCCAAATAGGTCCCGGTCATCGACAGGTCGAAGCGGTTGGCCCCGACCGGCAGGGCATAGCCGACCGTCAGATCGAGCCCGCTCACGGTCACGCGGCCGGTGTTCGAATTGCGCGTGTCGACGATCGCGCCGATGCTCGTCGGCGGAAAGCCGCTGCTGCTCGCCCGAAACGCCGGGTCGGCGTACAGCGCGTTGATCCGGGCGAGATCGGCCGGATTGGTCACGGGCGACACCGTCTCGACGAACGGCGCGAGCGTGGGATCGCGCAGCGCATTCGAAAAATTGTCATTGGCCGGCGTCGCGATCCGCTGGCGGAATATGGTGTGGAACCAGGTCGCATGCAGCGACAGGCCGGGAACCGGCGCGGGCACGATATCGACCCCCGCCGTCCAGGAGCGCGCCTTTTCCGGTTTCAGATCCGGATTGCCGCCCGTGAGCTGGATGACCGGCACGGTCGCGCCCGTCAGGCTGCGCAACGTGCTGACCGAATAGACCTGGCCCGCCCGCAATTGCCGCAGATTGGGCGCCCGGAACGATGTTCCCCAGTTCGATCGCACCGTCAGCCCGGAAAGCGGTACCCACGACAGGCCGACCTTGGGATTGGCGGTGGTGCCGATCGCCTGATACTGTTCGACCCGGCCGGAGACCGACAGATCGAGGCGCTCGACGCCGGGACGGGCATTGGCCGCTCCAAACAAGGGCACCGCCAGTTCGGCAAAGCCGGCCGTCACCAGCCGATGCCCTCCTATGTCATAGAGCGTGCGCACGCCGGCCCCGCCCGATGGCGCCGTGCCGAGCGTGGCGAAGCTTTCGCGCCGGATGTCACCGCCCACCGCCAGCTTCGCGTCACCGGCCGGCAGCGCGATCAGCGCGCCATCGGCATCGACATGCGCGCTCAGCACCCGCGTCCGCACCCGGATGTCGCTGAAGCCGCTCGTAATATAAGCGATCGTCGTCGCCCTATTGGACGATCCCGCCCCATAGGGGTTGAAATAGCCGTCGCGCGGGGTGCTGTACGGCGTCGTCGGATCGTCGGCGACGCTGCCGGTCGCCTCCGCCAGCGCCGCCGTATTGACCTGATTGTCCGATCGATAATGTTCGCGCGACTGCGCGAACGCGCCATAGCCGCGCAGCTTCCAGTCCCGCCCGAGTTCGGCATCGAGCCCGACCGAGCCGGCCAGCGCCTCGCTGAAGCCGTGATTGCGGATCGCGCCCGCCTCAGGCCCCATCGAATAGGCGATCATGTCGGAGGCCGCCCCCGTCGGCGAGACGAAATAGGGATTGGCCCGCGTGATCGTCACCACCGCCAGAGCCGGCGGCAGATGCGCCTCGAACGCCCGGTGGCTGTAGCGCACATCTGCCGTGAGCGTGATCCCGTCGGCGATCTCCTGGTCGATGGCGGCATAGGCGCTGTGCCGGGTCTGGCGCGGAATCAGGTCGCCATAAGCCAGCCTGTCCTCCCGATTGGCGCTGCCGGCGGCGAATTGCGGCGCACCACCATTGCTGCCCGGCCGGATCCCGTAGGTGACGCCCAGCGCACCGGTCCGGGGATCGATGCCCAGAATATTGCCGGGCGCACTCACGATCGAACTATGGTCCGTGCCGCCGAGCGAGCGCAGATCCTCGGAGCGCGTGAAAGGCCGATCGAGATTGGCGAGACGACCGGTGCGGCCAAATTCATAGGCGAGCATCGCACCGCCGCCCGACCAGCGCCTGCCCAGCGTCTGGCCGGCCTGCACGTCCCGTCGGCCGCCTTTCGTCACCGTGCCCAAACGCAGCCGGCTCTCTTCGCCCGTGAAGCGTCTCCGCAGCAGGATGTTGACGACACCGCCGACCGCGTCCGAGCCATAAATGGCCGAGGCGCCATCCTCGAGGATCTCGACCCGGTCCAGCGCGCCGGTCGGGATCGTCGAGACGTCGGCAAACGCGCCCTCGGTGCCGGAGCCGCCCAGCCTCTGCCCGTTGACGAGCACGAGCGTGGCCCCTGCCCCCAGCCCCCGCAGATTGACGCCGGTCGCCAGCGTTGCATTGCTGCCCGTCCGGTCCGCCAGCGTCTGTGCACTCTGCTCGGTCGCCATCCCGCCGAAATTGCCGGGCAGCGCCTGCAGGGCCTGTCCGACCGTCGCATAACCGCGCCGGTCGAAATCGTCGCGATCGAACCGGATCACCGGCGGCGTCCCCGCCGAAACCCCGCGAATATGCGATCCGGTGACCACGATCGGCTCGATGGTGTCGCGGCGGGCATCGCTCGCGTCCGAAGTGCGGGGCGGTGCAGGGACCGGGGTGCTGTGTGCGGGCTCCGCCTCGGCGAGCGCGCCTTTGTCGTCGGTTCGCTGCGGCGTGCCCGGCGCGGGCGCGGGGCGTGCATCGACCTCCAGCACGACCACTTTTTCGTCGACACGGCGCGATCCGATGCCGCTCCCCGCCAGCAATCGGCTCAGCGCGTCGGTGTCGGTGTAGCGCCCGACCAGCCGCGGCGCGGTGCGCCCCTCGACCAGTTCGCTGGCATACAGAAGCTGGATGCCGGTGGTCGCGGCATAGGCCGTCAGCGCCTGCTGCAGCGGGCCACCCGCGATCGCAAAGACATGCCCTGCCTGTGTGCTCTGTGCGTGCGCGACCATCGCCGGTGCCCCTGCCAGCAGCACGGACCCGAGC